>CAYUAH010000017.1:0-23849 GCA_964442375.1 uncultured Hydrogenophaga sp. | reverse complement strand
GTGGTGGGCCTGGACACCATGGCCCACGTGGTCAAGACGCTGCAGGACAACCTGAGCCTGGCCACCGACCCGTTCTACGGCAGTTTCGGCACGCCCGAGGTGCTGGGGACCCTCATCGAGATGGGCCACCTGGGCCAGAAGGCCAAGGCCGGCTTCTACAAGAAGGTGGGCCGCGACGTGCTGCGCTTCGACCTGGCGAGCAAGGACTATGTGCCCGCTGGCGAAAAGTCGGACGAGGTCTACGCGCGCATGCTCAAGCGCCCGGCCGCCGAGCGCCTCAAGCTGCTGCGCAACGCCGAGGGGCCGCAGGGGCAATTCCTGTGGGCCATCCTGCGCAACAGCTTTCACTACGCCGCCGTGCATTTGGCCTCGATTGCCGAGACCGCACGCGACGTCGATCAGGCCATGCGCTGGGGCTTTGGCATGAAGCAGGGCCCCTTCGAGCTGTGGCAGGAGGCCAGCTGGCTCGAGGTGGCGAAGATGGTGCAGGAAGACATAGACGCCGGACGGGCTCTGTGTACTGCACCGCTGCCCGAGTGGGTGTTCAAGGGCCCGGTGGCCGAGGCCGGTGGCGTGCACACCGCGCAGGGTTCGTGGAACCCGGCCAAGGGCCAGTTTGAAGCCCGCCGCAGCCTGCCCGTCTACCAGCGCCAGCACTTCCCCGAGCTGCTGCTGGGCGAGGCCGGGCCGAAGTTCGAGACCGCTGGCACGACCATAGCCGAGAACGACAGCCAGCGCACCTGGACGCTGGACGGCGAGGTGCTCCTCTTCAGCATCAAGACCAAGATGCACGCCATCAGCCCCGAGGTTTGCGAAGGCCTGATGGCCGCCATCGAGCTGGCCGAGAAGGATTACCAGGGCCTGGTGATCTGGTCGGGCGACGAGCCCTTCAGCGCCGGCGCCGACCTGCAGGCCATGCTGCCGGCCTTCATGGCCGTGGGCGTGGCGGCCATCGAAGACGCCGAAGGCTTCATGCAGCAGACCATGCTGCGCCTGCGCTACGCCACGGTGCCGGTGGTCAGCGCCGTGCGTGGCCTGGCGCTGGGTGGTGGCTGCGAGCTGGCGGTGCACAGCGCCCGCCGCGTGGTGCACATGGAAAGCTACATCGGCCTGGTGGAAGTGGGTGTGGGCCTGGTGCCCGGCGCTGGTGGCCTCACCTTTATTGCTCGCCGTGCGGCCGAAAACGCCGAGGCTTCCACGGGCAAGGACTTGCTGCCTTTCCTCACGGAAGGTTTCACCGCTGCCGCCATGGCCAAGGTGGGCACCAGCGCGCTCGAATCGCGCAAGCTGGGCTATGTGCTGCACTCCGACGTGATCGTGCCGCACAAGGACGAGCTGCTGTTCGTGGCCATCAACGAGGCCAAGGCGCTGTTCAACGGCGGCTGGCGCGCGCCGCACAAGCGCCTGTTCCCGGTGGCCGGGCGCTCGGGCAAGGCCACCATTCTGGGCAGCCTGGTCAACATGCGCGACGGTGGCTTCATCAGCCAGCACGATTTCCACATCGCCTCGCTGATCGCGAACGTGGTGACGGGCGGTGACGTCGAGCCCGGCACGCTGGTGAGCGAGGACTACCTGATGACGCTGGAGCGCCAGGCCTTCTGCTCGCTGATCGTGCACCCCAAAACACAAGAGCGCATTCTGGGCATGCTGAACACGGGCAAGCCGGTGCGGAATTGACCAGATGATTCTGACGTGTATGTCCCCAACCCAGGCTTCCCCCAGAAGGGGAAGGAGCACGGCACCTCTTCGGAGTGCGTGCCCGACCCCTTCCCCCTCTGGGGGAAGGTAGGGGTGGGGGCTTACCGCCAGCCAGCACAACCATGCAACACCAAGCCACGCCCAAAGCCAGGATCAACGCCCGCGCCCTGCGCCGGGACATGACCGATGCCGAGCGCAAGCTGTGGATGGGGCTGCGTGGCGAGCAACTGGGTGCCAAGTTCCGGCGCCAACATCCCTTGGGCAACTACATCGCCGACTTTGCCTGCCTCGATCCGAAGCTCATCGTCGAGCTGGATGGCTCGCAGCATGCCGAGAACCAGGCTTATGACCTGGCCCGCGATGCGTTTTTCCGAACACAAGGTTTTGAGGTGTTGCGTTTCCCGTCCAACGCACCGTTCCAGAACCTCGATGGCGTACTGAACGCTATCCGCCATCAACTCGACATGTTGGCGGGGGCTGCCCCCATCCCAGCCTTCCCCCGGAGGGGGAAGGAGCCAGACACCGCTGAAGGAGCAAAACCATGAGCAAACAACTTCAAGACGCCTACATCGTCGCCGCCACCCGCACGCCTATCGGCCGCTCGCACAAGGGCGCCTTCCGCCACCTGCGTCCGGACGACCTGCTGGCCCACGCCCTCAAGGCCGCCGTGGCCCAGGTGCCCTCGCTGGACCCCAAGGCCATTGAGGACGTGATCGCTGGCTGCGCCATCCCCGAGGCCCAGCAGGGCCTGAACGTGGCGCGCATCGGCGCCATTCTGGCCGGCCTGCCCAACAGCGTGGGTGGCATCACCGTCAACCGCTTCTGCGCCTCGGGCCTGTCGGCCGTGGCCATGGCGGCCGACCGCATCCGCGTGGGCGAGGCCGACGTGATGATCGCCGCTGGCGTCGAGAGCATGAGCATGGTGCCCATGATGGGCAATGCGCCCAGCCTCTCGCCTGCCATCTTCAGCAACACCGACGATGTGGAGAGCTACGGCATCGCCTACGGCATGGGTCTCACCGCAGAGAAGGTGGCCCAGCAGTGGAAGGTCTCGCGCGAGGCGCAGGATGCCTTTGCCCTGCAGTCGCACCAGCGTGCCGTCATCGCCATGCAGAACGGCGAATTCAGCGACGAGATCACCCCGGTGGACGTGACCGAGCGCAGCGTGGACCTGGCCAGCGCCGAGGTGTCCACGTCCACCCGCACCATCCGCCTGGACGAAGGCGCGCGCCCCGACACCACTCTCGACGGCCTGGCCAAGCTGCGCACGGTGTTCGCCGCGCGCGGCTCGGTGACGGCGGGCAACAGCTCGCAGACCAGCGACGGCGCGGGCGCGTTGATCCTGGTGAGCGAGGCTGCGCTCAAGCGCTACAACCTCACGCCGCTGGCGCGTTTTGTGAGCTACGCCTCGCGCGGCGTGCCGCCGCACATCATGGGCATAGGCCCGGTCGAGGCGATTCCGGCGGCGTTGAAAAATGCCGGCCTGAACCAGAACGACATCGACTGGTTTGAGCTCAACGAGGCCTTTGCTGCGCAATCGCTGGCGGTGATGAACACCCTGGGTCTGGACCCGGCCAAGGTCAACCCCATGGGCGGTGCCATTGCATTGGGCCACCCGCTGGGCGCCACCGGCGCCATCCGCTCGGCCACCGTGGTGCACGCCCTGCGCCGCCACAACAAGAAGTACGGCATGGTGACCATGTGCGTGGGCATGGGGCAGGGCGCGGCCGGCATTTTTGAGCGTGTGTGACAGCGCACCGGGGTGTGGGGCTGGCAAACTTGCCGCATGAGCAAGCCACACACCTCACACCCTTTTGACGCCGCTCTGGCGCTGTCGCAAGATGCGCCGGGCCACTTCACCGGCCACACCAGCGCCGCCTACTGGAACATGGTCGGGCCCTTCGGCGGCATCACGGCCGCAGCGATCGTGCGGGCCATCATGGACCACCCGCAGCGCCTGGGTGAACCGCTCTCGCTCACCGTCAACTACGCCGGTGCCCTGACCGAGGGGCCGTTCGAGCTGCAGGTGACGCCGGTGCGCACCAACCGCTCCACCCAGCACTGGACCGTGACGTTGCTGCAGAACGACCCTGCCGGTCTGCCGGTGGTGACCACCACGGCCACGGCCGTGACGGCGGCGCGGCGCGAAACCTGGAGCCAGAGCGACACGCCCATGCCCGCCGTGCCCGCGCCCGGCACGCTGGAGCGCCGTGTGATGTTCAAGGGCGTGGAATGGCTCAGCCGCTACGACATGCGCCCCATCACCGGCCCGGTGCCCCATGTGTGGGACGGCGGCGGCCACAGCAGCCTGACCCAGCTGTGGATGCGCGACGAACCCGCGCGTGGGCTGGACTTTCCCGCGCTGGCGGCCATGTGCGACGTGTTTTTCCCGCGTGTGTGGCTGCGCCGCGCGGCGCAGGTGCCGGCCGGCACGGTGTCCATCACCGTGTACTTCCACGCCGGCAACGCCGAACTGGCGGCCACCGCTACCGACTACCTGCTCGGCCAGGCCCAGGCGCAGGAGTTCCGCAACGGTTTCTTCGACCAGACTGCGCAGGTCTGGAACCAGGCCGGCGTGATGCTGGCCACCTCACACCAGGTGGTCTATTTCAAAGAGTGATGGGCCCCCTCGCTGCGCCGCTGCGCGGATCGCTGCCCCCCGAGGGGGTGCGTTTTCAGCTTGGGGCGGCCCGGCGCTGAAAACCCGGTCAAGGTCTGCCAAGGAAAAAGTAGACCCCGGTGAAGCCCTTGGGCGCGTGGACCAGGGCGAGGTAGACCGGGCCGACCGCGGTATCGGCGCCCAGGTACACGCTGCTGCCCAGGCGCAGGTCGCCCAGGCGCATGGCGCTGTTTTTGGCCCAGGCGTTGCCCAGCTCCAGCGAGGCACCGGCAAACAGGGCGCGGGCGATGCCGGGGTTGAGGTCGAGCCGGCGGTAGTAGCCCAGGCGGCCGAACACCAGGTTGTTGCCCACCACCTGGCCCACGCGGTAGCCCGAGAGCTGCTGGAAGCCGCCGAGCGAGTATTCGTCGATGGCTCCCAGCGGCAGCGAGCTGGCCCGTGCCAGGCGCAGGTGCAGGTTGTAGGTGTCCCGCCCAAAGGTGCTGACGTGGGTGGCGGTGACATCCTGCCGGTGAAAGCCCTGCTCCTGCCCCAGCAGGTCGCGCCTGCCGGTCACGGCATCGAAACGCAGCCGGTAGCCCGACAGCGGGAAGTTGGCGTGGTCCAGTTGGTCGGACACCAGGCCCAAGCGCAGGCCTTGTTCGGTCCAGCCCACACGCGACAGGTCATCGCCACGCAAGCCGGCCACCACGTCGGGAATGGTCACACGGCGGGCCCCGAACCAGCCCAGGCGGGCATCGCCAAACGCGCCGTCGCGGCCCAGTTCGGTGCCCAGGTCCAGGCCGATGCGGGTTTCGCGGCGGCGGTAGACGGCGGCCACCTTTTCGTCGTCGCCGTAGATGTCGAAGCGGCGCAGCCAGTGGTCGAGATGGGCGGAGACGAAGTAGTCGGCGCTGCGGTCCAGCGGCTGGAAGAACTCGGAGTAGAAGCCACTTTTTTCGCCGAGCTGGACGCGGTTGCGCCACTCCGCACCCTGGTCGTTGACCCAGTGCCGGTTGTGGCTCAGGCGCAGGTTGAAATCGCCCGAGCCACGGAAGTCGGTGCGCAGGTCCAGGCCCAGGCGGAAATGGTTGCGGCCCCAGTCCTTTTCGGTGAGCTGATAGACCAGGCCTTCGCCGTCGGCGCGTTGGGCCAGGCGGTAGTCGGCGCGCATGTAGTCGCCGCTGGCCGCCAGGCGCTGCAGGTCTTGTTCGGCGCGGGCCGGGTCCATGGGCTGGCCGCTGGCGGCCTCGATCTGGGTGCGCAGGCGCTGCACCCGCTCGGGCTTGACACCTTCCACGTCCACAAAGGCCAGTTGGGCCGGCAAGGCATGGGCGCCGCTGGATCGCTGGCGTTGTGCGCGCCAGGCGGCGTACTGCGCCGCGTCCACCGCAAAGCGGGCCAGCGCGGGGCTGGCACGCTGGCCGGCGTCGAGCCCGAGCGCGACCAGATCGCCGGCCTTGTCGAAGTCGCCCGAGGTGAGCCGGCCCAGCGCGGGCGCCACCAGCAGGTCGTGCGGCCCGAGGCTGGCCAGGCTGCGCTGCACGTTTTGCTCGGTCAGGATGTTAAGCATCTGGGCGGTCAGCCCGATCACGCTGCCCAGGCTCTCGCGTCCGGCCAGCGGCGTGCCGATGTTGACCGCGATCACGGCTTGCGCTCCAAGCGCGCGCGCCACGTCCACCGGCAGGTTGTTGACCAGGCCGCCGTCGCCCAGCAGGCGGCCGTCCAGCTCCAGTGGCGCGAAGACACCGGGCACCGACATGCTGGCGCGCATGGCGGCGGCCAGGTCGCCCCGGCTCAGCACCACGGCCTGGCCGCTTTCCATGTCGGTGGCCACGGCGCGAAATGGTGTCGGCATGGCATCGAAGTGGGGCAGGGCGCGGGTGCCCAGGGTGTAGCGTCGCAAGAGCATTTCCAGCGAGCGGCTGGACACCGCGCCGGTGGGCAGGCGGAACTCGCCGTCGCGAAAACCCAGCTGCAGCACGGGGGAGAATTCGAAGTCCTCCTCCTTGCGCCGCTGCGACAGCAGCTGGCGCGGCTCCCGGGTGTTGAACAGCGCGCTCCATTCCACCGCCAGCAGCTCGCGCTCCAGCTCGTCGGCGCTCATGCCGGTGGCGTACAGGCCGCCGATGATGGCGCCCATGGAGGTGCCCACCACCATGTCCACCGGCACGCGGGCGGCTTCGAGTGCCTTCAACACGCCGACGTGAGCGAAGCCGCGCGCGCCCCCGCCGGAGAGCACCAGCGCCACGCGCGGGCGGGAGGGTGATGCCGCGCCATCAGGTGACTGGGCCTGCGCAGGCTGGGTGGACAGCAGACCGACCAGGCAGGTCAGCAGCGTGATCAGACATGGGAGCAGGGGGCGGTGGGTGGGCATGGCCGCGATTATTCACGGGTGCATGTTCGGCTCGGGACGCCGTGGGCATTGGCCTGGGCCCTGGCGCGAGGTTTGGGGTGCCGTCGGTCGGCATCCGCACAGAAAGCCCCCGTCCACCGCTCTTTTCAGGCCCTGCTCGGGTCGGCCGGCGGGACATAATCCGGCTCACCTGTTTTCCCGATGTTTGGCGACCCACCCCCCTCCATGACCGACATCCACCCCGAGGATGTGCCCACGCTGGCCGACCGGACCCTGCTGGAGCGCATCCGCATCTTTTTTGGACATGCCGCCGGCAACATGTTCAGCATCGTCGTGGCCGGCGTGCTGATCGCGGTGGTGCTGCGTTCGGCGGGCGTGGGCGACACCTGGCTGATGGCCTGGTTCTCGGCCCTGGTGCTGGCCTCGGTGGCGGTGATTTTCTACGAGGCCTGGGTCCACGGTCAGTCGCTGGAGACGGTGGCCATGGCGCGCCGCCTGCTGCGTTGGCGCATGGCGCTGGGCGCGCTGGTGGCGCTGTTGTGCGGCGCGTCGGTGTTCATGCTGCCGCGGGCGGGCTTGCACACCGAGGTCGCGTTTCTTTTCCTCATCGTTGCCACGGTGGTGACGGTGGGGGCGCTGAGCTATGCCGTGGTGCCGGCCTACTACATCACGCTGGGCCTGATCGGCATGGCCCCCATGGTGTTGTACAACGGACACGCCTTCGTGGTCAGCGGCGACGACTTCCACCTGCTGCTGGCGGTCATGGCGGTGGTCTGGCTGGCGGTGGTGCTGATCAAGGCGCGCCGCGTTTCGGTCACAGCCATCGAGGCGATCAACCTCAACGAGCGCCTCAAGGATGCGGTGGAGGAGCAGCGCCGTACCAAGGAGTACATGAGCCACATGGCCATGCACGACGAACTCACCGGCCTGGCCAACCGGCGCTACTTCGAGCAGGTGTTTGTGCGCACCCGTAGCCTGGCCGAGCGCGAGGGCAGCCGTTTTGGCGTCATGTCCATCGACCTCAACGATTTCAAGCCCGTGAACGACCGCCATGGCCATGCGGTGGGCGATGTGTTGCTGCAAACCGTGGCCAGCCGCCTGCAGAAAGTCATACGCGCCAGCGACTTCTGTGCCCGGGTGGGCGGTGACGAGTTCGCGCTCATCATCGACAAAGTCAATGCCGACACCGACCTCGACGGCATGGCCGCCAAGCTGCGTGGCGTGCTGGGCAAGCCCTTTTTGCCGCTGGGCATTTCCGTGGCGACAGGCGCCAGCGTGGGCTGGGCGCTGTTCCCGTCGGACGGCAACGACATGGCGCCACTGCTAGCCGTGGCCGACAAGCGCATGTACGCCGAAAAGCTCGCCCACCGGCGGGCGGCGCGGGCGCGGGCTTGAAGAATGGTGGTGTTTGACAGCGCGGATGGGGTTTGTTGCCAAATTTAATAAGAACGATTATCATTCGCTAAGTTTTTCGGAGCTGGGTGATGATCGTTTGTGTGTGCCATCGGGTCAGTGACCGAACCATTGAGCGCTGTGCCCGTGCGGGGCAGGCGTTCGAGGACATCCAGCTCGAGCTGGGTGTGGCCACCCAGTGTGGCAAGTGCGAATGCAGCGCGCGCAACATTTGGTCGGAATGCCGGTCGGTGGCCCCGGTGGCCCATTTGCGCAACGAGTCGGCGCCGCACCTGGCCGTCAACCTGGGCTGAGTCCTCTTTTTTCACCCTGCGCGGGTCAGCCGATGGCACGCCTGGCCGGTGCGCGCGCAGGCGTGGTCGTCGTCGAGCCAGTGGTGGGCGTGTCCCTCGCACGCGGTGCGACACAGCACCCCATCGGCCGCCGACGGAGCAGCTGACGGTGGGGTGGCCCGCTGGAGCGGGCGCTTCATCATGGCCGCGCGGCCCGGGGCCATGCCCCAATAAAGCGCCGTGCGGGTGATCAGCAGGTCGGCGCGCAAGCGCAAGACCTCCGATGCCAGTGCCTCCAGCGTCTGGGCCTGGGCCTGGCACTGCGCGCTCAGACGGTTTTGCAGGCGCCCCCACATGCGCAGCAAGGCGGTGTGTTCGGTGCAGATGGCCTGCGTCATGGTCGGCCCCGTCATTGCAGCCGGGTGGTGCTGGCGGTCCATGGATGGGCTGATTCGGCGAAGGGCTGGGCAAACACCGCCCAATGGGCGCGCATGCGATCCGCCACCGCCTTGAAGTTGGCCGACAAGGCCGGGTGGTGGGCCAGGACACACAGGTTGGCGCCGATTTTCTGGGCCATCAGCCCCCGCTGCTGAGCGCAGGCGCTCTGGGCGTGGCCCGTCATCAGGGCCAGGGTGCCGGCAAGCAGGGCTTCGACGCTGGGCATGTCGTACTCGCCATCGGTGTGGGGGGCGGGGTGGGTGTGCATGGACATCTCCTGGGTGGGGCCGCGCGGCGGCTGGCTGGGCCGTGGTGTCAGTATATGCGAACGATTCGCATTTGCAAATGAAGACATCATCTGGCCTCACGGCGTCCTACACTTGCAGCACTGTCCACCCCACACCCAGGAGCCCCGCATGAAAGGCGATCCCCAAGTCATTGCGCACCTGCAAGCGCAGCTCAAGAACGAGCTCACCGCCATCAACCAGTACTTTGTGCACTACCGCATGCTCAAGCACTGGGGTTTCGACAAGCTGGCCAAGAAGGAATACGCCGAGTCCATTGGCGAGATGAAACACGCCGACAAGCTGATGGACCGCATCTTCATGCTCGACGGCCTGCCCAACCTGCAGGACCTGGGCAAGCTGAACATCGGCGAGGACGTGCCGGAGATCCTGGCCTCCGATCTGGCGCTGGAGCAGGGCGCCCAGGCCACCATCAAGGCCGGCATCGCGCAGTGCGAATCGGCGCGCGATTACGTCTCGCGTGATCTGCTGCAGGAGATCCTCGACGACACCGAGGAGCACGTGGACTTCCTCGAAACCCAGATCGAGCTGCTGGCCAAGGTGGGCACACAGAACTACCTGCAAAGCATCATGGGCGACATCGAATAAGCCCTGGGTGTCCGGCTGGCCGCAAGGCTGAAAATACTGTATAAACAAACAGTATTTTCAGCCCTGTTCTGTTTGCCATGCCCGTTGCCCTGTTGTCGTCTGCGCCATCGCTTGCCCTGCCCGGCGTCTGGCGGGGCGATGCCTGGGCGGGCGGCGTGTTGCCGGTCGTTCCCAGCGGCCATGGGGCCCTGGACGACGAGCTGCCCGGTCGCGGCTGGCCCACCGGTGAGCTGATCGAACTCTTGCAGCCCCCGGCCACCGAGCACGCGTGGCGCCTGTTGCTGCCCGCGCTGTGCCTGGCCCAGCGACATGGGCCCTTGGTGCTGGTGGGGGCGCCCCACCCACCCCACTTGGCCGCGCTGGCGGCGCAGGGCGTGGCCCCCGATCGCCTGTTGTGGGTGGACACGGCCCAGCACAACGAACGTTTGTGGGTCGCCGAGCAGGTGCTGCGCAGCGCCACGGCGGGGGCGCTGCTGGCCTGGTTGCCCGAGGCCCGGCCCGAGCAACTGCGCCGCCTGCACCTGGCCGCACGCGCCGCCCTGCCCAGCGCGGCGCAACACGCCGGCCCACTCCTGTTTGCCTTGCGCGCGGACGCGGCCCGGCAGCAGGCCTCACCCGCACCGCTGCGGCTGCTGTTGAGCAGCGCGATGGGGCGTGTGTCGGCCCAGGTGTTCAAACGCCGTGGCCCGCCCATGGACCGGCCCATCACCCTGGCGGCCGAATTGCCGGTGATGGCCTGCCTGCGCCGCCTGCCCCTCCCATCTGCTGCCCCAGCACGCCCCCATGTGGTGGATCGCCCTGTTGCCCAGCCCCGCCACGCCTTCGCCTGAGGCCGTGCTGCCCCTGGCCTGGTGGGCCTTGCAATGGACGCCGCGTGTGTGCCTGCTCGACGAGGCCGTGCTGCTGGAGGTGTCGATGAGCGAACGCCTGTTTGGCGGCCGGCGCGCGCTGCTGCAGCGCTTGCGCGCCCAGGCGGGTGGCGCCGGGGCACAGGCCCTGGCCACCGCACCCACGGCCCTGGCGGCCCTGGCCTTGTTGCGTCAGCTTGATGGGGGTGCCGAGCCGGCGCCGTTGCTGCCCGCCA
Organism: uncultured Hydrogenophaga sp.; assembly: GCA_964442375.1. GTDB lineage: Bacteria > Pseudomonadota > Gammaproteobacteria > Burkholderiales > Burkholderiaceae_C > Hydrogenophaga. The sequence continues at coordinate 13,096 of CAYUAH010000017.1, read as the reverse complement.
CCGGCTGTGGCATCCGGCGCTTGGCCGCCACCCTGGACGCCTTGCCACTGGGCCACCTGAGCGCAGCCCGTCCCCACGCCCCCACCTTGCACCAGCTGGGTTGCCGCACGCTGGGCGATGTGCGCGCCCTGCCACGCGATGGCCTGGCCAGGCGCTTTGGTGCCGATCTGTTGAATGCGCTTGACCAGGCCCATGGCCAGCGCGCCGAGAGCCACCCTTGGGTCAGCCTGCCCGAGCGTTTTGAACACCGGCTGGAATGCCCCAGCGCCGTCGAACACGCCCAGGGCCTGCTGTTCGGCGCCCAGCGCCTGCTGAACGCCTTGTTGGCCTGGCTGGCCGCGCGCCAATCGGGCGTGCTGGCCTTCACCCTGCATTGGGAGCACGACCGGGTGCGCCGCAGCGAGTTGCGCGGTGGCCAGCTGGCACTGCGCACCGCCCACGCCACCCGAGACATGGTCCACCTCACGCGCCTGCTGGCCGAACACCTGGCGCGCACCACCCTGGCCGCCCCGGCCACGGCCCTGCGGCTGGTGGCCGACGAGGTGGCGCCGCTGCCCACCACCTCGCTGAGCCTGCTGCCCGGTGAGCGCCCGGCCGGCGGCGAAGCCTGGGGGCAGTTGCTGGAGCGCCTGGCGGCCCGGCTGGGGCCACAACAGGTGTTGCAAGGGCAGCTGTGTGCCGATCACCGGCCCGAGGCCATGGCACGCTGGTCACCGGCCAGTGCAGCCCGGCAGCCAACCGCGCCCGCCTTGCCGCCCACGCTGGCCTGGCAGCCCCCTTGGCTGCTGCGCGAGCCTGTGCGCCTCGCGGTGGTGCAGGACCGCCCGGTCTACCAAGGCCCGCTGCAACTGCTGGCCGGGCCACAGCGCATTGAAACCGGCTGGTGGGTGGACGAGCGTTGTGATGCCCCGCCGGCGCAGCGCGATTACCACGTGGCCCTGAGTCCCCAGGCGGGGCTGGTGTGGATTTTTCTCCAGCACGGCAAAAACCCGGCCTGGTTTCTGCACGGCATTTATGGCTGACATCCATGCTGCCCGCCTACGCCGAACTCCACGCGCTGAGCCACTTCAGCTTCCAGCGCGGCGCCTCCAGCCCCGACGAGATGGTGGCGCGTGCTGTCGCGCTGGGCTACAACGCCCTGGCCATCACCGACGAATGTTCGATGGCCGGCGTGGTGCGCGCCCACCTGGCCGCCAAGGACGCGGGCCTGAAACTGCTCATAGGCACCGAACTGCGGGTCAGCGCCCCCGAGCTGGCCTGTGGCGGTTTCACCCTGGTGCTGCTGGCGCGCACGCGCCGGGGCTACGGCCAGCTGTGCGAGCTCATCACCGCCGCGCGCAGCCGCGAACAGCGCGGGCGCGAGCGCTACCACCTGCACTGGCAACAAGCGCCGCTGGTGGATGCCCCGCTGGACGACGTGTTGGCCTTGCTGTTGCCCTGGCGCGACCTGGCCGACGAATCCCACGGCAGCGGCCCGACTGACATCGAGGCCGCCGCGCGCTGGGTGGGCCAGCGCTTTGCCGGCCGCGCCTGGCTGGGCGTGGCCTTGCACCGCCGGCTGGACGATGCCTTGTGGCTGGATCGCTTGACGGCCGCCGCCCAGGCTGCCAGCCTGCCCCTGGTGGCCGCTGGCGGTGCGCTCATGCACGTGCGCAGCCGCAAGCCGGTGCTGGACGTGATGACCGCCATCCGCGAACACCGTCCCGTGGCCGATTGCGGTTTTGCCCTGAGCCCCCACGCCGAGGCCCATTTGCGCGGCCGCCTGAGCCTGTCGCTCATCTACCCGTGTGAACTGCTGGCCGAAACGCAGCGTATCGCCGACTTGTGCCAGTTCGAACTGACCGAACTGCGTTACGAATACCCGCACGAGGTGGTGCCGCGCGGTGAAACCCCCAGCAGCCACCTGCGCCGGCTCGCATTGAGCGGCGCGGCAGAGCGCTACCCGCAGGGTGTGCCGAGCGAGGTGGGCGCGCAACTGGAGAAGGAGCTGGCCCTGATCGCCGAGTTGCGCTACGAGCCTTACTTTTTGACCGTGCACGACGTGGTGGCCGAGGCCCGCCGCCGCCAGATCCTGTGCCAGGGCCGGGGTTCGGCCGCCAACTCGGTGGTCTGCTACTGCCTGGGCATCACCGAGGTCAACCCGGCGCAATCCACCCTGCTGTTCGAGCGTTTCATCAGCAAGGAACGCAACGAGCCGCCCGACATCGATGTGGACTTCGAGCACCAGCGGCGCGAGGAGATCGTGCAGTACCTGTACGACAAATACGGCCGCCACCGCGCGGCGCTGGCCGCCGCCGTGGCCACCTACCACCCGCGCAGCGCCTTGCGCGACGTGGGCAAGGCCCTGGGCCTGCCGCTGGCCACCGTCGATGCCCTGGCCAAACACCAGCAGTGGTGGGACGGCGCCGAGCTGCTGCATGAGCGCCTGATCGAAATCGGCCTGAACCCGGACGAGCCCCGCCTGCGCCAACTGCTGGCCATCACGCGCACGCTGCTGGGGTTTCCGCGCCACCTGTCACAACACAGCGGCGGCTTCGTGCTCACGCAAGACCGGCTCACGTCCACCGTGCCCGTGGTGCCCGCCGCCATGGACAAGCGCAGCATCATCGAATGGGACAAGGACGACATCGACGCCCTGGGTCTGATGAAGGTGGACGTGCTGGCCCTGGGCATGCTCAGCGCCCTGCGCCGCATGCTGGACATGGTGGGCACCTGGCAGGGCCGGCCCATGCGGCTGCAGGACATCCCGCAAGACGACCCGGCCACCTACGCCATGATCTGCCGCGCCGACACCGTGGGCGTGTTCCAGATCGAGAGCCGCGCCCAGATGAGCATGCTGCCGCGCCTGCAGCCGCGCACGTTTTACGACCTGGTGATCGAGGTCGCCATCGTTCGCCCCGGGCCCATACAGGGTGGCATGGTCCACCCCTTTTTGCAGCGCCGCGAGCTGGTGCGCAAGGGCGGCCAGGTGGACTGCCCCAGCGAGGCCCTCAAGCCCGCGCTGGCGCGCACCCTGGGCGTGCCCATCTTCCAGGAACAGGTGATGCAGATCGCGGTGATCGCGGCTGGCTTCACCCCCGGCGAGGCCGACCAACTGCGCCGCGCCATGGCCGCCTGGCGGCGCAAGGGCGGGGTGGACAAGTTCCACCACAAGGTGGTGCAAGGCATGCTCGCCAACGGCTACACGGCCGAGTTCGCCGAGGCCATCTTCCGCCAGATCGAAGGCTTTGGCGAATACGGCTTTCCTGAGAGCCACGCCGCCAGTTTTGCCTTGCTGGTCTACAGCAGCGCTTGGCTCAAGCGGCACCACCCAGCGGCTTTCCTGGCGGCCTTGCTGAACTCGCAACCCATGGGTTTTTACAGCCCTTCGCAACTGGTGCAGGACGCCCAGCGCCACGGCGTGGAAGTGCGGCCGGTGGACGTGTGTGTGAGCGATTGGGACAGCGTGCTGGAGCCTTCCTCCGCCTATCCTTCACAGCCTGTGGTGCGCCTGGGCCTGTCTTTGGTCAAAGGGTTGTCGCTCGACGTGGCCCGGCGCATCACCGCCGCCCGTGCGCGTGAAATGCCTCAGGACGTGCAAGACCTGGCCCAACGCGCCCAGCTCGACGCCGCCGACCTCAAAGCCCTGGCCGGTGCCGACGCCCTGGCCAGCCTGGCCGGCCACCGTCGCCAGCAGGTGTGGGCCGCCAGCGCCTTGCACGCCGCCCCGGCCCTGCTGCGTGAGGCGCCGGTGCACGAGTTGGCATTGGCCTTGCCCCAGGCCGCTGAGGGCGAAGCCGTGGTGCACGACTACGCCAGCCTGGGCCTCACGCTGCGCCAACACCCCTTGGCCTTGCTGCGCCCGCAGTTGGCCGCCCAGCGCCTGCGCACCGCCGCCGAACTTCGCGATGCCCCCGACGGCCGCCTGGTGCGTGCCTGTGGCCTGGTCACCACCCGCCAGCGCCCCGGCACCGCCAAGGGCGTGGTCTTCGTCACGCTGGAAGACGAAACCGGCACCGTGCAGGTCATCGTCTGGAAGGCCCTGCGCGAGCGCCAGCGCGACGCCCTTCTGCAATCACAGCTGTTGGCGGTCTATGGGCGCTGGCAGCGGACCGGGGAGGGCGAGCACACGGTGATGCACCTCATCGCCCAGCACCTGGTCAACCTCACGCCCTGGCTGGGCGGGCTGGAAAGCAGCAGCCGGGATTTCCACTGAAGTTGAACAAATGGGAGACTAATATGTACATTAATGCGTACATAAAGGAGTTCAATATGGATGCCATGACCTACACCGCTGCCCGCGCCAATTTGGCCAGCGCCATGGACCGGGTGTGCAACGACCACGAGGCTTTGATCATCACCCGCAACGGCGAACAGTCGGTGGTGATGTTGTCCCTGGAGGACTACAAGGCCCTGGAAGAGACCGCCTACCTGTTGCGCACCCCTGCCAATGCCAAGCGGCTGCTCAAGGCGGTGTCACAGTTGAATGTTGGCCAGGGCACGGAGCGGGTGTTGGCCGAATGAAGTTGGTGTTTGCCGAGGCCGCCTGGCAGGACTACCTGTACTGGCAGAAGCAGGACAAAAAAATGGTCCAACGCATCAACCAACTGATTCGTGACATCCAGCGCGAACCCTTCAGCGGCGTGGGCAAGCCCGAAGCGCTCAAACATGCGCTCTCGGGTTTCTGGTCCCGCCGCATCACCGACGAGCATCGCATGGTGTACCGCGTATCGGGCGACGAGCTCCAGATCGCACAACTGCGTTTTCACTACTGATTTTTTGAATGGCCATCGTCCGCCTGACCCCCGGCCATGCCCCGGCCTACCGCGCCTTGATGCTCGACGCCTACGCACGCCATCCCGATGCCTTCACCTCCAGCGTCGATGAACGCGCCGCCCTGCCGCTGGCCTGGTGGCAAGCCCGCCTGGCCCCGGGCGCCGATGCCGCCGAAGCCGTGTGGGCCAGTGTGGCAGGCGACGACATTCAGGGCGTGGCCGGCCTGTCTTTCGAACGCCGAGAAAAAGTGCGCCACAAGGCCACGCTGTTTGGCATGTACGTGCGCCCCGAACAACGCGGCCAGGGCCTGGGGCGCCAGCTCGTGGAGGCTGTGCTGGCCCATGCCCGCGCGCTCCCCCACATCGCCGTGGTGCAACTCACCGTGTCGGACGGCAATGCCGGCGCCATCGCGCTGTACCGGACGGCCGGTTTCGAGGCCTGGGGCTGTGAACCCCTGGCCGTTCGGGTGGGCGATGGCTTTGTGCGCAAGTGGCACATGGGGTGCCCGCTGAGGTCGGCTACCGCGCCACATCCGAACCCACCATGACACCCCACACCTCCTCCGACATGCTGGCCTATTACGCCGCCCGCGCCCCCATTTACGACGCCGTGTACATGCGGCCTGAAAGGCAGGACGACATCGCGTTTTTCCAGCGCCACATTCCAGAGCGCCTGGCCGGGCGGCGGGTGCTGGAGCTGGCCTGTGGCACCGGCTATTGGACGCCGGGCATCGCGGCCCGGGCGCAGGCCGTCGTCGCCACCGATGCGAACGAGGAACCCGTGGCCTTTGCGCGCTTGCGGCCCGGCGCTCAAGAGGTGCATTTTCGGCAGGCCGACGTGTACGCCTTGCCGGACGACCTGGGCCGTTTCGACGCCGCTTTTGCCGGCTTGTGGTTTTCGCACGTGCCCATCGAGGCGCGGGTGGATTTTCTGCGGGGCCTGCACCGCCACCTGCTGCCCGGCGCCCGCGTGCTGCTGCTGGACAACACGGCCCTCCAGTGCCGCGAATTGCCCATCGCCGAAACCGATGCGCAGGGCAACACCTACCAGCACCGGCCGCTGCCCGACGGTTCGGTGCACCGGGTGTTGAAGAACTTTCCCGACGAAGCCGAATTGCGTGCCCTGCTGGCGCCCATGGCCGATGCGGTGCAGTTCATTTCACGCGCGCATTTCTGGTTGCTGGAGTACCAGTTGGCACCGGCCGCCACGGATGAACGCCGGGGTTGACGTTCAGTCGCGCGCGGCCTCGTAGAGTTCCAGCGGCAGGCCGTCCGGGTCGGCAAAAAAGACAAAACGTCGCCCGGTGTATTCGTCCAGTCGCACCGCCTCAACCGCCACGCCCAGCGATTCGAGGCGCAGTTTGCAGGCCAGCACGTCGTCCACCTCGAAGGCCAGGTGGCGCAAGCCCCTGGCCTCGGGGTAGGAGGGGCGCGGCGGCGCGTCGGGGAAGGAGAACAGCTCCAGTTGGCCACCGTCGGGCAGGGCCAGATCCAGTTTGTAGGACTGGCGCTGGGCGCGGAAGTTTTCTGCCACCACCCGCAAGCCCAGCACCTCGGTGTAGAAGTGCCGGGACCGGGCATAGTCCGAGCAGATGATGGCGGCGTGGTGCAGTCGCTTGAGCATGGGCTGCGCCTCAGCCGAGGTTGCGGATCAGGCCGACCATCACCCCTTCGATCTCGAAGGCGTCTTCTGGCCGCACGACGATGGGCCGGAAGTCGGGGTTGGCCGGGTGCAGCTCCACATGGCCGCGCTGGCGCACCAGGCGTTTGACGGTCACTTCGTCGCCCAGGCGGGCCACCACGATCTGGTGGTGCAGTGCCTCGCGCGTGCTGTGCACGGCCAGCAGGTCGCCGTCCAGAATGCCGGCATCGCGCATGGACAGGCCACGCACACGCAACAGGTAGTCGGGGCGGCGGCTGAACAGCCGCTGCTCGACCGTGAAGCGGCTTTCCACATGGGCCTGCGCCAGGATGGGCGCGCCAGCGGCCACGCGGCCGATGAGGGGCAGGGTGAGCTGCTGCAACTCGGGCAGGGCCAGCGGCATTTGCCGGGCCTGGGGGGGGCTGCCGGTGCGCAGCCGTATGCCGCGCGAGGTGTTGCCCACCAGCTCGATCACCCCTTTGCGGGCCAGGGCGCGCAGGTGCTCTTCGGCCGCGTTGGCCGACTTGAAGCCGAAGGCGGTGGCGATCTCGGCCCGGGTGGGCGGGGCGCCGGTGTCGGCCATGGTGGTCTCGATCAGCGTCAGGATGTCTTGCTGGCGGGCGGTGAGCTTGACCGGTTCGTTCATGGGGGCATGACTCCAATGTGTCGCACCTGTATTTCTATACAGCGCTTTCCCATGATAACTTGCGCGTTTCGATTTTTGCCACACCCAGAGACAACCATGAGCGACATCCTCGTCCACACCGAAGACGGTATTTGCACCATCACCTTCAACCGCGCCGACAAGAAAAACTCCATCACCGCCGCCATGTACGCGGCCTTGGCCGACGCCCTGGCCGCCGCCCAAGACGACGCGGCCGTGCGGGTGGTGGTGTTCCAGGGCCACGAGGCGGTGTTCAGCGCCGGCAATGACATCGCCGACTTCCTGAACACGCCGCCCACGTCCGACGACGCCCCCGTGTTCCGCTTCCTGCGCGGCATCGCGCAATTCCCCAAGCCGGTGATTGCCGCCGTGTGTGGCCCGGCCGTGGGCATAGGCACCACCATGCTGTTCCACTGCGACCTGGTCTACGCCGGCGACAACGCTGCCTTCGCCATGCCCTTCGTCAACCTCGGCCTGTGTCCCGAGGCGGCCTCCAGCCTGCTGGTGCCGCAGATGATGGGTTACCACCGCGCCGCCGAAGCCCTGCTGCTGGGCGAGCCCTTCATGGCCGAAGCCGCGCTCGAAGTGGGCCTGGTCAACAAGGTGCTGCCACCGACAGAGGCCAACAACTACGCCCAGAACGTGGCCCGCAAGCTGGCCGCCAAGCCCATGAGCGCGCTGCTGCAGACCAAACAACTCATGAAAAAGGGCCAGACCGCGCTGGTGCTGGCGCAGATGAACGCGGAGGCCACCCACTTTGGGCGCATGCTGCGCGAGCCCGCCGCCCGCGAGGCCTTTGGTGCCTTCATGGAAAAGCGCAAGCCCGATTTTTCCAAGCTCTGAGCCCTGCGCATGAGCGATGCGGTAGAGCGTGCGCGCGCACATTTCCTGCGAGGCATAGACCACTTCGAGCACGGCCGGCTGGACGATGCCGGACTCGAATTCGAGTCCGCGCTGGCGCTGGCACCCGGCCGACCTTCGGTGCTGAGCAACCTGGGGTTGACCCGCTTTCACCAGGGCCGTTTTGAAGACGCAGCCACCCACCTGCGGGCCGCTGCACAGGCCGATCCCAACGAGCCCAGCACCTGGGTGGCGCTGGCGCGCTGCCTGGGACAGCTCGGTGAACCCGCCGAGGCGCTGGACGCGTTGACGCGCGCACTGGCCTTGGACGAAGGCATCGCCGAGGCGTGGTCGCTGCGGGGCAACCTGCTGCGCGAAGCGCGCCGCCTGCCCGAGGCGGCCCAGTGTTTCGAGCGCGCCCTCGCACTGGGTGCCGACCTGGAATTGCACCGTTACTTTCTGGCCGCCGTCACCGGGGGCGCGGCGCCCGACCGCCCGCCGCGTGCCTACGTCGAAACCCTGTTCGACGACTACGCCGACAGCTTCCAGCAACACCTCGTGACCTCGCTGCGCTACCAGGGGCCTCAGCGCCTGGTGCAACTGCTGCAAGCCCAGGGTGCGGCGCGTTTTGACGCGGCGCTGGACCTGGGCTGCGGCACCGGCCTGTGTGGTGCATTGTTGCGCCCCTGCTGCGGCTCGCTGACGGGCGTGGACTTGTCAGAACGCATGATCACCCAGGCCCGTGCCAGCGGGCACTACAACACGCTGCAGCATGCCGACGTGGTCGAGGCCCTGGACGGCGCTCCGAAGCGCTTCGATCTGGTCATCGCCGCCGACGTGTTCATTTACGTGGGCCGGCTGGAGGCGGTGTTTGAAGGCGTGGCCCAAGCCCTGCGCCCAGGCGGGTGGCTGGCCTTCACGGTCGAGCGCGCGCCCAATGCGCATGATGTGCTGTTGCTGCCCAGCCTGCGCCACGCGCATTCGGCGCCTTACCTGAGCCGCCTGGCCCAGCGGCATGGCCTGCAGGTGCGTGTGCTGCAAGAAGCGCCCATCCGCGAAGACCAGGGCCAACCGGTGCCGGGTTGGTACGTGCTGATGCAGGCCGGTTGACCTATTGGGAGGGCGCAAGCCATGAGTTACATGTTGTTGATCGTTGAACCCGTGGGCCAGCGCGCCACCCGCACCGAGGCCGAAGGCCGCGCCGCCTTCGCGGCCATGTTGCGTTTTGGCGAAGCCATTGCGGCCAAGGGACAGCTCAAGGCGGTGGAGTCACTCGCGTCGCAAGACACGGCCGTGCGCGTCAGCCACAGCAGCGGAAGCGCCCAGGCGCTGGACGGCCCGTTTGCCGAGGCCAAGGAAATGGTGGGCGGCTTTTTCCTGCTGCAGAACGTGAGCCGTGACGAGGCCCTGGCCTGGGCCCACGCCTGCCCAGCCGCGCAATGGGCCACGGTGGAGGTGCGGTCGCTGGCGCCGTGTTACGTGTCCTGAGCGCTCGTCCCCGGAGGCGGCCTAGGGAAAGCACTTAGGCCCAGTCTGTCGAAATGTGGTCGCCTGCTTCGTCGTGGAGGTAGAAACCGAACGTTCGGTTTCCCTGAACGGAGGTGACCATGACGACACAACATTTCGACATCCTGATCCACGCCCCACCTGAGCGGGTGTGGCGCACCATGCTGTTTTCACCCACCTACGAGCGGTGGACCAGCGCCTTCTGCGAAGGCTCACGCTACGAAGGTGGCTGGGATGCCGGTCAGACCATCCGTTTCATGGGCCCCAACGGTGAGGGCATGGTGTCGGTCATCGCCGAACACCGACCGGCCGAGTTCGTGTCCATACGCCATCTGGGCATGATCGCCCAGGGCGTGGAAGACACCAGCAGCGAAGCCGTGCGCGCCTGGGCGCCTTGCCACGAAAACTACCAATTCATCGCTGAAGCCGGCGGCACCCGCTTGCGGGTGGCGGCCGACGTGTTCGGCTCTTACGAGGCCTACATGGCCGAGACCTGGCCATGCGCTCTGGCGCTGCTGAAAACCCTGTGTGAAGGAGAACCGTCATGACCACGCCCGCGAACAACCCCATGTGCCCCGTCATCCATTTCGAGATGTCCTACCAGGACCGCGAGCGCGCGGCCGCCTTCTACAGCGCCGCCTTTGGTTGGCAGACCCAGATGCTGGGCGCCGACATGGGCCACTACCTGCTGCTCACCACCGCCACCACCGACGCCAAACCCGGTGCGCCGGCCGGTGCCATCGGTGGCGGCATGTTCGCCCGCAGCGCCGACATGCCCGAACACATGCAGAAGCCCTCGGTGGTGATTGGCGTGCCCGACGTGTTGGCCGCCATGGCCCGTGTGCGCGCGGCCGGCGGCCAGGTGCTGGGCGAGCCCATGCCCATTCCCGGTGTGGGTCTGTATGTGCCTTTCATCGACACCGAAGGCAACCGCCTGAGCATGCTGCAACCCAGCTGAAGGAGCGTCCCATGCGATTCATGATCATCGTCAAGTCCTGCCCCGAGTTCGAGGCCGAGGTCACGCCCGCCGCGCCCGAGGAGCTGATGGCCGAAATGGCCGCCTACCACGAGGAACTCGCGCGGGCCGGCGTGCTGCTCGACGGCAGCGGCCTGCACCCCAGCCGCAGCGGCTGGCGCGTCCAGTACGGTGCCGACGGCAACACCCGCGTGGTGGACGGCCCCTTCGCCGAGGCCAAGGAACTCATTGCCGGCTACACCCTCATTCAAGTGCGCTCGCGCGAAGAGGCGCTCGAATGGAGCCGGCGTTTCCCCAACCCCGCCGGGCGCGGCAAAGAGGCCGTCATCGAGCTGCGTCAACTGATCGAACTCGACGAGTTCCCGCCCAGCGAGGCGCTGGACAGCTTCAAACAACTCGACGCGCAACGTCACACCTGAAAGGCCGCACCATGCTCAAGCAGATCTTCGTCAACTTGCCCATTCAGGACATGGCCCGCTCGCAGGCCTTCTTCAAGGCCCTGGGCCTGAGCTTCAATCCGCGCTTCACCAACGAGCAGGGCGCCTGCCTGGAGATCGCCGAGAACATCTACGCCATGCTGCTGGTCAAGCCCTTCTTTCAGGGCTTCACCAAGCTGCCGGTGGCCGACGCGACCCAGACCACCGAGGTGTTGATCGCCCTCTCGTGCGAAAGCCGCGCCGAGGTCGATGAGCTGGTGGCCAAGGCCGCGGCGGCGGGCGGCACCACACCCAACGCACCACAAGACCACGGCTTCATGTACCAGCACGGCTTTGCCGACCCGGACGGCCACCAGTGGGAGGTGTTCTGGATGGACGAGGCCGCAGCCCCAGCCCAGATGTAGGCGTCGCGTGCGGGCCGACGTCCACGACACCATCGCCACCGTCTGGCGCCTGGAGTCGCCCGCCATCGTGGGCGCGCTCATGCGCCTGGTGCGCGATCTTGGCGTGGCCGAGGAACTGGCCCAGGACGCGCTGGTGGCGGCGCTTGAACATTGGCCGGTGGACGGTCTGCCCGACAAGCCGGGCGCCTGGCTCATGACCACCGCCAAACGCCGCGCCCTGGACCACCTGCGCCACCGGCAGATGAGCGAGGTCCGCCAGGGCGAGCTGGCGGCCGACCTGGCCGCGATGGAGGCCCTGACCGTGCCCGACTTCAGCGACACCCTGGACGAGCGCCGCGCCGGCAGCGTGGCCGACGACCTGCTGCGCCTGATCTTCACCGCCTGCCACGCGGTGCTCGCGCCCGACGCCCGCGTGGCCCTCACCCTCAAGCTGCTGGGCGGCCTGAGCACCCACGAGATCGCGCGCGCCTTCCTGGCCAGCGAAGCCACCATCGCCCAGCGCATCGTGCGCGCCAAACGCCGCCTGGCCGAGGCCGACGTGCCCTACGAGGTGCCGCAGGGCGCCGCGCTGGCACCGCGCCTGGCCTCGGTGCTGGAGGTGGTCTACCTCATCTTCAACGAGGGCTACACCGCCACCAGCGGCGCCGACTGGATGCGCCCCGCGTTGTGTGACGAGGCCCTGCGCCTGGGCCGCATGCTGGCGGAGCTGGCGCCCGCCGAGCCCGAGGTGGCCGGCCTGCTGGCGCTGATGGAACTGCAGGCTTCGCGCACCGCCGCCCGCACCGATGCGCAGGGCCAGCCTGTGCTGCTGGCCGAGCAGGACCGCCGCCGCTGGGACCGCCTGCTGATCCGGCGCGGCCTGGCGGCGCTGGCACATGGTGAGCAGATGGCGGCTGCAGCGCGCGGGCCCTACCTGCTGCAGGCCGCCATCGCTGCCTGCCATGCCCGCGCCGACCGCTGGGACGACACCGACTGGCCACACATCGCCGTGCTGTATGGCGAGCTGGCGCAGGCGTCGCCTTCGCCGGTGGTGGAGCTCAACCGCGCGGTGGCCGTGGCCCAGGCCCATGGGCCGGCGGCCGGGTTGGCCATTCTCGAGCCTTTGCTGGCACTGCCCGCGATGGCACGCTACCACTGGTTGCCCAGTGTGCACGGCGACCTGCTGCTCAAACTGGGCCGTCGCGATGTGGCGCGTCAGGCCTTTGAACGTGCCGCTGCACTGGCGGGCAATGAGCGCGAGCGAAGTTTGCTGCTGGCACGTGCCCGGTCAGCGGGCGAGCCCGATTGAGCGCTGCGGCGGCGCTGCCTCAAGGGCGGCGGTCGGTCGCTTGGGCGCGCTGGTGGCTGGGTGTGGCGGCGTGTGGCGGCGCACCGGCTGGGCGTGGCCGCGCATGCCGTCGACCCCAGTGCGGAACACCTCCACCGCCTCGGCCATGCGATCGGCCTGGTCGCGCATGCTGGCGGCGGCGGCCGCGCTCTGCTCCACCAGCGCGGCGTTCTGCTGGGTCATCTGGTCGAGCTCGTTGACGGCCACGTTCACCTGGGCAATGCCTTCGCTTTGTTCGGTGGCGGCGCTGCTGATTTCCCCAATGATGTCGCTCACCCGCTGCACGCTCTGCACGATGTCTTCCATCGTCGCGCCGGCCTGGCGCACCAGCTCGCTGCCCTCGCCCACCTTCTGCACGCTGGTGCCGATCAGGTCCTTGATCTCCTTGGCCGCCTGCGCGCTGCGCTGGGCCAGGTTGCGCACCTCGCCGGCCACCACCGCAAAACCCCGGCCCTGTTCGCCGGCACGCGCGGCTTCCACCGCTGCGTTGAGCGCCAGGATGTTGGTCTGGAAGGCAATGCCGTCGATGACGCCGATGATGTCGGC
>CAYUAH010000016.1:0-23899 GCA_964442375.1 uncultured Hydrogenophaga sp. | reverse complement strand
GGCGACGCCTTCAACTCCATCAGCCTGCATCCCCAGACTGGTGCGCCGCTCAACCCCATGATCAATGCTGGTGCGATTGCCACCACCAGCCTGGTGGCAGGGCGCACCACCGAGGCGCAGTGGCAGCGCATCGAGTCGTCCATCGCCACCTTCGTGGGGCACCCGGTCACGGTCGATGAGTCGGTCTACCAGTCCGAGAGCAGCACCGGCCACCGCAACCGCGCCATCGCCTGGATGCTCAAGAACTTCGGCATCATCGAAGAAGAGCCGATGGCCTCGCTGGAAAACTACTTCCGCCAATGCGCCATCGAGGTCAGCTGCCGCGACCTGGCCTACATGGCCGCCACCCTGGCCAACGGTGGCGTGCACCCCCTGACGGGCAAACGCGCCCTGCCGACCGAACACGTGGGCCAGGTGCTCAGCGTCATGGCCACCTGCGGCATGTACGACTTTGCCGGCAGCTGGCTCTACGAGGTGGGCATGCCGGCCAAAAGCGGTGTGGGCGGCGGCGTGATCGCCGTCATTCCCGGTCGTTTCGGCATCGCCATTTTTTCGCCACGCCTGGACATCAAGGGCAACAGCGTGCGCGGCATCGAGGCCTGCCGCCGTATCACGCGCGACTTCGGGCTGCACATGTTCCACCAGGTGCGCGACCCGCGCCAGGCGCTGGGCCGGGTCTACACCGGTGCCGATGCCGCCTCGCGCCGCAAGCCCGTGGGCCCGGCGCGCGAACACCTGATGGCACATGCGCACCGCATCAAGTATCTGTCGCTTCACGGCATGCTGGCGGTGGACGGGGTGGAGTACATCGTGCGGCGCATGCTGGGCATGGCCGCCGACACCGACTGCTTCATCCTCGACATGAACCAGGTCACGGGCGTGGCCGAAAGTGCGGCGCTGATGCTGCACCAGGCCCGGCGCACACTGCAGGCCGAGGGCAAACCGGTGGTCTGCTCGCGGGTGCACCGGCGCGCCGCCATCCTGCAGCCGCTGGCGCGCACGGCGGGCGCGCAGGACCGGGGTTTCCTGGTCTTCGAGGACAACGACCTGGCGGTGGAATGGTGCGAGAACCGCTTGCTGCAAGGCCTGGCGTCGGACCACGACGTGGCCGTGCCCCTGGCCGAGTCGCCGCTGCTGGCAGGCTACACACCCGAGATGCTTCGGCTGATGGACAGCCACATGAGCACCGAGGTGTTTGGCGCGGGCGACGCCATCCTCAAGGCCGGCGAGGCCGGGGATGGGCGGGTGTTTTTCATCGAAACCGGCCGGGTCAGCGTGCTGGTGCCCCTGGACGACGGTGGGCATCAGCGCATTGCCTCGCTGGGGCCGGGCATGGAGTTCGGCGAAATGACCCTGCTGGGTCAGACCCTGCGCACCGCCTCGGTGGTGGCCGACAGCGAGGTGCGCTGCCGTGTGCTGCACGTGAACGACCTGGAGCACATGGCGCAACAAACGCCACAGATCAAGATCCTGCTGCTGGAGAACCTGGCCCGTGACCTGGCGGTCAAGCTGCGCGGCGCCACACAATGGATCGCGGCACTGGCTTGAGCGGCAAACAGGGCGCGTATTATTGGTGTCGTCCGACCGTGGCGCGTGCTGCGGCAACGGCGCGCACACGAGGAGACCGCGCACCATGCAATTGTTTGTCTGGGACCACCACTTCAGCACCGGCCTGCCCGAGCTGGACGAGCAGCACAAGGCGCTGATCGACGTCTTCAACCGCTTGCACGACACGCTGTTCCATGCCGGCGTGTCGGCCGACGAGCGCGAGGCCGCGCTGCGCCGCGCTTTTGACCGCCTCATGAACTACGCCCGCGCCCAGTTCACCGGCGAAGAGCAGCTCATGCGCGAAGCCGGCATCGACGAGCGCCACCAGCAGAAACACCGGCGCCAGCACGAGCAGTTCATCATCAACCTGCGCGAGATGTGGAATGGCCGTGCCACCCAGCCCGACCTGCATGGTCGGCTGATGGGCTTTCTGGTGTCGTGGATAGGCCTGCACATCCTGGGGGTGGACCCGTCCATGGTGCGGCAGATGCGCCAGGTCAAGGCGGGGCGCGCGGCGGTGGATGCCTACGAGGACGACCCCGGCGTGTCCGAGGCCGGCCAGCGCGCGCTGCTCAACCTGGTGGGGCGGCTCTACCTGGAGTTGTCATCGCACGCCCGCGCGCGCGACGCTGCCCTGGCCGCAGCCGATGCGGTGGCCGCCAGCGCCCAGGTGCTGCACGAGCGCCTGGCCCGCCAGGGCCACTTCGACGACGAGTTGCAGGCGGCCGATGCGCGCCTGTTCGAAACCCGGCTGGAAGAAGAGGCCGCACGCGGCTTCCGCAACGAATCCCCGCTCTCGCTGATCCTGCTGGACTGGGGCGCCGATTCGCTTAACGAGGCCTCGGTGCTGCTGCGCGACGTGACGCGGGCGGTGTCGGCCGAGATGAAACGCACCACCGACCTCGTGGCCTGCCTGGGGCCCCAGCGTGTGGCGGTGCTGATGCCTGACACGCCGCAAGACGGCGCGGTGCTCGCGGGCCAGCGCGTGGCCGCCGCCATCGCGGCACTGGGGCCGCTGCGCATGGGGGTGGCGGGCGCAGTGCCGCGCTCACGGGGCTTTGGTGCGGTGCTGCTGGCAGACGCTGCTGCCTCGCTGAGTCCGATTGCTCAGCCTGGTTGAGCGCCCTTGCCCAGCAGATGCCCAATGCTGGTCTGGGTGTCGGGCGCGCTGAGGCTGGCTTGCAGTGTCGCCAGTTGCTGCGGCAGCAGGTAGCCCGCCACATGGTGGGTGCAGATGGCGGTGTCCTTGGCCAGCTCCCAGGTGCTCAGATCGCTCAAGCTGCCACCGGCCAGGCGCTCGCCCAGGCGTGCGCTCAGGTAGGCCACGGCGCGCCGGGTGGCGGCCGAGGTCTCCAGTTCGCCGACCGGCTGGGTCAGCGCGAGATCGATGTCGCCCACGCCCTGCACGATGCTGGCTGGCAGCTCCCAGGCCAACATCAGCAGGCGGCCGATTTCGGGTGCACACAGGCCCAGCACCTGCTGCTGCGCGCTGTAGCGCTGCACCAGGTCCAACGACAGATCGGTCAGTGCGGCTTGGGTGCGGCTTTGTGGCAGGGTGGCCACGGCCATGTGGCCCACAAATGAGAGCACCACCTTGGTGACCAGGGTGCCCGCGTCGGGCATGTGCAGCTGCTTGGTCAGGCGCGAGCACAGCTCGCTGGCCACCGCGCTGGCGGTCCACAGGCGCTCAAACACGCGCTGGCTGGCGGGGTCGCCGGCCATGAAGGATTCGTCCAGCATGTAGCGCAGGCAGATGCTGCGCACGGTGTTCATGCCCAGGAAGGTGATGGCCTGGCCGATGCTGGTGACCGTGCGCTGCAGCCCATACAGCGGCGAGTTCACCGTGGACAAGACCTTGGCGGCGATCAGCGGCTCGCTCATCACCAGCTCGCTCATCTCCACCGAGGTGGCGGTGGCCAGGAACTCGGGCGAGATCAGCTGGTGCAAGGAGCGCGGGGGGCGTGGAATGTGGCGCAGCGCGTCGGTCAGCGCATCGCGCTGGGCCTGGGGCAGGTCCTGGGCGTGGGTGATCTGGAACGCCGCCAGCTCGGGCGGCAGGGGACGGGCCGGCGGCGGCGCCAGCGTTGCGGCGGCTGGCGCCGCGGCAACGGGTGGCGGGGCCGCGTGCGGTGGCGGGCTGGCCGGCAGTTCGGCGCGACGGCTCGCGGGTGTGTCGTCGCGGCGCGGTGCGGCACGGCGCAACACCAGGTAGGCCACCACGGCCAGCGCCAGCACGATGAGGGCAAGTAGCACGGGCGAGGAGGTCACGTGGTGGGCTCCGGGGTGTGGCGGTGGGGCGTGAGGGTGGCGGGCAACTGGTCCACCGGCACCGGGTGGCAGAACAGGTAGCCTTGAAAGCGTTTGCAGCCAGCCTGCAGCAGCATGTCGTGTTGGGCCTGGGTTTCCACACCCTCGGCAAGCACGTCCAGTCCCAGGTTGCGGCCCATGTCCACGATGGCTTTGACGATGGACAGGTCGTTGGCGTCGAGCAGCAGGTCGCGCACAAAACTCTGGTCGATCTTGAGCTGGTCCAGCGGCAGGCGCTTGAGGTAGTTGAGCGAGGAATAGCCGGTGCCGAAGTCGTCGAGCGACAACCGCACGCCGCGCGCCTTGAGCGAACGCATCTTGGCGGTCGCGCCCTCCACGTCTTCCACCAGGTGGCTTTCCGTCAGCTCCAGCTCCAGGCGCTGTGGGTCGGCGCCGGTCTCTTCCAGCACCGCAGCCACCTGCTGCACGAACTCGGGGTGGTGGAGCTGGCGCGCGCTGATGTTCACGGCCACCAGCAGGTGCTGGCGCAGCGGGTCCGCAGACCAGGCCTTGATCTGTTGGCAGGCGCTGCGCAGTATCCACAGGCCCAGCGGTTCGATCAGGCCCGAGACCTCGGCCAGACCGATGAAGCTGCCCGGCGGCACCAGGCCGTGTTGCGGGTGCTGCCAGCGGACCAGGGCCTCGACACCAAACAGCGCGCCGGTGTGGTCGATTTGCGGCTGGTAGTGCAGCAGGAATTGCTGCCGGGCCAGGCCCTCGCGCAGGTCGGCCTCCATCGCAGCGCGTGCCGCCACCACCACCTCCATGTCGGAGCGGAAGAAACGCACCGTGCCGCGCCCCGCCGCCTTGGCTTGCGCCAGCGCGATGTCGGCGTGCTTGAGCACCGCGTCCACCGTGTTTTCCTGCTGGTTCAGCATGGCGATGCCCACGCTGACCGACACCGGGTGGCTCAGCGTGCCGAGCTGGAAGGGCATGTCGGTGATCACCCGCACCAGGTGTGTGGCCGCAGT
Organism: uncultured Hydrogenophaga sp.; assembly: GCA_964442375.1. Lineage (GTDB taxonomy): Bacteria > Pseudomonadota > Gammaproteobacteria > Burkholderiales > Burkholderiaceae_C > Hydrogenophaga. Next base: position 19,073 of record CAYUAH010000016.1, on the reverse strand, counting down.
TTCGATCTGCTTGAGCGCCAGGCCGGGCTGACCATTGAGCGAGGTCATGAGCAGCGCGAATTCGTCACCGCCCAGCCGCGCCACCAGGTCTTCCGAGCGAGCGCAGCCGCTCAGTCGCTGCGCCACCTGTTGCAGCAGCAGGTCACCCAGGTTGTGGCCGTGGGTGTCGTTGAGGTCCTTGAAGTTGTCGAGGTTGACCAGCAGCAGCGCGTGCTGGTGCAGGCCGGCCGCCGGGTCGGCCAGCAACTGGTGCAGCCGCTCGATCATCTGGCGCCGGTTGGCCAGGTGGGTCAGCGGGTCGTAATAGGCCAGCTGATGGATCTCCTGGGCAAACTGGCGCTGCTCGGTGATGTCGGTGGAAATGCCGCACAGCGCGTAAATGCTGTTGTCGGGCCGGCGCAGTGGCAGTTTGACCGACAGGTAGGTGCGCACCCGGCCGTCGGGCAGGCGGTTGACCTCCTCCTGTACCTTGCGTTCGCCGCTGTCGAACACGCGCTGGTCGATCTGTCTAAGCTGTTCGGCGGTGGCCTGGTCGAAAAAGGTGCTGTCGCCGTGGCCCACGATCTCGCTCATGGGTTTGCCGAACAGCTCGCAGACCTGGCGGTTGGCGTACTGGTAGCGCAGCTCCGTGTCCTTGATGTAGATGTAGGCGTCCACGCCGTTGAGGATGGTGGAGAGCTTGTCCTCGCTGGCGCGCAGCTCGGCGGTGCGCCGGCCGACCTCCCGCCGCAGCAGGGCCACGAAGGCCAGGGCCAGCAGCAGGGCGGCCACCACACCGCCCAGCCCCCACCAGAAGGCCATGGGAATCGGCGGTGTCTCCGGGGGCACGGCCCAGCGCTTGAGCACCCGGTAGTACGGCGAGTCGGATTGGGCCTGCCAGGTTTCCAGGTGCCGGTCCAGCGCTGCCAGCAACTCGCCGTTGCGCCCCTTGCCGGAGACGAAGAACAGCCGCGCCGGCTGGAACATCAGACTGGTTTCGACCAGCTTGTGCCGGCGCGCGGCGAGGTCGCCGAAATGGTGGTTGGCGGCCACGGCATCCGCCTGGCCGGCGGCCACCTGGGCAAAGGCAGCTTCGAAGCTGGGGTGGGGCAACAACTCGGTGCGCAGTCCGAAACCGTCCAGCAGGGTGCGCAGGTACTCCTGCTGGCTGGAGCCTTCCAGCACCGCGACGCGCTTGCCCTGCAGGTCGAGCATGGACTCGATGGGCAGATCGGGTCGCCGGTACAGTTGCGACCAGCTGTGCAGCGCCGGCACCCGGTGAAACTCGTACAGGCGCACACGCGAATCGGTGCGCGCCACGTCGGGCATGAGATCGATGGTGCCGGCCTCCACCGCAGCCAGGCAGGCCTCCCACTGGCAGGGCACGGGCACCAGCGTCCAATTCTCCAGCCGCGCCACCTCCTGCAGCAGATCGCCCATGATGCCGCTCGGTTGGCCATTGGCGGCAGCGACCTTGGGTGGGTTGTCGTAAATGCCCACCCGCACCTCGCGTGCAAACACCTCGCCGACGACCAACTGCAGTGTGGTCAACACGAGGACAGCCACGCCCCATGAAGAAACGCGCCCCGTGTGGCGTGTGTGCCGCATACACTGTTTCAAAGTGATTGCCATTGGGTCAAGCATACGATAGAGAGGTGGCAAATTTGAAATTGTTTGACAATGAAATGGTTTCCTGATTCCTTTCGGTCGCGTTTGGCCTTGGCCATTGGAGCGATGGCCATGGGAGTGGGCTTGCCTTTCTGGTTTTACATAGGTCACGTTTACGGACAGCAACTGGTGCGCGAGCGTGAGCAGTCGCTGCACGACCTGGCAGGGTCGGTGGCGGCGGTGGTTTCGCTCAACCTGGGCGAGCGTTTGCGCGAAATCGATCTGCTGGCCCGTTCGCCGCAGGTGCCCGGCGTCCGACAGACCAAGCCCCTCGACATGGAGGCCTTGCACCGGCTGCAAAGCGACTACCCCACCTATGCCTGGATAGGGATCGTTGACGTGGCGGGCGTGGTCCGGGTGGCGTCCGAGCGTTTGCTGCAGGGCCAGTCCGTGGCCCAGCGGCCCTGGTTTGGTGCCGGCTTGCGTGGCCCCTACCTGGGCGACCGCCACCGTGCCGAGCTGCTGCAGTCGCTGCTGGCGCCCGGTTCGCCCGACCCGCTCTACTTCATCGACGTGGCGGTGCCGCTCAAGGACACCGACGGCCAGCCTGCCGGCGTGCTCGGTGCCCATCTGTACTGGCGCTGGGCGGCCGATGTGGTGGCGTCCATCGTGCCGCCCAAAATCGCCCGCCAGCAGATCGACGTGTTTCTGGTCGATCGTGCTGGGCACATCAGCTACCCCGACCGGGTGCCGGGCAACGACCGTGTGCCCGAGAACCTGGTCCTGGCCATGCCACAGGTGCTCGACAACTGGTCCGAGGGCGACCCCTATCTCAGCGTGGCCCTGCCGGTTCCGGAGGCCTGGCCCGCCAGCCCGCTGGGTTGGCGGGTGGTGGTGCGCCAGCCGCTGGACGTGGCGCTGGCCGACCTGCGCGAGCTGCAGCGTGTGGTGCTGGGGGCCTCTGTGCTGGCCAGCCTGTTTTTCCTTGTGCTGGCCTGGTGGGGGGCGGGTGTCATCAGCCGGCCGCTGGAAGCACTCACGCGGCGGGCGCACCGCGTCGAGCAGGGCGATGAAAACGTCGCGCTGGACACCGGCGCCAACAGCGCCGAATTGCGCCACCTGTCGGCAGCGCTCAAGGGCATGGCCGGCACGCTGATCGCGCGGCGCCGGGCGCTGGAGCAGAGCAACCACGAGCTGGAAGGCAAGGTGGCCGAACGCACCGCCGAACTGGCGCGCAGCAACGCCGAATTGGAGCGCCTGGTGCGCCACGACGCGCTGACGGGTCTGCCCAACCGGCGTGCCTGCGACGAGCGCCTGGCGCTGGAGTTCGAGCGCATGCGCCGCACCGGCCTGTCCTATGCCGTGATGGTGCTGGACGTCGACCATTTCAAGCAGGTCAACGATGGCCACGGTCACGCCGTGGGCGACCGCGTGCTGCGCCATGTGGCCGAGGTCTTGCGTCGACACCTGCGCTCCACCGATTTTGTCGGCCGCAGCGGGGGTGAGGAGTTCCTGGTGCTGCTGCCACAGACGCCACCCGACGAGGCCTTGCGCGTGGCGCAGAAGCTGCGCCATGCGGTGGACATCGCCGAGCCGCCGGTGGTCGAACACCTCAGCCTGAGCATAGGCGTCAGCGTGGCCGATCCCACCCAGGGCGACGCCGAGATGGCCGTGCGCCTGGCCGACGACCAGCTCTACCGCGCCAAACAGAACGGCCGCAATCGGGTCGAAAGCAGCTTCATGCGCTGAAGGGGGCCGGGCTGTCAAACCCCACGGTTTCGCCCGTCAGCGGGTGGGGCAGGGCAATGGCGCTGGCATGCAGCAGCAGCCGTGGCGCGGCGGCCAGCGCCGCGCCCTGGGCATACAGGTCGTCACCCAGGATGGGATGGCCCAGCGCCAGCAGGTGCACGCGCAACTGGTGCGAGCGACCCGTGACCGGTGCCAGCGCCAGCCGCGCACAGACCCCCAGCCCCGGTACATCGCGGACGGACAACAGCCGCCAGCGCGTGTGGCTGGGTTTGCCGATGTCGAAGTCCACTTTGCTGCGCGGGCGGTTCGGCCAGTCCACGATCAGCGGCAGGTGGATGTCGCTCCAGCCCTCGGCGTCGGCGCCCGACGCATCGGGCACGCCGGCCACCACCGCCTCGTAGCGTTTGTGCACCCGGCGCTCGGCGAACGCCAGGCTGAGCGAGCGCTGGGCCGCAGCCCCCCGCGCCATCACCACCAGGCCCGAGGTGCCCATGTCGAGCCGGTGCACGATGAGGGCGTCGGGGTAGCGCGCCTGGGCGCGGGCACTCAGGCAGTCCGCCTTGTCGGGCCAGCGCCCGGGCACGCACAGCAGGCCGGCGGGTTTGTCCAGCACCAGCAGGTGCTCGTCGGCGTGGATGACCTGGAGTGCGCTCACAGTTCCGCAGCTTCCACCAGGAAACGCACCCGTTTTTGCCCCTGCCACTCGTCGGCATCGAGTCGGAATGCCAGCTTGGCGCGGGGCGGCAGGGGCTCGGTGTGGCTGAACCAGATGCCGTCCACCGCCGCGCCCTGGTGTTTGAGTTTGAGCTGCAGGTGCTTCTCGCCCACGATGCGTTGCGACACCACCTCCACCTCCTCGCAGAACACCGGCGGCGCAAAGCCCTGGCCCCAGACCTCGGCGTGCAAGGTGTCCACCACATCGGGGCGGCGGTACTGCGGGTCCAGCGGGCCGTCGGTGTCCAGGCGGCGCTGCAGGGTGTCGGCGTCCAGCCATTCGCTGGCCACCTGGGCCAGGCCTTGCTCGAAGGCGTCCAGGCCGTCTTCGTGGATGGTGCAGCCCGCCGCCATGGCGTGGCCGCCGAAACGCAGCAGCACGCCGGGGTGGCGCTTGGCCACCAGGTCCAACGCGTCACGCAAATGGAAGCCAGGGATGGAACGGCCCGAGCCCTTGAGCTCGTGGCCCTTGCCCGCCGCCGCGCTGGCCGCGAACACAAAGGTGGGGCGGTGCAGTTTGTCCTTGAGGCGCGAGGCCACGATGCCGACCACGCCCTCGTGGAAGTCCGGGTCGAACACGGTGATGGCCGGTGGCGGCGCCTCGTCTTCGTCGAACAGCTGTTCGGCCAGTTGTTGCGCCTGCTCGCGCATGTCGCCTTCGATGACCTTGCGTTCGCGGTTGATGCCGTCCAGCGTGCGCGCCAGTTCGTCTGCGCGCGCAGCGTCGTCGGTGATCAGGCATTCGATGCCCAGGGTCATGTCGGCCAGGCGGCCGGCGGCGTTCAGGCGCGGGCCCAGGGCAAAACCGAAGTCGAATGCGGTGGCCGCTTGGGGGCGGCGCGCGGCCACGTTGAACAGCGCCGCCATGCCGGCGGGCAGCGCACCGGCGCGCACGCGCTTGAGGCCCTGGGCCACCAGGCGGCGGTTGTGGGGATCGAGTTTGACCACGTCGGCCACGGTGCCAAGTGCCACCAGAGGCAGCAGTGCGTCCACCTTGGGCTGTGTCGTTGCGGTGAAAACGCCGCGTTCCCGCAACTCGGCCCGCAAGGCCAGCAGCACGTAGAACATCACGCCCACACCGGCGATGGATTTGCTCTCGAAGCTGCAGCCGGGCTGGTTGGGGTTGACGATCACGCAGTCGTCGGGCACCACGGGCTGGCCGTTCACCACCGCCGGCAGGTGGTGGTCGGTGACCAGCACCTGCAGGCCCAGGGTGTGTGCGGCGCGCACGCCGTCCAGGCTGGCGATGCCGTTGTCCACGGTGACCAGCAGATCGGCGCCGCTGGCTTTGACGCGCTGGGCGATGCTGGGCGTGAGGCCATAGCCGTCGTTGACCCGGTCGGGCACGAGGTAGGCCACGTTGGCAAAGCCCATGGGCGCGCCCAGCAGCCGCAGGCCACGCACGCCCACGGCGCAGGCGGTGGCGCCGTCGCAGTCGTAGTCGGCCACGATGCAGATGCGCTGGTTCGCGGCCATGGCATCGGCCAGCAGGCGGGCGGCGGCCTGCGTGCCTTTCATGGCGCTGGGCGGGATCAGGCGGGCGAGCGTATCGTCGAGTTCGTCGGGGCTGCGCACGCCGCGCGCGGCGTACAGGCGCGCCAGCAGCGGGTGGACGCCGCTTTGCTCCAGCGCCCAGGCGGCACGGGGTGGCACGTCGCGGGTGAAAAGTTTCATAGGGTGTTCAGGAAAGTGGTGTCGGGTTGACGCAGGGCCTGGCGCAGGCGGCGCCACAGCGATGGCGGCTGGGTGGCAAACGTCTGTGCCGCGCGTTCGCCGCAGAAGGTCAGTTGCAAGGCCTCGCCGCGCTGGGCGCGGGGCAGCCAGTGGGTGGCGATGTCGGTATCGTCCAGCGGGCTGGCCACCACCAGGCCAGGCCTTGGGGGCCGGGGCTGGTCCAGCACGCCCGCGCCGGTCACCCAGAACGCGTTGACGGGCAGTTGCCCACGCGCCTGGCGTTCGTCGTTGGCGGGGTGGGTGTAGAACAGCATCTGCATTTCGCTCTGCAGGCGGCGCAGGCCGGGGTGGTGACCGGTGGAGGCTTGCAGCATGTCGGGGGTGATGGGGCGGCCCGTGGCACGTTCCTGCGACCAGGTGCACAAGTCGCGGAACACCTCGCCCGTGGCCAGCCAGGCGCTGGGCGAAGCCCGGTGCAGGGTGATGCCGTCTTCGGCGAAGTAGGGCGCGGCGGCGCGCATCAGCGCCTCGGACGCTGCGGCGTCGAGCGCCAGCGTCTCGTTGTCGGCCAGGGCCACGTACTGGGCACCCACCTGCCAGTGGCAGGGTTTGATCCAGGCGCAGGGTGTGCCCACGGTGCCGGTTTCAAAGGCGGCCCAAGGCGTGCGGCCGGGTTCGTCAATCAGGCCGTTGTGCCTGGCCACCACCAGTTCATGGGGCAAGGCGGGGCCATCTTCAGGCGTGTCAAGGCGTGCGGCAGGCACCATGTGGCCCAGCAGGCGCAACAGCGCCGAGGGCAGGGTGGGGGCCGCACCGTCTGGGGCGATGGGCAGGTGAATCAGCAAATGCGTGGCGTGCATGGGGGGGATTGTCCGGGATGCCACAATGCCGGCCGGAATACGACGCATGCAAATCCCCTACGAACTGTCCCTGGGCTGGCGCTACACCCGCGCCGGTCGCGCCACGCGGCGCAACGGCTTCATCTCTTTCATCTCGGGTGTGTCCATGCTGGGCATCGCCCTGGGCGTGGCCGCGCTCATCATCGTGCTCAGCGTGATGAACGGGTTTCAGAAAGAGGTGCGTGACCGCATGCTGGGCGTGCTTTCGCACGTGGAGGTGTTCACGCCCACGGGCGAGGCCATTCCCGACCTGCCTACCACACTGACCGAAATCAAGCGCCACCCCGAGGTGGTGGGGGCGGCGCCTTTCATCGGCGCCCAGGGCCTGATCGCGCGGGGCGAGGACATGAAGGGCGCCATCGTGCGTGGCATCGACCCGGCGCTGGAGCCCAGCGTCACCGACCTGGCCGCGCAGTTGTCGCAAACGGTCTTGCCCCGCCTGCTGCCGGGCGAGTTTGGCATCGTGCTCGGCGGTGAGCTGGCGCGCAGCCTGGGCGTGCGCCAGGGCGACACGGTCACGCTGATCGCACCCAGTGGTCAGATTACGCCGGCCGGCGTGGTGCCGCGCATCAAGCAGATGACGGTGGTGGGGGTGTTCGACTCCGGCCACTTCGAGTACGACTCGGGCCTGGCACTGCTGCACCAGATGGATGCGGCGCGCATCTTCCGCCTCGAAGGGCCGACCGGTGTGCGCATCAAGCTCAAGGACTTGCAGAAGGCGCGCGAGGTGGCGGTGCAAATCGCCGCCGGCCTCAGCGGCGACTTGCTGGTGCGCGACTGGACGCGCCAGAACCGCACCTGGTTTGCCGCCGTGCAGCTGGAAAAACGCATGATGTTCATCATCCTCACCCTCATCGTGGCGGTGGCCGCCTTCAACCTGGTGAGCACGCTGGTGATGACCGTGACCGACAAACGCGCCGACATCGCCATCCTGCGCACCCTGGGCGCTAGCCCGCGCAGCATCATGGGCGTGTTTGTGGTGCAGGGCGCCATGGTGGGCGTGATCGGCACGCTCAGCGGCCTGGCCCTGGGCCTGCTGGTGGCCTTCAACATCGACACCCTGGTGCCCGCGCTGGAGCGCCTGCTGGGCGCCACCTTCTTGCCGCAGGACATCTACCTCATCAGCCGCATGCCCAGCGACCCCCAATCCACCGACATCGTGCCCATCGCCGTGATCTCGCTGGTGCTGGCCTTTGTGGCCACCCTGTACCCCAGCTGGCGCGCCAGCCGCGTGAACCCTGCGGAGGCCCTGCGCTATGAGTGAAATTGTTTTGCAAGCCACTGGCCTGACCAAACGTTTCCACGAAGGCCGGCTCGACGTCACCGTGCTCAAGGGCGTGGACCTGCAGGTGTTTGCCGGCGAGACGCTGGCCATCGTGGGCGCTTCGGGCTCCGGCAAAGGCACGCTGCTGCACCTGTTGGGCGGGCTGGACGCACCCACCGCCGGCAGCGTGACGCTGCGCGGCCAGGACCTGGCCGGCCTGGGCCCCGCTCAGCAGGGCGACTTGCGCAACCGCCACCTGGGTTTTGTCTACCAGTTCCACCACCTGCTGCCCGAGTTCAGTGCGCTGGACAACGTGGCCATGCCCTTGTGGATTCGCCGCCAGCCGCGCATGGAGGCTGCCCGCGTGGCGGCGGACATGCTGGCGCGTGTGGGCCTGGCCGAGCGCCTGAAACACCGCCCGGCCGAACTCTCGGGCGGCGAGCGCCAGCGGGTGGCGATAGCGCGCGCGCTGGTCACGGGCCCGGCCTGTGTGCTGGCCGACGAGCCCACCGGCAACCTCGACCGGGGCAGCGCTGCGGCGGTCTTCGAGCTGATGCTGGAACTGGCCCGCTCGCAGGGCACGGCGTTCGTGCTGGTGACCCACGACGAAAGCCTGGCGGCCCGATGCGACCGCCGTTTGCACCTGACCTCCGGCCAGTTGGCCGAACATGCCGTGAACTGACGGGCCACGCACCATGACGCACTGGCCCAAACTTGCCCTGCGTCTGGCCACGGTCCTGCTGCCTTTGCTGCTGGCGCTGCTGCATGCCACGGGCGTGCAGCGGCTGGAGCTGCTCACGCGCCTGGAGGCCATGGCCTTTGATGCCCGCCTGCTGGCCACCATGCCCCAGACACTGGACGAGCGCATCGTCATCCTCGACATCGACGAAAAAAGCCTGGCCGAGATCGGGCACTGGCCCTGGTCGCGCAACCACCTGGCCCGGCTGGTGGATCGCTTGTTCGACGAGCAGCAGGTGGCCGCGCTGGGCGTGGATATCGTGTTCGCCGAAGCCGACGACCGTTCGGGCCTGGGCCAGCTCAAGGCCCTGGCCGAAGGCGAGCTGCGCGACGACACGCGTTTCACCGAGCGCCTGCCCGAGCTGAGCCGCCGCCTGGACCACGACCGGCGTTTTGCCGACGCCTTGCGCGAGCACCCGGTGGTGCTGGGCTACTACTTCACCGCCGACCGGGGGGCCTTGCGCTCGGGCCGATTGCCCGCGCCGGTGCTGACCGACGAGGGGCTCAAGGCCGAGGGCATGTTGCCCTTCCAGGCCACGGTGTGGGACGGCTTCGGCAGCAACATCGCCCCACTGGCCGAGGCCGCGCCGCAGGCCGGCTTTTTCAACCCCGTGACCGACAGCGACGGTGTGGTGCGCTCGCTGCCGCTGCTGGCGCGCTTTGAGGGCGCCTACTACGAGTCCATGGCGCTGGCCCTGCTGCGCCTGGTGTCCGGCGGTGCCCAAGTGGAGCCTGTGCCCGCGCCGGGCAGCGGCGCTCAGGGCCGCGCGCCGGTCTTGTCGCACGTGGGGCTGGCACTGGGCGGCAGCAGCATGCAGATCGCGGTGGACCCGCGGGCGGCGGTGCTGATTCCCTTTCGCGGCCGGGGCGGACCGCAGGGCGGCTCCTTCACCTACCTGTCGGCCGCCGACGTGGTGCAAGGGCGGCTGGCCCCTGGCCTGCTGCGCGACAAGATCGTGCTGCTGGGCACCACGGCACCCGGTCTGCAGGACCTGCGGGCCACGCCCGTGGGCGAGGCCTATCCCGGTGTGGAAACCCATGCCAACCTGCTGTCGGCCTGGCTCGATGGGCATTCGCTGGTGCAGCCGGACTACGCCGTGGGTTTTGAGGTCGCCGCGCTGCTGCTGTGTGGCGCGCTGCTGATCGTGGGCTTGCCGCGCCTGAGTGCCCTGTGGTCCGCTGCGCTGGCGGCGGCGTTGGTGGCCGCCTTGCTGGGACTCAACCTGTGGCTGTTCGGCGCCCACGGCCTGGTGCTGCCGCTGGCCACGCCGGCTCTGATGGTGGTGCTGGCCTACGTGCTGCACACCAGCCACGCCTATTTTTTCGAGAGCCGGGCCAAACGCGAACTGGCCCAGCTGTTTGGCAGCTACGTGCCGCCCGAGCTGGTGGACGAGATGGTCAAGGCGCCCGAACGCTACAGCATGGCCGCCGAGGAACGTGAGCTGACCGTGATGTTCAGCGACATGCGCGGTTTCACCCAGCTCTCCGAGACCATGGCGGCCGCTGAGCTGCAGGCCTTGCTCAACCGCGTGTTCAGCCGCCTCACCCAGGCCATACGCCAGCAGCGCGGCACCATAGACAAATACATGGGCGACTGCGTGATGGCGTTCTGGGGTGCACCCGTGCCCGCAGCCGACCACGCGCGCCAGGCGGTGCTGGCCGCGCTGGCCATGCGCCGCGCCGTGACCGAGATCAACGCCGAACACCGCCGCCAGGGCCTGCCCGACATCGGCATGGGCGTGGGCTTGAACACCGGCACCATGTGTGTGGGAGACATGGGCTCGGACCTGCGCCGCTCTTACACCGTCATCGGCGACGCGGTCAACCTCGGTTCGCGCCTGGAAGGCCTGGGCAAACACTATGGCGTGGACGTCGTGGTCAGCGAGAGCACACGCGCCCAGGCCGGGGACGGTTTTCTCTGGCAGGAACTGGACACCGTGCTGGTCAAGGGCAAGGACGCGGCCGTCACCATATTCACCGTGCTCGACGAGGGCATGGCGGAGGACGGCGAACGGGCGCGCTGGGCCCAGTGCCTGGACGCCTGCCGGCATCAGGACTGGCCCCAGGCGCAGGCCTTGCTGGACCAGCTGCAGCGCCAGCAGCCTGGCAAGCTGTTGTATGCCCTGTACGCGCAGCGCGTGCCGGCGTGGCGGCAACACCCGCCCGCCTCCGGTGGGCAGTGGGTGACCAGCTTCGAGACGAAATAGCCTATTTTTTCAGCGGCAGCTTCTCGGGCAGCTTGGCCGCCGGCACCGTCAGCTTCTCCGGCACGGGGATGCGCAGCGCAGGCGCTGAGGTCTGAGCGATGCGCTGCTTCACGGCCACGGTGCGTGTGGCGGCGTAGCCATCGAAGCCCTGGCCCATGGCCGACTGCAGCGACGTCAGGCGCTGGCTGGTGGGCGGGTGGGTGGCCAGGGCCAGCGTGTAGGCCGGGTCGTCGGGCCGCACGGTCGACAGCGTCTGCAACACGGTGGGCAGGCCAAACGGGTCCAGGCCGGCGCGGGTGGCGATGGAGACGCCCAGCCGGTCGGCCTCGTACTCGTCGCTGCGGTCCAGGCCCTTGCTGTAGAGGTTCTTGCCCAGGTTCATGAGGTAGGAGGCGGCCGCACCGCCCACATTGCTGCGCACCTGGCTGGCCACCACCTGGCTGGCCAGGCCGGCGCGGGCCGCGCTGGCCAGCGCCTGCAGGTGGTGTTTTTTCTCGATGTGCACGATCTCATGCGCCAGCACCCCAGCCAGTTCGGCCTCGCTGAAGGTTTTGTCGAGCAGGCCCTTGGTGATGAACACAAAGCCGCCGGGGGCGGCAAAGGCGTTGACGCCCCGGTCGTCCAGCACCACGAACAGCCAGGGCAGTTGCGGGCGGCTGGAGTGCAGGGCCAGCCAGCGGCCCAGCTCGTTCACGTAGCGCTGGGTGCGCCCGTCCTTGAGCGCGGGTTTGGCGCCCAGCAGCACGGCGGCCAGGTTGCGGCCGATCTCGATTTCCTTGGGCTCGTCGATTTTTTCCACCGACTGCGCCAGCAACTGCAACAGGCCGGCGATGTCGGTGGCCGACTGACCGCCAGGCCCTATGGGCAGGACGGCCGCCACCGCTGGCGCAGCCGCCACCACCGACTGGGCGCCAGCGCCCAGCGAACGCAGGGCGCTGCTGATCGGGCTGTCGCTGCTGCTGCTGTTGCTGGCGGTGCTGCTTGCACTGCCACCCGCGCTCCCGCTGGGCTGGGTGGGCGCGGTGGCCACACAGGCGCTCAGGCTGGCGGCCGCCACCAGCGTTTGTGCGAGCCGGCGCAGGCGGCGCGGGCGGCGGGGTGGGAGGGCAGAAGCGGGGCGGGGCAGGTGCATGGCAACACCTCACTGGGCTTGGGTCGCGGAGGGCGGGGCTTGGGCGGCGTCGAGGTCGGCCACCTGGCGTGGCTTGAGGCCGGCGCGCTGCGCAAACTGGCGCGCTTGGGCGTCACTCACCTTGAACTGGCCGGCCGCGTTCACGGCGGCCAGGTTGGGTGTGGCGTTGGCCAGGTCGTCGGCGTCCAGCCCGCGTATGCCCACGGTGGACGTGGCCACGGTGCTGGACGGTGCCGGGCTCGGGCTGAAGGCCTGACCGAGTGCACGCAGGGCACCACTGCCGGGGGTGGTGCCGGCCGCCGCCGCCGGCGCGCTGCCCTGGAGGTCGAACATGTGCAGCCAGCCGGTTTTGCCGTCTTGCGTGCGCACGCGGCGGAAGGGGCCTTGGCGCTCTTCCAGGCGGGTCACGGTGGTGTTGGCTGGCAGCGGCGTCGATTTGGCGTTGGCCTGCGGCGTGGCGCGCAGTTCCACTTCGCGTTTGACGGTGAACGCCTCTTGCGCGCCCACCCAGAGGCCTGCCGACAGCGTCACCAGCCCCATCAGGGCTATCGCCAACCCTCGAAAAAAGGCCATTTGCAGCACCTTGCCCGCGCCTTGGATGGCGCTCTTGAGAAAGTTTAACGTTTATGCAGGGCTTAGGCTACAAGCGTTGTGAGCGCAGAGAGGGCTGGCCAGGGCCGGAAGCGCCGTTCCATCGAGGCCAAAGGTGGGTATGCAAATAAGGGTTTGTGCGCATTTGAATATCAGTGCTTGCGAATATACTTGCTGCACCGTTCGATGCTGGCAGCGCGCCCGTCGGCGGTCCCAACCCACGAAGGAACACGCTGTGTCGGAAGAATTGAGTCAAACCATCGGCCGGGTGGTGCCCGCGCCAGAGAACTTCCTCGATGCCGAGAAGCTTGAGCTGGCGCGCAAGGCCCGCCGCAGCTTCATGGGCAAGGCCCTGGCCATGGGCGCCGGCGTGGCCGCGTCGGCCAAGGCCGTGGCGGCCGATGGCGAAGAAGCCATCCTCAAGCTGCCGGAGCACACCACTGGCCTGGGCCTGCCGGTGGTGACCGACGGCTACGGCAAACCCAGCAAGTGGGAGGCCAACCTGCAGCGCCGCCAGAGCCCGGGTCTGACGCGTGTGAACCAGGCCTCGGTGAGCTTCACGCCGCTGCAGGGCCTGTTCGGCATCATCACGCCCAGCGGCCTGCACTTCGAGCGCCACCACCAGGGCTGGTGGGACATCGACCCCAGCAAACACCGCCTGATGGTCAACGGTCTGGTCAAGCGCGAGCGCGTTTTCACCATGGACGACCTGATGCGCCTGCCCAGCGTTTCGCGCATCCACTTCATCGAGTGCGGCGCCAACTCGGCCACCGAGTGGGGCAACGTGGCCGTGCCCACGGTGCAGTACAGCCATGGCATGGTGAGCTGCTCCGAATTCACGGGCGTGCTGCTCTCCACCTTGCTGGAGATGTGTGGCATTGACAAGAAAAAGGCCAAGTACGTGTTGGCCGAAGGTGCCGACGGCTCCTCCATGACCCGCACCATAGACATCGAGCGTGCCATGGACGACTGCATCGTCGCCTGGGCCATGAACGGCGAGATGCTGCGTCCCGAAAACGGCTACCCGCTGCGTCTGGTGGTGCCGGGCATCCAGGGCGTGAGCTGGGTCAAGTACCTGCGCCGCATCGAGGTGGGCGACGAGAAGTACGCCACCAAGGACGAGGCGGTGCACTACATCGACCACCTGCCCGACGGCACGCACCGCCAGTACACCGGCATCCAGGAGTGCAAGAGCGTCATCACCACGCCCTCGGGCGGCCAGACGCTGCTCGACAAAGGCTTTTACAACGTCACCGGCCTGGCCTGGTCGGGCCGCGGCAGCATCAAGCGCGTGGACGTGAGCACCGACGGCGGGCGCAACTGGCGCACCGCGCGCCTCGAAGGCCCGATTCTGAACAAGGCCTTCACCCGCTTCAACATCGACTGGGTCTGGGACGGCAAACCCGCCATCCTGCAAAGCCGTGCCATCGACAGCACCGGCTACGTCCAGCCCAAGATCAACCAGCTGCGCGCCGTGCGCGGCACCCGTTCGGTCTACCACCAGAACGCCATCCAGTCCTGGCTGGTGTCGGCCAACGGTGAAGTCTCCAACGTCCAGGTTTATTGAGATCGCCGACCATGAAAAAGCTGATTTTTCTTGCCACCGCCGCGTTGATCGGCAACCTGGCCCTGGCGCAACAAAAGCCCTGGCACAACCTCGGACGCGACGCCACGCCGGCCGAAGTCAAGGCCTGGGACATCGACGTGCGGCCCGACTTCAAGGGCCTGCCTGCGGGCAGCGGCAGCGTGTCGCAGGGTGAAGAGGTGTGGGAAGCCAAGTGCGCGTCCTGCCACGGTTCCTTCGGTGAGTCCAACGAGGTCTTCACGCCCATCATCGGCGGCACCACCAAGGCCGACATCGAGCGCGGCCGGGTGAAGAATCTGGAGCTGGGCTCCACCTTCCCGCAGAAGACCACCATCATGAAGGTGGCCACCGTTTCCACGCTGTGGGACTACATCAACCGTGCCATGCCCTGGAATGCGCCCAAGACGCTCAAGACCGACGAGGTCTACGCGGTCACGGCCTACCTGCTGAGCCTGGCCGAGGTGGTGCCCGGCGACCACGTGCTGTCGGACAAGAACATCGCCGACGCACAAAAGCGCATGCCCAACCGCAACGGCATGGTGTTCCATGAGCCGCTGTGGAAGGTGGAAGGCAAGGGCGACGTGAAGAACGTGGCCTGCATGAAGAACTGCCCGGTGGACGAAAAAATCCACTCTTCGCTGCCCGACTTTGCGCGCGACGCCCACGGCAACATCCAGGAGCAGAACCGCATCATCGGCCCGGTGCGCGGGGCCGACACCACCAAACCCGCACCGGCCAGCATGCCGGTCAAGGGTGCTGCCGCAGCACCGGTGGTGGTGGCCAGCGCAGGTGGCGATGCCAAGGGCCTGCTGGCGGCCAACGCCTGCACCGCCTGCCACGGCGTCAGCAACAAGATCGTGGGCCCGGGCTTCACCGAAATCCTGGCCAAACAGAAAGGCCAGGCCGACCTCGAAGGCTATCTGGTGAACAAAATCAAAGCCGGTGGATCAGGTGTGTATGGCTCTGTGCCCATGCCGCCCCAGGCCCAGCTGTCCGATGCCGATGCGCGGACCATCGCCAAGTGGATCGCGGCTGGACCGAAGTGAGCAATCTGTTTTTATAGAATATAAGCAATTACTCGTAATCCCCAATGTCAAAAACCACGGTCTGACCTAAGCTACCTGCCTGAGCAGACCGTTGGCCTCATTCACCGATTCTTCCAAGGAGTTCTCCATGAACAACACCCGCCGTTCCGTCCTCAAGACCTCTGGCGCCCTGGGCACACTGGTTGCGCTGGGCCTGATCACCGAAAAGCAGGCGCTGGCGCAGGCCAACCGTGCCGGTTTTGAAGCCAAGAGCCTGGCCGACGCGCTCAAGTCGGTGGGTGGCACGCCCGCCACCAGCGACCAGGTCACCATCGTGGCGCCCGACATCGCCGAAAACGGCGCGGTGGTGCCGGTGGGCGCCACCAGCAACATCGCCAACACGACCGAAATCCACCTGCTGGTCGAGAAGAACATCAACCCGCTGTCGGCGTCCTTCTTCATTCCTGCTGGCACCGAAGCCAGCGTGCAGACCCGCCTGAAGATGGGTCAGAGCACCAACGTGATTGCGGTTGTCAAGGCCGACGGGAAGCTGTACTCGGCCACCAAGGAAACCAAGGTCACCCTCGGCGGCTGCGGCGGCTGATCCACCGGCCTGGCCTTTCAAACCCCTTTACGCCCTTTTTTGAATTTTCAGGAGAAACACCATGGCAGATCCGATGCGCATCCGTGCCGCCCACAAAGATGGCGTGACCGAAGTCCGCGTGCTGATGTCCCACCCGATGGAAACCGGCCAGCGCAAGAACGCCGCTGGCGACACCATCCCCGCCCACTTCATCACCGACGTGGACGCCACCCATAACGGCAAGAGCGTGCTCAAGGCCCAGTGGAGCACCGCCGTGTCGCAAAACCCCTTCCTGTCCTTCAAGTTCAAGGGCGGCGCCAAAGGCGACAAGCTGGCGGTCAAGTGGGTGGACAACAAGGGTGAAACCCGCACCGACGAAGCGGCCATCGCCTGACAAGGTGGTGGAGATGGTGACGGCCGGCCAGCAGGCTGGCCGTTGTCTTTTGGGTGTGGTGTAACAAAAAGCAGGAGACACGCGATGAAACTTTCTCTCTGGACCTCGGCTGTGGCGCTGGCGGTGGCGGCTTCGGCGGCGTCCGCGCAAACCGCCGCCGAAGGCATTGCCAAGTACCGTGAGATGCTGCAAGACGGCAACCCGGCCGAGCTGTTCGAGATGAAGGGCGAGGAACTCTGGAAACAGGCCCGTGGCCCGAAAAAGGTCAGCCTGCAGAAGTGCGATCTGGGCCAGGGCCCGGGCGTGGTCAAGGGCGTTTTTGTGAAGTTGCCGCGCTACTTTGCCGACACCGGCCGCATGCAGGACCTGGAATCGCGCATCGTCACCTGCATGGAAACCCTGCAGGGCTTCAATGCCGACGAGCTCATGAAAACCCCGTTTGGTCGTGGCGAAATGGCCAACGTGACCGCGCTGGCCACCTGGATTGCGGCCGAGTCCAAGGGCATGCGTTTTGACCTGCCCCAGGGCCATGCAGAAGAACGCAAGTTTTACGAGCTGGGCAAACGCGCCTTTTTCCAGCGCGGCGGCACGCACGACTTTTCCTGTGCCACCTGCCACGGCGAGAACGACAAGCGCATCCGCCTGCAGGACCTGCCCAACCTGACCAAGAACCCGGGCGACGGCGTGGGCTTCGCGGCCTGGCCGGCCTACCGCGTCTCCAACGGCCAGATGTGGAGCATGCAGCTGCGCCTGAACGACTGCTACCGCCAGCAACGTTTCCCCGAACCCAAGTTCGCCAGCGACGTCACCATCGCCCTGGGTGTGTACATGGGTGTCAACGCAAAGGGCGCGGAATCCGCCGTGCCCACCATCAAGCGCTGAAGCAGGAGCCACGAGCATGAAAAAAACCTTCTGGATGATGCTGCCCGTTGCTGCCTGGGTGCTGGCCGCCTGCAGCACGGCCCCCACCCCGGCCGATCACGACAAGATGGCCGCCGAGATGTTCAAGAACTCCTTCCAGGACAAGGGCATTGTCAAGGTGAGCCGCCTGGAGCAGGACGAGGCCAACCGCCTGTGCAGCGCCGCCGATGTGGCGGGCAAACCACTGGACGAGAAGCTGGCCAAAGCCATCGAAGAGGCCAACCTCAAGGCCATCAAGTGGCCCAGCGATGGCAAGTTTCTGGGCGATTGGAAGCAGGGCGAGACGCTGGCCCAGAGCGGCCGTGGCATGACATGGACCGACGACGCCAAAACCGTCAACGGCGGCAACTGCTACAACTGCCATCAGATCAGCAAGGAAGAAATTTCCTTCGGCACCCTCGGTCCCAGCCTCTACAACTACGGCAAGCTGCGCGGCGTGAGCGACCCCAACGCGGCGGCGTCCAAGGCCATCGTCGATTACACGTGGGGCAAGCTGTGGAACGCGCGTGCCTACAACGCCTGTTCCCAAATGCCGCGTGCCGGGCATGCTGGCATCCTGAACGAACAGCAGATCAAACACATCATGGCCTTGTTGCTCGACCCGAAGTCGCCGGTCAACCAGTGATGTTCAGGCCTCGCACGCAGCGAGGCCTTTTTTCGCTTCAATCCATCAGTCGTTACTTATCGAGGACAAGTTCATGAGCTTCAGCCGACGTGAATTCATGCAGGTGCTGGCGGTGGCCAGCGCGGGGGGCATGGCCCTGGACCATGGCGCTGCGCTGGCGGCCGCACCCGGCGCGGGTGAGCGCCTGTACGACGTGCCCAAGTTCGGCAACGTGAGCTTTCTGCATTTCACCGACTGCCACGCCCAGCTCAAGCCCATTTATTTCCGCGAGCCCAGCCTGAACCTGGGCCTGAGCGAGGCCCTGGGCCGCCCACCCCACCTGGTGGGTGAAAAGCTGCTCAAGCACTTCAACATCCAACCCGGCAGTGCCCAGGCACACGCCTTCAGTTACCTCAACTTCGACAAGGCCGCCAAGACCTACGGCAAGGTGGGTGGCTTCTCGCATCTGGCCACCCTGGTCAAGCAGAT
The DNA here is from genome assembly GCA_964442375.1 of uncultured Hydrogenophaga sp. GTDB lineage: Bacteria > Pseudomonadota > Gammaproteobacteria > Burkholderiales > Burkholderiaceae_C > Hydrogenophaga. The sequence continues at coordinate 917 of CAYUAH010000016.1, read as the reverse complement.
GCGCGCCAGCCGCCCGCACGCGCTGCTGCTCGATGGTGGCGACACCTGGCAGGGCTCGGCCACCTCGCTGTGGACCAACGCGCAGGACATGGTGGACGCCTGCAAGCTGCTGGGCGTGAACATCATGACGCCGCACTGGGAGTTCACTTTCGGCGCCAAGCGGGTGCAGGAAATCGTCGAAAAAGACTTCAAGGGCAAGATCGACTTCCTGGCGCAGAACGTCACCACCTCCGATTTTGGTGATCAGGTGTTTGCGCCCTACGTCATCAAGGAAATGAACGGCGTGCCGGTGGCCATCATCGGCCAGGCCTTCCCCTACACGCCCATCGCCAACCCGCGCCACATGGTGCCCGACTGGACCTTCGGCATCCAGGACGAGAACATGCAGAAGATGGTGAACGAGGCCAGGGGCAAGGGCGCACAGGTGGTGGTGGTGCTCTCGCACAACGGCATGGACGTGGACATCAAGATGGCCTCGCGCGTGCGTGGCATCGACGCCGTGCTGGGCGGCCACACCCACGACGGCATGCCCGCTCCCGTCATCGTCAAGAACCCCGGCGGCCAGACGCTGGTGACCAACGCCGGCTCCAACAGCAAGTTCCTGGGCGTGCTCGACTTCGACGTGCGCGGTGGCAAGGTGCAGGACTTCCGCTACAAGCTCATGCCCGTGTTCTCCAACCTGCTGCCGGCCGACAAGGAGATGGAAGCGCTGATCACCAAGGTGCGTGCGCCCTATGAGGCCAAGCTGGGCGAGAAGCTGGCGATCTCCGAAGGCGCGCTGTACCGCCGGGGCAACTTCAATGGTTCGTGGGACCAGCTCATCTGCGACGCACTGATGGAAGTGAAAGGTGCCGACGCCGCCTTCTCGCCGGGCGTGCGCTGGGGCACCAGCCTGCTGCCGGGCGACACCATCACCT
>CAYUAH010000015.1:0-24195 GCA_964442375.1 uncultured Hydrogenophaga sp. | reverse complement strand
CATCGCGGCGGTTCTTGCGGAAGAGTTCGAGGAACTGCTCGTTCTTCACGTTGGATTCACCCACCAGCGGCGAATAGGCATGGCTTCGCGCCTGGCGCACCAGGTCGGCCGCCTGTGCATTGGGCTTGGCCTTGAGTCGTTTTTCCGCGTCGTGGATGGCCTTGGTGGCGGCTTGCAGTTCCTTGAGTCGGAAGGTCACCATCTGGTCGAACAGGCTCACCACCACCTGGTAGCGCGCGCCCGAGAGTTCGGAGTCGAACTGCACCTTGGCCCGTTTGGCCACGGCGTGGATGTCGGGGTAGCCAGCCGGCACCTTGAGCTGGTTGTAGGGCAGGATGGGCATGCGGCTGATCTTGGGATCGAACAGCAGCTCCTGGCCTTCCTTGGTGAGGGTGTAGGCCATGAACTTCTTGGCCTCCTCGCTGTTCTTGCCGCCGGCCACCAGCGCGATGTTGGCGGGCACCACGGCGGTGACGGTGGGGTAGACGAACTCGACCGGGAAGCCCGAGTACTTGCCGGCCAGGCCGAAGAAATCGATCACGATGCCGATGCCGTACTGGCCGTTGTTCACCCCGTCGGGCACGGCAAAGCTGCGGTCGGTCACGGCGGCGGCGTTGCCCATGATCTCCAACAGCTGGCTCCAGCCTTTGTCCCAGCCTTCGCCCTGCAGAATCGTTTCCACCGTGAGGTGGGTGGTGCCGGAGCGCGAGGGCGATGAAATCGCCACGTGGCCGAAGTACTCGCCTTTGGCCAGGTCCATCCACTCCTTGGGCGCGGGCAGCTTGTTGGCCTGCATGTAGCGGGTGTTCCACATCATGCCGTAGCCCGCCAGCGCCTGGCCGTAGTACATGCCACCCGGGTCGTTGATGGGGTAGTTGCCGATCTTGGCCGGTGTGGCGGGGTTGACCACCTCGGGCGCGGGCTGCAGCAGCTTGTCGCGCGCCAGCACCTCAAAGGCGTCGGGCGCCGAGGCCCACATCACGTCGGGCCGCTGACCCACCGGCAGCTCCTTGATGTAGGCGATGGAGGCGGTGGTGTTCTTGTTCAGGATCTCGATCTTGATGCCCGGGTGTTTGTCCTCGAAGGCCTTTTTGTAAATGCCCGTGAGTTCCTTGGGGAAGGAGGTCAGCACGGTGACCGTGCCAGCGTGTGCGGCGCCGACGGCGACCAGCAGCGTGGCGAGCAACAGGGTGCGGGAGCGCAAAGGGTGGCGCATGGTCTGTCTCCTTGTGTTGTTGTGGGCCGCAGGTTAAGACGAAATGCGGTGACTGACCAATCAGTGTTTTTGATTCGGGCGATCAACGGGCGCGCGGGACGGGTAATCCCTAGGGTGAAAAGCACACCGGTAAACCGCCTGTTTTGGGTGTGAAAAAGCGGTTTGATGCAGATCAACTTGCCGGCATTTCGGCTCAAAAGTGGGGGGTTTGGCGCTTGTTGTCTGAGATTGGTGGCGATGTAATGGCGGTGCGTTTCATTAAAGAGTTATTGTTTCTTTTGTGGAACGATCAAACCACCGCACCAGGAGTTGTTGATGAGCACCGCCACCTACCAGCCGCCCGCCGGCATGAACCTATCGCAATGGATGACCAGCCGCGTGGCCACGCGGGCCACCCGCCGTTACGACTGGGACGCCTTGAAGTTCCAGGCCGACCTCGACCCCAAGTACCGCCGCGCCCAGATGCGCTACGTGGGCACCGGCGCCACGGGCGTGGCCAGCGACGAAAACACCGTGCCGGCCGAGCACTTCACCTTCTCCACCATGATCCTGCCGGCCGGAGCCGAGGGCCCGCTGCACATCCACACCGACGTGGAAGAGGTCTTTTTCGTGCTGCGCGGGCGCGTCAAGCTGATCGCCGAACTCAATGGCGAGACCTGGGAGACGGAAGCCGGTGAGCGCGACCTCATCTCCTGGCCGGTGGGTGTGTACCGCGGCGTCATCAACATCGGCGACGAAGAAGCGCTGATGTGCGTGATCGTGGGCAACGCCAAGCCCGTCACGCCCACCTACCCGCCCAGCCACCCGCTGGCCCAGGTCAAGCGTTGAAGGAGGCCAGCATGCGCACCTTGTCCAACGAGACCTTCCAGAACCGCAGCGCGCCGCCCACAGCCTATGAGAGCCTGCTGGGCGACAGCATAGAACGCGCTTTCGCCGCCGGCATCCACGACCTCGAAGGCCTGGTGGCCTTCCTGAACGAAGGCGGCCCCGCCGGCCCCAACGGGCAGCCCTGGACCACCACCACCTACTGCGACGAAATGGCCCGACTGGGCGCCTGAACCGGGAGACACACACATGAACACCATCGCCATCAACGCCGTGCTTGACCCCGTGGACCAGGCCCTGGAGCGGGGCTTGAAAGACCTGTGGTTCCCGGTGCTGCCCTCGGCGCGCGTGAAAGAGAACCCCGTGTCTATCCGCCGCCTGGGCTACAAGATCGCCCTGTGGCGCGACCAGGCCGGGCAACTGCACGCGCTGGAAGACCACTGCCCGCACCGGGGCGCCCCTTTGTCCATGGGCGTGGTGCTGGGCGACCGCATCGCCTGCCCCTACCACGGGGTGGAGGTGCGCGAGGACGGCACCGTCACCCGCGTGCCGGGCAGCCCGGGCTGCAAGCTCGAAGGTTCCCAGGCCACGCGGCGTTTCCACGTCACCGAAGCCAACGGCGCCATCTTCCTGTTCAACGCCACCGACCCGCACCTCGACCAGGCGCCGGCGCTGGTCTTGCCCGAAGAACTGACCTCGCCCGAGTGGTCCAGTTTCCTGTGCTACGTGGAGTGGGGCTGCGATTACCGCTATGTGATCGACAACGTGATGGACCCCATGCACGGCGCCTACCTGCACAAGCAGTCGCACACCATGAGCGAGGGCGAGATCAGTGCCGAGTTCCAGGTGCGCGACCTGCCCACAGGCTTCATCTTCGAGAAGAAGGGCCAGCGCGACGTCAACTTCGACTGGACCGAGTGGCGCGAAAGTGGCCACATCCACACCATGCACCTGGAGATCCCATATCCCAAAACGGGCGGGCCAGGCGGCAACTTCGCCATCGTTGGTGCCTTTGCACCGGCCGAGAACAAGGTCAGCGAGGTCTTCTTCTGGCGTTGCCGCAAGGTGTCGGGCTGGCAGCGCGACACCTGGCGCTTTCTCTACAAGAACCGGCTGGAGCAGCGCCACTGGAACGTGCTGGAGCAGGACCGCGTGGCGGTGGAGGCCATGGAGCCCGACGCCAACCACCGCGAATTCCTGTACGCCCACGACACCGGCATCGTGCGCCTGCGCCGCCGCCTCAAGGCACTGGCCCAGGCGCAGCTGGAGCGGCAGGCCGCCACGGCATAAGCAAAAAAAACCCGGGCGAACGCCCGGGGTCAAGACCTTGGAGAAATGGGCTCAGAACGCGGTCTGCATGCCGATGTTGACGCCTGTCTGCGAGGCACCGGCCACCGGGTTGCTGCCCGGCGAGCCGCCACTCAGGGCCACGGCCGACGCCTTGTTGTTCTTGATGTGGCCGATCTGGGCGAACACGTTGGTGCGCTTGGAGAAGGCGTAGGTGGCGCGCAGCGCCATCAGCGTGGCGTTGTAGTCGCTGGCGTTCTTGTAGCGCAGTGCGACCACCTGGCCCGACACGGTCACAGCCGGCGACACCGGCATGGACGCACCCAGGTGCCACATGTCGCTGTCGGGTCGGGTGGCCGAACCCTCGTTGTCGCGGCGGATGAGGCCCCCGCCAAGCTTCACATCGCCCACTTTGGTCCAGCCGTTGAGGACGAGCCGGCTGTCGGTCTTGTCGCTGCTGTTGAGGCCACCGAACACCGCGTCGGGCGCGGCGCCCACGCTGCGGCCGTGCAGGCGGTCATAGGCCAGGGCGGTGCCCCAGGTGTTGGTGTCGTACTTGGCCATCAGCGACCATTCGCGGCAGGCCTTGCCGTCGGAGGAGGTCTGGCCCGGGCAGTTGGTGCCGGCCGGGCTGGGGCCGGCGTTCACGCTGTCGCGCCCGAAGCTGTAGGTGGCGCCCACCTGGAAGCCGTTGCCAAAGTTCTTGCGCCAGGCCACGGCGCTGTCGGCACGGGCGTTGGGCAGGTACGAGTCCAGCGAGCCCGTGCCGTAGATGCCGCCGCCAAGGATGTCGGCGCTCAGGCCCGACCAGAAGGCCATGGTGTACTGGCGGCCCAGCGACAGCGAACCCATGGTCGGGCCGCTGATGCCCACCAGCGCCTGGCGGCCGAAGGCGCGGCCACCCTGGCCCAGACCGCCTGTGCTCATGACGATGCCCTGCTCCAGCGTGAAGAAGGCCTTCATGCCGCCCCCAAGGTCTTCGCTGCCGCGAAAGCCCAGGCGCGAGGGCGCGGTGTTGCTGCTGGTGGTCATGCGCTGCAGCGAATCGCCGCCCGCGCCGACGCCGGTGACGTGTTCGATGCCGACGTCGACCAGGCCGTAGATTTCGACGCTGCTGGCGCCTTGGGCCAGGGCTGCCTGGGAGCAGGCCAGCGCCGCAGCGCAGGCAATGAGTTGTGGTTTCATGCGGGGGTCTCCAGTGGTTGGGTTAAAAAATCAGTCCGCGCGGATCTTGAGTTCGCGCGCCAGGCTGCCGTAGCGCTGGTGGTCGGCCTTCACGAAGTCGGCCAGGCGTGCGGGCGTGCCGCCCAGCACTTCCAGGCCCGCGCCCGCAAAGCGTTCGCGCACCTCGGGCAGCTTGAGGGCTTCGTTGATCTCCATGTTCAGGCGATTCATGGCCGCAGCGGGTGTGCCCGTGGGTGCGAACACGCCGTACCAGGCCGCCACTTCCACGCCCTTGACGCCTTGTTCGGTGGCGGTGGGCACCTGGGACAGCAGGGTGGAGCGTTCGTCCTCCACCACCGCCAGCGGCACCAGCTTGCCTGCCTTGATGTGTGGCAAGGCGCCGCCCAGGGGCACAAACAGCAGCTGCACCTCACCGGCCAGCGCCGCGTTCAGCGACGGCGCCACACCACGGTAGGGCACGTGCAGCAGGTTCAGGCCGGTCGACTTCTTGAACATCTCGCCCGCAAAGTGCATGGGCGAACCGTTGCCACCACTGCCGTAGGTCATGTCGGGTTTGGTGCGGGCCAGGGCGCTGAGTTCGGCGAGGTTCTTGATGCCCAACGCCGGATGGGCAACAAGTGCCAGGGGGGTGGCGGCGGGTGCGATCACCGGCACCAGGTCTTTTTGGACATCGATGTTGCCACCCGCGCCGGCCGCCAGCACATGGGGCGAAATGACCATGGTGTTGGGTGTGAGCAGCAGGGTGTGGCCGTCGGCCGCAGCACGTGCCACGGCGCTGGCGCCCAGCAAAGCACCGGCGCCGGGCTTGTTCTCGATCACCACCGGCTGGCCCAGCCGGGGCGCCATCCGTTCGGCCAGCACACGGGCCGCCACGTCGGGGCCGCCGCCTGCGGGGAAGGGCACAACGATGGTGATCGGTTTGCTCGGAAAGCTCTGGGCCAGACCCACGGCCGGCCAGACGCAGGCGGCCAGTGTGGCGGCGATCAGCGCGCGTTTGTGGGGGTGTTTCATGGGGTCTTCAAAGGTTGTTGATGTGTTGTCTGATGGGTCACAAGGGCGCATGCCAGGCGTCGTAGCCATAGACCCAGTCGGCGTTGCCGGGGCCCTTCATCCACTGGTTGCCACGCGAGCCGATCTGGATCTTGGCCGTGCGCTCCTTGCGCGCGCTCTCGTAGCGTTGCAGCGCCTGCTCGGCCTCGGCTCGGGTGGACACGTTGGCGAGCGCGCGGCCCAGCACCACGGCGTCCTCGATCGCCATGCCCGCGCCCTGCGCCATGAAGGGCAGCATGGGGTGGCAGGCGTCGCCCAGCAGCGTGACCGTGCCCACTGACCACTGCGGCAGCGGCTCGCGTTCGTACAGCGCGCTCTTGAGCGTGCTGTCGCAGGCGTCGAGCAGGGCGCGCGCGTCGGGGTGGAAGTCCTTGTAGAAGCCGCGCAGTTCGTTCACGTCGCCTTCGCTGGTCCACGATTCCTCGGTCCAGCTTTCCTGTCCGGTGGTGGCGAAGATGAAGGTGTCCTTGCCCTGGTTGAGCGGGAAGGTGACGATCTGGCTCTGCGGGTTGGGGCCCCACCATTTGGTGAAGGCTTCGATCTCGGGCACCTGCTTCACGCGTTCGGTGGGCACCACCGAGCGGAAGGACACCACGCCGGTGAAGCGCGGGTACTCCTCGCCGAACAGCGCGGTGCGCACGCGCGAGTGGATGCCGTCGGCGCCCACCACCACATCGAAGCTGGCCTGGCTGCCGTCCTCGAACTGCAGTGTCACGCCATCCTTGCCCTGCGTCAGGCTGCGGATGCGCTGGCCGAACCGGATCTGTTCCATCGGGAACTGCTCGGCCAGTGCGTTGATGATGTCGGAGCGGTGGATGGTGACCTGCGGCGCGCCGTACTGTTGCTCGGCCATGTCGCTCATGCCCAGGCGCGAGGTTTCCTTGCCCGTGTCCCAGTCGCGGCTGATGCGGAAGGTGGGGCGGGCGCCACGTTCGCGGATGGCAGCACCGGCGCCCAGGCCGTCGATGGCGCGCACCACGTTGGGCGTGAGATTGATGTCGGCGCCCACCTTCGAGAAGCCCTTGGCCTGCTCGAACACGGTGACGTCGTGGCCTTGTTGGCGCAGCGCGATGGCGGCGGCCAATCCACCCACGCCACCACCGGCGATTCCGATTTTCAATGAACCCATGTGTGCTCCTGGCTTTACGATGGCGTGATTGTTCAAGCGTGGCCCCCTGCGCTCAACCGCCGAGACGCCGCGATTGGGCACGATTCGTCCAGACTGTTTCACCACCTACACCGCCTGTTCCTGCATGGATGTTTTGAGCGAAATCCTGGCCATCTGCCGCGCCGAACGAGCGGTGACGGCACGCTTCCATCTGTTCACGCCCTGGGGCTTGCGCTCGGACGGTGTGGCGGGCAGCGCCATCATCCGCATGGCACGTGGCGCGCCCTGGTGGGTGGCCGTGGCGGGCAGCCCGCCGCTGCGGGTGGAGCCGGGTGATCTTGTGATGCTGCCGCTGGGCGCGGCACACCGCATGGGCTCAGGCCCCGATGTGCCCGCCGTGCCCTTTGCCCAACTGCTGGCCCAGCGCACCCCGGGTGCGCGCGACGAAGCGCCGCTGACCCTGCGCCACGGCGGCGCCGGCGAGGCGTGCGAGATGTACAGCGCCCTGCTGTGGTTCTCGGCCTATTGCCGGCATTCCGTGCTGCGCATCCTGCCGCCCTTGATCCACGTGCGCGCAGATGAGCTGCCCATGGCCGGCAGCCTGGCCGGCACCATGGAGGCGCTGGTGACGGAGACCCTGGCTCAGCGACCGGGCTGGCGCCTGTCGGCCAGCCGCATGGGCGAGTTGCTGCTGGTCAACATCCTGCGCGAACACCTGCTGCGTGCCGTGGGCACGCTGGGCGCCGGCTGGTGGCGCGGGCTGTCGGACCCCGCCATCGCCCGCGCCATCACGCTCATGCACCGCGAGCCGGCGCACGGCTGGACGGTGGAGGCGCTGGCGCGCGAGGCGGCGATGTCGCGCTCACGCTTCAGTGAGCGTTTTCGCGAGCTGGTGGGTGACACGCCCATGGGCTACCTGAACGCCCACCGCATGGCGCTGGCAGCCGAACAGCTGGAGGCCGGGCGCCTGCCGCTGGCGCAGGTGGTGCAGGACGCGGGCTACGACTCCGACAAGGTGTTTGCGCGCGCCTTCCGGCGCTGGGCCGGCTTGTCGCCCACGGCCTACGCCAAACGCGAGCTCGCGCGGCGTGCGGCCATGGGCGCGCCGACCGCCGCGCCAGCCGACGCCTGAGTGTCAGGCCAGGTGATCGGCCATCTGCCGCAGGCGGCCGTACCAGGCGTTGCCCGGGTCGCGCAGCTGCGTGTGGGTTTGAAAGTGGTCCAGGCCCGGCCACTCGGTCAAGGTGGCCGGTGCCACCTGGGTTTGCAGCAGCGGCAGCAGGCGGCGGTTGCCCCGTTGCACCCGGGGGCTGTCGTGTTGGCCAAAGCCGAGGTCAAACGGCACGCTGTTGCCGCTGCCCCAGCACAGGGGGCTGAAGACGCCGTCCTGCTGTGGGTCCAGCCCACGCAACACGGTGGTGTAGACCCGTTCCTCCAGGCTGCCGGGTGCAGCTTGCGGGTCGTGCAGGTCCATGATGCCGCTGATGGGCAGGCAGCCGCCCACCAGATCGGGCGCGATGCCCCAATGTGGCCACAGGGTGTGGCGCAAAGCGGTGAGCGCGGCCAGGTGCCCGCCGGCTGAGTGGCCCGCCAACAACAGCCCGCGCGGGGCACCGCCCCAAGTGGGCAGCGTGTGCTGCAGGTGAGCCAACAAGGCCAGTGCGTCGTCGGGCGCGGCGGGGAAAGGCTGTTCCGTCACCAACCGGTAGCTCGGTGCCACCAGCACCAAACCCAGCGCTGTCACGTGGGGCGCCATGAAGCGTGTCCATGCGCGGTAGCCGTTGGTCCAGCCGCCGCCGTGCCAGAACACCAGCACGGGCGCGTCACAGGCGCCCGCGGGTGCGAACACGTCAAAACGCTGCAAACGGTGTGGCCCATAGGCCAGGTCCAGCGAGGCAACCACCCGCGAGGGCAGCGGCTCGCGCGACCAGGCCATCACGGTGCGCGCGTAGTCCACCGCCGCTGGAAACGGCAAAGGCATCTGCGAATCGGGATCGTCCGCGAGCGATAGCGTGAGGTCGGTCATAGGGGGGCAACGAGCGAGGTGTCTGATCCCAGTGCACCCGTGGATCCGGCTCTGCCGGTCCACTGGGTGCGCCCCCTTGAGGGGGGAAGCGGCCACACGAAGTGGGCAAGCGACGGGGGTGGCCCCTCAGTCCGCCATGATGCCGGTCTCTTTGATGACCTTGCCGTAACGCTGGTTGTGCTCGGCGTTGATCTTGGCCAGCGCATCCGGGGCGCCACCGGCCGGGATCAGGGCCAGGGTGGTCATGCGGGCTTGCACGTCGGGCATCTTCAGGATGTCGTTGAGGTGGCCGTTGAGGGTGCGCACGATGTCGGCGGGCAGGCCCTTGGGGCCCATGAAACCTTGCCAGGCACCGACCTCGGCGTCCTTGACGCCACCTTCGACGAAGGTGGGCACGTTGGGCTGCAGCGGCGAACGCTTGGGGTCGGCCACACCGATGTTGAGCAGTTTGCCGTTGGTGATGTACTGCTGCACCGGGCCCAGCGTGGTGTAGAAGGCCGGTACCTGGCCCGACACCAGATCGATCACGGCCGGGCCGCTGCCACGGTAGGGCACCTGGGTCAGCTTGATGCCGGCGGCGCGGTTGAACATCTCACCCAGGATGTGCATGGGCGAGCCGCTGCCGGGGCTGGCGTAGGCCTGCAGCTTGCCCGACTTGGATGCGGCCACAAAGTCCTTCAGGTTGGTGATGCCGGTGCTGGCATTGACCACCAGGAACAGCGACTGCGTGCCCGCCAGGATGATGGGGGTGAAGTCGGTCAGCGGGTCGTACACCGCGCCGGTGCCCGGCTTGAGCACCAGCGGTGCGGTGGCCACGGTGTTGGGGGTGAACAGCAGGGTGTAGCCGTCGGCCGGGGCTTTGGCCACGAAGGAGTTGCCGATGGTGCCGCTGGCGCCGGTCTTGTTTTCCACCACCACCGGCTGGCCCACGCGGGCCGAGAGCTTCTCGGCGAAAACGCGGGCCAGGGCGTCGGTGTCGCCGCCGGGAGGGAAGGACACGATCAACGAGATGGGTTTGCTGGGGTAGGCCTGGGCCAGGGTGGTGGCCGGAGACAGCGCGAGGGTGGCCGTGGCGGCGGCGGCCAGCAGCAGGTGGCGACGTGTGTTCATGGGGGCTCCTTGTGAACGTGGTGGGTGGTGGAACGGCTGACGGAAAAACGGTGCGGGGTTCAGAAAACACCAGTGAACGAGCCGCCGTCGAGCAGCAGGTTCTGGCCATTGATGTAGCCGGCGTGGGCGCTGCACAGAAACGCGCAGGTGTTGCCGAGCTCGCTGGGCTGGCCAAAGCGGTGGGCGGGGTGCTTGGCCAGGCGCGCGGCCTTGACCTCGTCCACGCTTTTGCCTTCGCGCTGGGCCTGGGCCACAAAGTTGCCGGCCAGGCGTGCGGTGTCAAAGGTGCCGGGCAGCAGGTTGTTGATGGTCACGCCCCGGGCCACGGTGCTGCGCGCCAGGCCCGAGACAAAACCGGTCAGGCCGCTGCGCGCGCCGGTGGACAGGCCCAGGCCATCCACGGGCGATTTGACGGCGCTGGACGTGATGTTGACGATGCGGCCCCAGCCGCGCGCCATCATGCCGTCCACCGTGGCCTTGATGAGTTCGATGGGCGCCAGCATGTTGGCGTCGATGGCGGCGTGCCAGGTGTCGCGGCCCCACTGGCGGAAATCGCCCGGAGGCGGGCCGCCAGCGTTGGTGACCACGATGTCGAAGTCGGGGTGTTGCGCAAAGATGCGCGCACGGCCTTCGCTGGTGGTGACGTCGGCTGCCACCCATTCGGCCCGGCCCGGCCCGGTGGCGTTGAGGCGTTCAGCCGCGTCCACCAAGGGACCTTCGGTGCGCGCCACGATGACCACGTGCGCACCCGCCTGCACCAGTGCTTGCGCGCACGCGAAACCCAGCCCGGCGCTGGCGCCGCAGACCAGGGCTTTTTTGTTGTGAATGCCCAGGTCCATCGTCATTCCATCGTGATGTTGCGGGCCTTGATGACCTTGGCCCATCGCGCGGTCTCAAGGCGGATGTGCTCACCAAAGGCGGCGGTCTGCAGATTCCACTCGCTCATGCCCTGGGCCTTGAGTTGCTCACGCACCGCCGGTTGCGCCAAGATGTCCTGCGCGTCGCGGGCGAGCTGCTCGGCCACCTCAGGCGGCGTGCCGGCCGGCGCCAGCAGGCCGTACCACGAGGGCACGATGATGCCGGGCACGCCCACTTCGGCCATGGTGGGGATGTCGGGTGCTGTGGGCGAGCGGGCGCTGTCGGTGAGTGCCAGCGCGACGAGCTTGCCGCTGCGCAGGTGGGGCAGCACGGCAGGCAGGTTGCTGAACATCAGCGGCACGGTGCCGCCCAGCACATCGTTGAGGGCCGGGCCCGTTCCCTTGTAGGCCACGTGCAGGATCTCGACCTTGGCCTGGTCCTTGAACAGCTCGCCCGCCAGGTGCAATCCGCTGCCCACCCCGGGCGAGGCATAGGACAAGGTGTCGGGCCGCGCACGCGCCGCAGCCACCAGCTCCGGCACGCTCTTGATGCGTGTGCCGGGGTGGGTCACCAGCACGTTGGGCGTTTTGGCCAGCATGGCCACGGGCACAAAATCTTTCTCGATGCTGAACGGGAACTTCGGCATCAGGGTGGGGTTGATCGTCAGGTTGCCGGCCGGGATCACCAGCAGGGTGTGGCCGTCGGGCTTGGCTTTTTTCACCTTGTCCATGCCGATGTTGCCGGCCGCGCCCGGTGCGTTGTCCACCACCGCCACCTGGCCATAGCGTTTGCCCAGGCCATCGGCCAGGATGCGCGCCATCGTGTCGATGGGGCCGCCGGGCGGGAAGGGCGCGACCAGGGTGAACTTGTCGGCGGCCAGGGCTTTTTCAGCGGCGGACTGTGCGAACGCGGGTGCGCTCAGAGCCAGTGTGGCAGCCAGGGTCAGCAAATGACGGCGTTGCATGTTCCAGATCCTCAGGAAAACGCCCAGGGATTGGGCTGCTCGTTGAGACCGAAGTAAAAACTCTTCTGACTCGTGTATTCCAGGATGCCCAGGCGGCCCTTCTCCTGGCCGTAGCCGCTCATCTTCACGCCGCTGAAGGGCGTGCTGATGGAGAAGACCTTGTAGGTGTTGACCCACACGGTGCCGGTCTGCAAGGCCTTGCCGATGCGCCAGGCGTTCTTGAAGTCGCGCGTCCAGATGCCCGAGGCCAGGCCGAACATGTTGTCGTTGCACTGGGCGATGAGGTCGTCTTCGTCCTTCCAGGGCAGCAGGGCCAGCACCGGGCCGAAGATTTCTTCCTGGCACATGCGGGCGCTGTTGGGCAGGCCTTCGAAGATGGTGGGCAGGTAGTAGCTGCCGCCATCGAAGTAGCCGCCGCTGGGGCGCTCGCCGCCGCACAACACGGTGCCGCCTTCGTCGCGGCCCAGCTGCACGTACTTCTCGACCGAGGCGCGGTGGCCCAGGTTGACCAGCGGGCCCATCTGCGTGTCCTCGCGCGAAGGGTCGCCCACGCGCAGCTTTTTCACGCCTTCGAGCAGGCGGCGCTTGAACTCGTCGTACAGGCTCTCGTGCACGAAGGCGCGCGAACCGGCGATGCACGATTCGCCCGAGGAACTGAAGATGCCATAGAGCACGCCGGCCACCGCGTGGTCGAGGTCGGCGTCGGGCATCACGATGGTGGGCGACTTGCCGCCCAGCTCCAGCGAGGTGGGCATCAGCTTCTCGGCCGCCAGGCGCTGTATGCCCATGCCCACCGTGGTGCCGCCGGTGAAGGCGATGCGCTTGATCAGCGGGTGCTTGACCAGGGCGTCACCAACGATGGAGCCCTTGCCGGGCAACACGCTGACGATGCCGTCGGGCACGCCGGCTTGCTGGCAGATCCTGGCGAGTTCGAGGGCCATGCGCGGCGTGATCTCGGCCGGCTTGAACACCATGGCGCAGCCGGCGGCCAGGGCCGGCGCGAGCTTCTGTGCCTCGCTGGCGATGGGGCTGTTCCAGGGCGTGATGGCGCCCACCACGCCCAGCGGTTCGTTGACGCTCATGCTCACGAAGTCGCCGCGCGAGGGGGTGATGGTGTCTTCCCAGGTTTCGGCGGCGGCGGCGAAGAACTGGAAGGTGCCGGCGGCGCTGGCCACCAGGCCACGGCATTCCTTGATGGGCTTGCCGTTGTCCAGGCGCTGCAGCTGGGCCAGTTCCTCGGCGCGCTCGCGTATGCCGGTGGCGATGCGGTAGAGGATGCCGGCGCGTTCGTGGTGCTTGAGCTTGGCCCAGGCCGGCTGGTGTCGTGCCTTTTCAGCGGCTTGAACGGCCTCGTCCACATCGGCGGCGGTGGCGGCGTTCAGATGGGCCACCGTGCTGCCATCGTGGGGGTATTCGGTGCTGTATTCGGGGCCCGAGGCATCGCGCCACTGGCCGGCGATGAAGCTGTGGAGTTTTTGGCTCATATCGTGACTGCCGCAGTGCGGTTGTGCAGGAAGCGCAAGGCCGACAGAACGGTCAGCGCCGAGGTTTTGGGGTTGTCGGCCAGGGGTTTGCCGCGCATGGTGATCTGCATTTCGCCAAAGGCGCCGCGCACGTCGATGTGGTGGATGTTTTCCGTCACGGTCGGGTCGGCGATCAGACGCACCTGGGTGTGGTCCAGGCCCAGGCCGGCCAGCGACACGGTGGCGGCCACGTTGGCGTTCTTGGGGTAGAGCCGCGCCGCCTCACGCGCCGTGTCCTGCAGGATGACGGTGGGCTCGGTGAGGGTGTCGAGGTTGACCACGTCTTCGGCCGGTGTGCCGCGCCAGCCGGTGGGCGGCTTGCGGCCGGTGTAGGTCACGCTGTCCAGGCCCGCGATGCGGGCCGCCGCGATGGCGTCCACGCCGCCGATGGCGCCCGAGAGCAGATGCACCTGGGTCTTGCCACGCGCGGCGGCTTCGGCCAGTTGCTCGGGCAGGCCGGGCTCGGACAGGGCGCCGATGGACAGCACCGCACATTCGACGCCACGCGCCAGCGCCGGCACCACGTGTTCCGTGAGCGCTTGGTGGCCGGCACATTCCAGCACCAGGTCGGTGTGCGCGGGCACGGCCGACACCACCTGGGCATCGCCCGCGTGCTCGCGCGCGGCGGCGGCGTGTTCGTCGGGCACCACGATGTGGGTGATGCGCAGGCCGGCTTGCCCGGCCACGCGTGCGAACAGCGTGCGGCCGATGGCGCCAAAGCCGATCAGGGTGACATGTTGCATGTTCAGTCTTTCTTCTTCGGCGGGCCGGCAAATTTCACGGCAAAGGGCCCCCACGACTGCATGTCGATTTCGAGCACGGCCGGGCCGTTGATGGCCAGGGCCTCGCGCAGCACCTCCGCGGTGTTCGCCGGATCGCTCACCTTGAAGTGCGGCACCTGCAGGCTGGCGCAGAACTGCGCGAAGTTCGGCGTGTGCAGTTCCACGTAGGCGTGGCGGCTGCCGTAGATGTCGTCCTGGATGTTCTTGATCACACCGTAGCGGCTGTCGTTCATGACGATGAACAGCACGTCGGCCTTCTCTTGTGCCGCGCAGGCGAGTTCGCCCACGTTGAGCATGAAGCCGCCGTCGCCACACAGCGACAGCGTCTTGCGGCCCAGTTGGTGTTCGGCGTTGGCCACCGCCACGCCCACGCCCATGGCCAGGCCCTGGCCGATGCCGCCGCCCAGGGCGTGCACACCGGCGCGCGGGTGGTTGAGCACCGGTGCGCGGTTGCCCCACATGCTGTTGGACAAGGTGATGTCGCGCACCCACCAGATGTGCTGGCCGGCCACTTCAGCCACGGTGTTCTTGAGCTGGACGTAGGGGCCCAGGGTGCTGTCCACCAGGGCCGCAGCGGCGGTGCGCGCGGCCAACACGTCGGCGGTCAGGTTGGGGTCGATGGCCATGCGGCCCTCCAGCCGGTCGGCCAGCGCGTTGAGGGTGAGCGTGGCGTCGCCGTGCACGAACAACTCGGTCTCGTAGCCGCGGTTCTCGACCAGGGTGTTGGCGTCGATGCGGAAGCGGCGCGTGGGCAGCTTGAGCTTGTAGTTCAGCGTCTCATTGCTGCGCAGGCGGGTGCCCACGGCCAGCATGGCGTCCACGGTTTCGTAAAACTGTTCGGCCGGCTTTTGCAGGTTGTAGCTGCCCAGGGTCTGTGGGTGGTCTTCGGCCACGATGCCACGGCCTTGCACCGAGGTCACCACCGCAAAACCCAGCTTCACGAAACGCGCCACGGCTTCGGTGGCGCCGCGTGCGCCACCGCCCAGCCACAGCAGCGGGCGCTTGGCCTGGGCCAGGCGCTCGGCCAGTTGATCCACCGCCGCCAGGTTGGGCAACACCGGCGCCACGGCGACGGGCGAGATGTCGGCCGGCAGGTCCAGCAGCATCTTTTGCACGTCGATGGGGATTTCGATGCTGACCGGACCACACGGGGGTGTTTGCGCCAGCCGCACGGCTTCGCGCAGTGTGGCCAGGGCGGTCTCGGGGTTGCGGATGCGGAAGGCATCCTTGCCGACGGCCTTGAGCATGGCCAGCTGGGCCGGGTGCTCGTGGATGTAGCCCAGGTCGCGGTCGAGGAAGGGCGACTCGATCTGGCCGGTCAGGTGCAGCATGGGGGTGCCGGCCGTGATGGCCTCGACCATGGCGCCTGCGGCGTTGCCACAACCCGTGCCGGTGCTGGTGACGCACACGCCCAGCGTGCCGCTGACGCGGGCGTAGCTGTCGGCCATGTTGCAGGCGCCGGCCTCGCCGCGTGCGGAGACGAAGCGGATTTTCTGGCGCACGTGGAAGGCGTCCAGGATGGGCATGTTGTGGATGGAGATCACGCCAAACGCGGCGCGCACGCCACATTGCTCCAGGAAGCGGACGGCGAGTTCACCCACGGTGATGCGGGTGGGGGCGGGGTGGTTCGTGGTGGGGCTCATGCTCGGGCTCAGGCGGCTTTTTTGTCGGAAGGTTTGTTCATCCACTGGCCACGGTGGGGCGTGTGGCTGATGCGTTCGGTGAGTTGGGCGGCGGCGTCGCGCACCTGGTTGATCAGCACATCCAGTTCGCCTTCCTGCACGCGTTGTGCGGGCACGGTGATGCTGACGCAGGCAATGACCTCGCTGCGGTCGTTGAACACGGGCGCGGCGATGGTGGAAATGCCGGTTTCGAAGCCGCCCTGGCTGACGGCGTAGCCGCGTGCGCGGTCCTCGTCGATCAGGCCCTTGAGCTGGGCCAGCGTGGTGGGCGTGCGGGCGGTGTAGGCGGGCAGCGGCTCTTCGGGGTAGAGGTGGCGCAGGCTGTTGATGTCGAGGTCGGACAGCAGCAGTCGGCCCAGCACCGTGGCGTGGGCCGGCAGGCGTGCGCCGACCTGGATGGAATGGAACATCGCGCTTCGGCCAGCGGCCTTGGCCACGAAGACCACGTCGCGGTTGTCGCGCACCACCACGTGGGCCGAGTAGCCGCACAGGTCGCGCAGGTCTTCGATGACGGGGCGGCCGTGTTCGGTCAGCTCCATCGAGGCCAGGTACTCAAAACCCAGGCGCAGCACGGCCAGGCCCAGCTTGTAGTTGGCGCCATCGCCCACACGCTCCACGAAGCCGCCCTGCTCCAGCGTCTGCAGCATGCGGAACACCGAGGCGCGCGGCAGGTCGAGGCGGCGCGAGAGCTCGGCCCCAGTGAGCTCGCGCTC
Source organism: uncultured Hydrogenophaga sp. (assembly GCA_964442375.1). GTDB lineage: Bacteria > Pseudomonadota > Gammaproteobacteria > Burkholderiales > Burkholderiaceae_C > Hydrogenophaga. The sequence goes on along the minus strand of CAYUAH010000015.1, from coordinate 7,866 downwards.
GTCGCGGTTGAAGCTCATGAGCAGCTGCAGGCCACGCGCCAGCGCGGGCACGGTGTAGCGGTCTTCGCCCTTGTCATCGGTTTTGTCGTCGGTTTTGTGGTCGCTCATGGGGTGTCTCCTGCGGCGTTGGCGTTCAAAGGCCCAGCAATTCGTTCACACGCTCGGCGGCTTCCAGGGCACACACGTGGCCCACCGGGCCGAGGTCGGTCCAGGCCAGGTCCTTGCGGTGTGCCACGTCGGCGCAGGCCGCCGGGGGTGTGATGGTGTCGGCGCTGCCACTGGCCACGGCGAGCGGCACCGACACGCGCGCCAGGTCGGCGTCGAGCCGCCCGGTGGACAACATGCGCGATGCCTGGGTGTAGCCCGCCGGGTCGATCTGGGCCATGGTGTCGCGCACCAGGTCCACCATGTCGGGCGTGGCGTCGGGCGAGAGCATGGCGGCGGCACGCGCGTTGGCCATGCCTTGCGGGCCCAGCTTCTGCAACGTGGCCAGGCGGCCGCTGAGCTTGGCTTCGCGCTCCACCTCGTCGGCATCGCCGTAACCGCGCGCTGGCGCCAGCAGCACCAGCCGTGCCACACGCTGCGGCTGTTGCAGCGTGGCGGCGGCGGCCATCAGCGCGCCCAGCGAGTGGCCCACCAGGGTGATGGGTTGGTGCTGGTCCATCGCGTCCATCCAGCGCCACAGGCGGCGCGCGTAATCCGCGGCGTGTGGGTGGATGGGCGAGAGCGGGGCGCTGCGGCCATAACCGGGCGCGTCCCAGGCCAGCACGCGCACGTCGTTGCGAGGCTCGGCGGCCTGCAGCTGGCGCACCCAGCTGCCCGAGCCCGAGCCGATGCCGTGCAGCAGCACGTGGGTCACGCGCGCGGCGCGGCCGGCCTGGCGGTACTGCACCACCTCGTCCGGGCCCAGGGCCAGGGCGGTGGGAAAGTGCTGCAGCGCGGCGTGTGGCGACAGGGGGGCCATGCTTGGTCTCGTGCTCAGGGGGTGGGCGGTTCAGCGCTTGATCTTGGCCAGGGGCGAATCGGGCGGGTAGACCGGGGTGATGGGCTTGGGCGAGCCCAACATCACGCACATCAGCGCGTCTTCCTCGCCGGTGTTGTGTTCTTCGCGGTAGACGCCGGGCGGCACCGAGATCAGGTCACGCTCACCCAGGGTGGCTTCCCACTTCTGGCCGTCCTTCTCGCAGATCACCTTCATCTGGCCGCGCAGCACGAAGAAGATTTCCTCGACGTCGTGGTGGATGTGCGACGGGCCGATGTTGCCGGCCGGGATGACCATGGTGGAGAAGGTGAAGTGGCCGGCCGGCACGGTGTTGACGTCGCTGTTGACGCCGGTGCCACCGGTGCCCACGTAGCGCATCTGGGCGCGGCGGTAGGTCGGGTCGAAGTCGGCCTGGAACTTCAGCGCGTCCCAGTCGTAGCGGCGGCTGGCGCGGCGGGCCACGCGGCTTTCCATCCACTGCTCAAAGCTCTGGCCGCTTTTCTGCATCATGCCGGCCTGGATCTCGGCTTCCGGCGGGATGTTGGCGTCCAGCAGGCCGCGCTCGTTGAATTGGGGCGCGTTGGCGGCCAACGTCTGGGTGTTGATCGGTGCGTTCATCAAACTTCCTTTCAGGTACACAAGGTCTCAATCCGGGGGCACCACCGATCCGGCTCTGCCGGTCGGTCGGTGCCGCCCCCTTGAGGGGGTGACGCGCCACTGGGCGCGGCGCGGGGGTGGGCAATCAATTCATGACAAAGCCGCCGTTGACGGGCAGCAACTGGCCGGTGATGTAACCGGCGCCACGTGACAACAAAAACAAGGCGGTGGCGTTCAGGTCTTCGGGCACCTGGGCGCGGCTGATGGCGCGGCCTTGGGCGTAGTACTCGTGGCGCGCCTGGGGCACGTATTCGGTGGCTTCGACCAGCGTGAGGCCGGGGGCGATGGCGTTGACGGTGATGCCCTCGGGCCCCATCTCGCGCGCCAGCGAACGTGTCATGGACACGACCGCGCCCTTGCTCGCCACATAGGCCAGCAGGCGCGGAGCGCCCCACAGCGCGGTGTCGGAGGCCAGGTTGACCACGCGGCCCGTGCCGCTGGCGGCGAGAAACGGGCGGGCGGCGGCGGTCACCAGCCAGGTGCCCCGCACGTTGACGTCCATCACGCGGTCCCAGGTGTCCACGCTGATGTCGTTCATGTCCTTGCCACCCGAGTTGGTGATGGCGGCGTTGTTGATCAGACCGTCCAGCCCGCCCAGGGCGGCGGCGGCGGCGGCCACGCCGTCGGTGATGGCCTGCGGGTCCAGCAGGTCCATGGGCACGTAGGGCATGGCCAGTTCGGCGGCCAGGGCCTGGCCACGTTCGTGCAACACATCGCTGATGGCCACGCGGGCACCCGCCGCGACCAATGCCCGTGCAAAACTCTCGCCCAGGCCACGGGCCGAGCCGGTGACCAGCACACGGCGGCCTTCCAATCGAATTTCAGTGCTCATGTTGCCCATTTGTTGTTTCATTAAAGAAACGATGATTCATTACGGAATCAATGGTACGCGCAACTGGGGCCGGTGGTGCAATTCCGAGTGAGTTGAAGGGCTATTGACGGGCGGCCGTGTGCCGCCCGTCGGTGGGCAGCGAGCGATACCCAGGGGCGCGTGGCGCGCCTTACTTGCCGATGCAGAACTGGGAAAAGATGACGCCCAGCAGGTCGTCGGCGCCGAACTCACCGGTGATGGTGTTGAGCGCGTTCTGCGCCAGGCGCAGTTCTTCGGCCAGCAGATCGAGCGCGGGCATGCGGGCTTCGATCTGGGCCTGGGCCTGTTGCAGGTGCGTGTCCACCTCGCGCAGTGCGCGCAGGTGGCGCTCGCGGGCGATGAACACACCTTCGGGCGCGGATTGCCAGCCGGCGATGCGCAGCAATTCACCCCTCAGCTCGGCCAAGCCGGTGCCGGCCTTGGCCGAGATGCGCAGGCCCTCGGCGGGCGCTGCGGCCTGCGCAGCATCGGCCTTGTTCCAGAGGTGGATGACCGGCAGGTGGCCCGGCAGGCGCTGGGCCAGGGCGGCGTCGGCGCTGGCGTAGGTGGGCTGGTCGTGGCGGGTCAGGTCGTGCAGGAAGAGCACCGCGTCGGCCGCCTCGATCTGGCCCCAGGCGCGTTCGATGCCGATTTTTTCCACCACGTCCACCTCGGGCAGGCTGGTGTCGCGCAGGCCGGCGGTGTCCACCACGTGCAGGGGCACGCCGTCGATCTGTATGGTCTGGCTCACCACGTCGCGGGTGGTGCCGGCGATGGGGGTGACGATGGCCAGCTCGGCGCCGGCCAGGGCGTTGAGCAGCGAGCTTTTGCCCGCGTTGGGCTGGCCGGCGATCACCACCTTGATGCCTTCGCGCAGCAGCGCACCCTGGTGGGCGCGGGTCAGCACGGCGGCCAGCTGGGTTTGCAGCCGGGTGAGCTGGCCACGCGCGTCGGCCTGCTGCAGGAAATCGATGTCTTCCTCGGGGAAGTCCAGTGTCGCCTCGACCAGCATGCGCAGGTGGATGAGGGCGTCGCGCAGGGTGTGAATCTCTTTGGAGAAGGCGCCTGAGAGCGAGCGCCCGGCGCTGCGCGCGGCCGCTTCGGTGCTGGCGTCGATCAGGTCGGCGATGGCCTCGGCCTGGGCCAGGTCGATCTTGTGGTTGAGGAAGGCGCGCTGGGTGAATTCACCCGGCTCGGCCAGGCGCAGGTGGGGCAGGCCGGCCGTGGTGCCGGCCTGCAGGCAGCGCGCCAGCAGGAGCTGCAGCACCACCGGCCCGCCGTGGGCCTGCAGTTCCAGCACGTCTTCGCCGGTGTAGGAATGGGGGGCCGGGAAAAACAGGGCCAGGCCCTGGTCGATGGCGTCACCGGCGGCGTCGCGAAACGGCAGGTAGCTCGCTTCGCGCGCTTTCAGCGCGCGCCCGCAGATGGCCTCGACCAAGGGCGCCAAGCCTTTGCCCGACACCCGCACAATGCCCACCGCGCCCCGCCCTGGGGCGGTGGCGATGGCGGCAATCGGGTCGTCGTGGCGGGAGAGCATAGGTGGGCCGAAGTGTATCGGCCGGGGACACCGCCGGGCCGGCTTTGCCGGACGGCTGGTGTCGCCCCCTGGGGGGAGGCGCCGCAGGCGCTTCGGGGGGTTATTTGAACCGGGGCAGGTTGAACTGCGGCGGTACGCCCATGCGGGTGTTGATCACCCACTGCTGCGCGATGGACAACACGTTGTTGGTGATCCAGTACATCACCAGGCCGGCCGGGAAGAAGAAGAACATGACCGAGAAGATCAGCGGCATGAACCACATCAGCTTGGCCTGCATCGGGTCCGGTGGCGTCGGGTTGAGCGCGGTTTGCAGCAGCGTGGTGAGGGTCATCACGGCGGGCAGGATGAAGTAGGGGTCGGGCGTGGACAGGTCGGTGATCCAGCCCAGCCAGGGCGCGTTGCGCATTTCAACGCTGGACAGCAGCACCCAGTACAGCGCGATGAAGACGGGGATCTGGATCATGATGGGGAAGCAGCCGCCCAGCGGGTTGACTTTCTCCTCGCGGTAGATCTTCATCATCTCCTGCTGCATCTGCTGCGGGTTGCTCTTGAGTCGCTCGCGCATTTCCATGATGCGCGGGTTGATGGCCTTCATCTTGGCCATGCTGCGGTAGGCGGTGGCGTTGAGCCAGTAGAAAGCGGCCTTGATCAGCACCACCAGCAGCACGATGGACCAGCCCCAGTTGCTGACGAAGCCGTGGATTTTCTCCAGCAGCCAGTACAGGGGCTTGGCCAGGATGGTGAGCCAGCCGTAGTCCTTGACCAGCTCCAGGCCGGGGGCCATGCGCTCCAGCAGCTTTTCGTCCTGCGGGCCCAGGAACAGGCGGGCGTCAAAGGCCTTGGCCTGGCCGGGCGCGATCTCGTCGAGCTGGGTGATGGCGCCGGCGCGGTAACGCGCGTTCTGGTTGACGGTCACGCGGTCGATGTAGTTGTCACGCGCGCCATCGGCCAGCAGCCAGGCGCTGGCAAAGTAGTGCTGCACCATGGCCACGTAGCCGTCGTTGGTGCTTTTCTCAAAGCTGGCCTTGCCCTTGTCGATGTCGGCGAACTCGACCTTCTGGTACTTGGCGGTGCTGCTGTAGACCACCGGGCCGGTGAAGGTGGAATAAAAAGGTGTGGCACTGCCGGCGATGCTGCCATCGCGCACCAGTTGCAGGTAGAGCTGGGGCTTGATGGGGGTCGAGCCCTGGTTCAGCACCTCGTGGCGCACGGCGATGTCGTAGGCGCCACGTTGGAGGGTGTAGGTCTTGACCAGCTTGACGCCGTTCAACACCGGCGACTCGAAACGCAACTCCAGTCTGTCCTGGCCGTCGGCCAGCGTGGTGGCCGGGCTGGTCAGCGTCATGGGCGTGGTGTGGTTGGGCAGTTGTGCGCCCACCAGGCCACTTTGCGCGGCGTAGCTCTTTTCGGTTTCCAGCAGCACCAGCGGATCAACGGCCTGGTTCTTGGGCGGCGGCGTCTGGGCGGCGTGTTGGGGCAATTCGGCGCGCACGATGGCGGCACCCTGGCTGTCGATCACCAGCTTGAGCACGTCGGTGCTGACCTGGTGCTGGGTGCGCGGCGCGGCGGGCGCGTTCTCAGGTACGGCGGCCGGGTTGGCTGCGGGGGCACTGGCCGTGGCACTGGCGGCCGGCACGCTGTTGTCGGCCGGTTTGCTGCCGGCGGCGGCCGGTGCACTGGCCGCCGGGGTGGGCGACGGGAAGAAGGTCGCCTTGTGGCCGTTGTAAACCTGCCACTGGTCCCAGAGCAGGACCATGGAGAAACCAAACACCACCCACAGGATGGATCGACGGATGTCATTCATGACGAGTGCTTCTCGTGAGGTTGACCCAGCAGCCGCGAAAACAGCGCGGGTGGGTGTTCGGGAATCGGGTCATGTCCACCCCGGCACCAGGGCTGGCATCGCGCCAGCCGGTGCAGGGTGAGGTAGGTGCCGGCGGCAGCGCCGTGTTGTTCCAGCGCCTGCAGTGCATAGGCGGAGCAGGTCGGCTCGAAGCGGCAGGACGAGCCCAGCCAGGGGCTGAGCAGCAGTCGGTAGCCGCGCACCAGGGCCATCAGGCCACGTTGGGGCCAGTCACGCATGTTGGCGCTCCAGCAGGCGGCCATACAACTGCTGCAGTTCGGTGCGGACGGCGGCTTTCAGGGCGTCCGAGGTGGCGCTGATGAACTGCTTGCGATCAAAGCCACTGCGCAGGCGCACCACCAGAGCGGCACAAGGCAGCGCCGGCAGGCGCTCTTGCGCCAGGGCGTAAATCTGTCGCTTGACCATGTTGCGCGTCACGGCCCGTTTGGCCCAACGCTTGGGGATCACCACCCCGACCCAGGGCCCGGCCCCCACAAACAGCGGGCGCGACGAAGCACTTGCCGGGGCGGATTCGCCCGCAAGTGCCGGTGCTGCTGCCGGAGCTGCTGCCAGGTGCAGCGCGAAATGAGCGGTTTTGACCACGGGCGGACCCGCCATCACCCACTGGAACTGGGCGCGGTGCTCGATGTGCTGCAGGCGCTGGCGGGTGCCGTTGGCGCCCAGGGCGCCAGGCGCCGCGTTGTCAGCAGCACGAGGCAACGAACCCGTCGCGGGATCGGCCAAGCCGTGCGCCTGAATTACAGGCCCAGGCGCTTGCGGCCCTTGGCGCGGCGCGCAGCGATCACGGCGCGACCGCCGCGGGTCTTCATGCGAACCAGGAAGCCGTGGGTACGGGCGCGGCGGATTTTGGAAGGCTGGTAAGTGCGTTTCATAGTGGTTCTCCGGGCCGTGGCGCCTGGCCGGCTCACACCCTACAGGCTTGCCTGTGGGGCATCAGTGGCAAGGCGGTCGGGCCGTGGCTTGGCAAATCGTGCAGCAGCGCTGCGGGGCTCCCGGCAGCACCAGCGCGCGCATGCCACAGGGCTGTGAAATGGCGTGATGCATCGGGGAAACCCGGCATTATCGCAAATTCCTGAGGCGGGGGCAAGCTGGCGTCAGCGCCGGGGGGTGTGGGTATGGCAAAAAGGGGTGTGGATAACTCGGCGCTGGCACTACAATCGCCGTCCGGTTGATGCCGGACTGTCCACAACAAGAACAACCTTCCAAGACTGCCCATGATCGAGGGAACCCACCCCGCCGCCCACGCCGACGCCCAGGTCGATCTCTGGGATGCCTGCGTCGAGCGCCTGGCGCAGGAGATGCCCGAACAGCAGTTCAACACCTGGATACGCCCGCTGGCCGCCCGTGTCAGCGAAAGCGGTGACCGGGTGCAGGTGGCGGTGGCCAACCGCTTCAAGATGGACTGGATCCGGGCCCAGTACGCAGGGCGCTTGAGTGCCCTGCTGGAGGAGCTGGCGGGCCGCCCTGTGGCATTGGAGTTGGTGCTCGCTCCGCGTGAAAGCCCCGTCCGGCAAGCCTCTACGCCGCGTAGCCTGCAAGACCAGGTGCTGGCCGAGCTGCCCGAAGTGGCGGCGCCGGCCGAGCCGGTGGCCGATGGCCAGAAGCACCGCCTGAACACCGCGCTGACCTTTGCGACCCTGGTGGAGGGCAGCGCCAACCGCATGGCGCGGGCCGCCGCCATGCACGTGGCCGGCAGCCTGGGTCAGCTCTACAACCCGCTGTTCATCTACGGCGGCGTGGGCCTGGGCAAGACCCACCTGGTGCACGCCATCGGCAACCAGTTGCTGGCCGACAAGCCGCAGGCCAAGATTTTGTACATCCACGCTGAACAGTTTGTGTCGGATGTGGTCAAGTCCTACCAGCGCAAGACCTTCGACGAGTTCAAGGCGCGTTACCACTCGCTCGATCTGCTGCTGATCGACGACGTGCAGTTCTTCGCCAACAAGGAACGCACGCAGGAGGAGTTCTTCAACGCC
>CAYUAH010000014.1:0-24529 GCA_964442375.1 uncultured Hydrogenophaga sp. | reverse complement strand
GCGATCAGCGCCCAGACCAGGGTGGAGGAGGTCTGGAACAGCTGCGGGCCGGCGTTGATGCCGTAGTTCTGGAAGGCGTTGAGCAGGATGGCTGCCGTCACCGACGTGGGGATGCCCAGGGTCAGCAGCGGCACCAGGGTGGCGGTCACGGCCGAGTTGTTGGCGGCCTCGGGGCCGGCCACGCCTTCGATGGCGCCGGAGGTGCCGAACTCTTCCTTGTGCTTGGACAGCTTGCGCTCGGTGGCGTAGCTCAGGAAGGTGGGGATCTCGGTGCCACCGGCCGGGATGGTGCCGAAAGGGAAACCGATGAAGGTGCCGCGCAGCCACGCCGGCCAGGAGCGTTTCCACTCGGTGCCGGTCATGTGGGCCTTGTTCATCTTGTTCATCTGGCTCACGCTGCGGCCTTCGTACAAGGCGTTGTACAGCGCCTCGGCCACGGCAAACAGGCCCACGGCCACCAGCACCACTTCCACGCCGTCCATCAGCTCGGGCAGGCCACCGGCATAACGCACCTGGCCGGTGATCTGGTCGATGCCGATCAGGCCCATGGCCAGGCCGATGAACAGCGAGGTGAGGCCGCGCAGCGTGCTCTGGCCCAGCACCGCGCTCACGGTGGTGAAGGCCAGCAGCATGAGACAGAAGTACTCGGGCGGCCCGAGCTTGACGGCGAACGAGGCCATCAGCGGCGCGGCCAGCGTGACCAGGATGGTGGCGATGGTGCCCGCGACAAAGGAGCCGATGGCCGAGGTGGCCAGGGCCGCGCCAGCGCGCCCGCTTTTGGCCATTTTGAAACCTTCGAGCGCGGTCACCATGGTGCCGGTCTCGCCGGGGGTGTTGAGCAGGATGGAGGTGGTGGAGCCACCGTACATGGCGCCGTAGTAGATGCCACAGAAAAAGATCATCGACGCGGTGGGCTCCACCTGCGAGGTGATGGGCAGCAGCATGGCCACGGTGACGGCCGGGCCCAGGCCGGGCAACACGCCGATGGCGGTGCCCAACGCGCAGCCCACAAAAGCCCACAGCAGGTTGATCGGGGTGGCGGCGGTGGCAAAGCCACCCATCAGCAGGTTCCAGGTGTCCATGGTGTGTTCAGAGCCAGCCGGTGGAAGTGAGACCGGGCAGGTTGACCGCCAGGATTTTGGTGAACAGCCAGTACACGGGGGCCGCGATCAGCAGGCCCACCATGGCGTCCTTGAGGGTCTGGTGCAGCCCGCCGCCGGGCTTGCCTTCGGCCACGCGCAGGCCGCGCACGGCCAGCACAAAACACAGGGCGCAGCTCAGAATGAAACCCAGGGTGGTGATCAGCGCGGCGTTGGCCAGCACACCGACCGACACCCAGAAAAAGGCAGGCCAGTCGCCGCTGTCAGCGCCCGAGGGCGCCTCGCGGTCGCGGAAACCACCGCTGCGGGCTTCCCACAACAGCCACACACCGCAGGCCGCCAGCGCGGCCGACACCGCCCACGGCAAAAAGTTGGGCCCAACGCCGGCATAGCCGGCCTCGCTGGAGATGCCCGTGGCCCCCCAGGCCAGGAAGGCGGCCAGCGCAAGCACGCCCACGCCAATCAGGACCTCAGGCAGGGACGCCTGCTCGACGCGGTTCGGTGCTTCACCCATGCTGGCCTCCTGGATGCTCAGATCATGCCGGACTTGACCATGATGGCGCGCAGGCCCGCAAAGTCGCGGTCCACGAACTCATCAAAGGCTTTGCCGGTCAGCAGAGCAGGGGTCCAGGCGTTTTTCTCCACCGCCTCGGCCCAGGCCTTGCTCTTGGTGGCCTTGACCACCATCTCGGTCAGCGCATCACGCTGGGCAGGGGTGATGCCGGCGGCACCGTAGACACCACGCCAGTTGCCGATCTCGACGTTGATGCCCTGCTCTTTGAGCGTGGGGATGTTGATGCCCTTGATGCGGGCCGGTGCGGTCACACCGATGCCTTTCATCTTGCCGGCCTCGATGTACTGCTGGAATTCGCTGAAGCCACTGCCGCCCACCGTGACGTTGCCGCCCAGGATGGCCGCCGTGGCCTCGCCACCCCCACGGAAGGGCACGTAGTTGATCTTGGACGCATCAACACCGGCTTCGCGGGCGATCATGGCCGCAGCAATGTGTTCGGTGGAGCCGCGCGAACCGCCGCCCCACTTGACGCTGCCGGGGTCCTTCTTCATCTGTGCGACCACGTCGGCCATGGTCTTGAAGGGCGAGTTCTCGGGCAGCACGAACACGTTGTATTCGGTGGTCAGGCGCGCGATCGGCGTGACCTGGGTGATGGACACCGGCGGCTTGCCGGTGATGATGCCGCCCAGCATCACGGCGCCCATCACCATCATGGCGTTGGGGTCGCCCTTGCTGGCGTTGAAGAACTGGGCCAGACCGATGGCACCGGCCGCGCCACCCTTGTTCTCGTAGGTCACCGAGGCGGCCACACCGGCATCCTGCAAGGCCTTGCCCAGCGCGCGGCCGGTGGAATCCCAGCCGCCGCCGGGGTTGGCCGGAATCATCATCTTCACGTTGGCAGAAGCCCAGGCCGACATGGGCAGGGCGCCGCTGGCGGCCAGGGCGGCCAGGGACTTGAGGAAGGTGTCGCGACGCATGGAAGTCTCCTGTTGTGGTTTCGGACAGCCGTGATGGTGGGGGCGCTGGCTGTCAGTCCACTGTCCAACTTCTCAGTGAAAACCCTAGGAACCCTAGGCACGGATTCGTCCCGCGCTCATCGGCGGACATCACAACGTGGGGTTCACTGGCTTGGCTTGCCCGCACCCGATGCGTAACAGGCGTCGTACACCGAGAACAGGTCGGCCGCCGTGGTCACGGCGCCCACCAGGCAGGCAGCGCCAACCGTGGGCGCGCCAGCGGTTGTGCACACCAACAACCCCATGCCACCATTGGCGACCAGAGATGCAAAGGCCAGCCTGCAACGATCCACCTCGCCAAAACCTGCGGCCAGCACCACTTTCTGGGCCGTGGCCAGCGTCACGCCAATCAGCAGCTGGTTGGGCGTCTTCACCCCGTTCGCCAGCTTGATCAGGCCGGTCGAGATCAGACCCGTCTGCGCCACCAGCCCGGCGCCCTTGACGAGCGGGCCGGCCGGCTTTGACAACGTGGCCATGTCGGAGATGGCAACCGCCTTCTGGACCGCGAAGCCCGCCACCCCCGCCCCGGAACGGGGCGCATCGGCCATCAATTCCAGCGTCACGTTCAGCACCCTTGTCGCAGCGGCTACAGTGGCTGGCAGAGAAGCCATGTCCTTGACCTGAGGGTCTTTGGATTTTTGCAACATCGCCTGGACATCTGTCTCTCGAATCTGAGGCATAAGCTTCTCCACAAGCAAGGTGCCAAACTGTAGTCGTCGTGAACTGAACGTGACAAGCCCCGCCCCATGAAATTGCTGCTGGTCGAAGACAACCCCACCATGCGCGCCACGCTGCAGCGTGCGCTGGAACGTCAGGGCATGACCGTGTTCACCTGCGACGACGGCCTGCAGGCGCTGGCACAGTGGCGCAACACCCGGCCCGACGCCGTGCTGCTGGACCTGAGCCTGCCCGGCCAGGACGGGCTGGAGGTGCTGGCGCAGGCGCGCGCGGCCGGGCTGCGCACGCCGGTCATCATCCTGACCGCGCGCGGCACGGTGGGCGACCGCATCCTGGGCCTGAACACCGGCGCCGACGACTACCTGGCCAAGCCTTTTGACCTCGATGAACTGGAAGCCCGCGTGCGCGCCCTGGTGCGCCGCGCAAACGGCAGCCCGGCCGAGCCCGCCGCGCCGCCCGCGCGCGTGGGCGGGCTGTACGTGGACACGGGCAGCGGCGCCGTCTACCACCACGACCAGCCCATGGAGCTGGCGCCGCGCGAGCTGGCCCTGCTGCGCGCCCTGCTGGCGCGGCCCGGCCAGGCCATCACCAAGGAAAAGCTGTTCGAGCTGGTCTTCCCCGGTGAAAGCGATGTGCAGTACGAGGCCATCGAGGTGGTGGTCTACCGGCTGCGCAAGAAGCTCGCCGATACCGGCGTGGCGCTGGTCACGCTGCGTGGCCTGGGCTACCTGCTCAAGGCACCCACATGAGCGGGCTCTCGCTCTGGTGGCAGGCGCGCTCGCTGCGCAGCCAGCTCATGCTGGGCATCCTGGTGCCGGTGCTGCTGTTGGTGCTGGTCAACAGCGCCGTGCTGTATCGCCAGGCCTTGCGCGCGGCCGACACCGCCTACGACCGCACCCTGCTGGCCACCGCCAAGTCGATCGGGGAGCAATTGCAGCTGGTGGGCGAAGGCGAGCAGGCCCGCGTGCGCGCCACCCTGCCCTACTCGGCGCTGGAGCCCTTCGAGGCCGACAACCGCAGCCGCCTGTACTACCGGGTCAGCGGTTTCCAGGGCGAGATGGTGTCGGGTTTTGACGACCTGCCGCTGTGGCGCGGCAAGCTGCCCACCAAAAGTCTGTACGCCGCGCTGGTGGACTTCTACGACGGCCAGTACCGCGGCGAAGACGTGCGCGTGGCCGTGTTGCTGCAACCGGTGGCAGGCCCTGGCGGCCAGGGCATGGTCACCATACAGGTGGCCGAGACGCTGGAGCTGCGCCACACACTGGCACGGCAGATGCTGATCGACACCTTGTGGCGCCAGGCCTTGTTGCTGGCCGTGATCGCCGGCGTGGTGGTGCTGGTGGTGCAACGCGCCACGCGCCCGGTGCGGCGCCTGAGTGCCGCGCTGGCCGCCCGCAGCGACAGCGACCTCACCCCTTTGCAGACCGACACCGCGCCGCGCGAGGTGCGCCCGCTGATCGAGGCCACCAACCAGCACATGGCCCGCCTGGCCCATCTGCTGAACCACCAGAAGCGCTTCGTGCGCGACACCGCCCACCAGTTGCGCACACCGCTGGCGGTGCTCAAGACGCAGGTGCAATCGGCACGCCGTGGCGACGTCGAGCCCATGGTGGCGCTGGGCGAGATCGAACACACGGTCAACCGCGCCACCGAGCTGGCCAACCAGATGCTGTCGCTGGCCAAGGTGGAACAGTTGCGCCAGCAGGACGATGCGCCGGTGCTCGACTGGGCCGAGGTGGTGCGCAGCGTGGCGTTGGACCTCGCGCCCCTGATCGCCGAGCGGCAGCTCGACTTTTCGCTCGACGTGCGGCGCGCGCCGGTGCGCGCCCACGAATGGGCGCTGCGCGAGCTGGTGCGCAACCTGCTGCACAACGCCATAAAGCACATCCCGCCCGAGGCGACGCTGGCCGTGCAACTGGTCTGCGACGAACGCACCGCCGCGCTCACCATCGCCGACAGCGGCCCGGGTATCCCGGCCGCCTTGCGCGCCCACCTGTTCGAGCCCTTCGCCCGCCACCAGCACGAAGGTGCCCTGCCCGGCGGCAGCGGACTGGGCCTGGCCATCTGCCAGGAAATCACCCGCTCGCTGGGCGGCGAAATCGCCCTGGACAACCGAGGACTCCACGGCCAGGTGGCGGGGCTGGACACCACCGTCCGCCTGCCCCTGGCGCAAGCCACATGAACACACACGCCACCACCACCCGCGAACGCCTGCGCCTGGACAAATGGCTGTGGGCCGCCCGCTTCTTCAAAACCCGCGCCCTGGCGGTGGAGGCGATCGAGAAACACCGCGTGCGCGTCAACGGCGCCCACACCAAACCGGCGCGCGAGGTGCGCGCGGGCGATGAACTGGAAATCGCCCAGGGCCCGGTGCTGCGCACGGTGACGGTGCTGGGCATCAGCGCCACGCGCGGACCCGCGCCCCAGGCCGCACTGCTGTACAGCGAAACCGAGGCTTCGGTGGCGCTGCGCCTGGCCCAGGCCGAACGGCGGCGGCTGGCGCCCGAGCCGGCACTCGCCTTGACGCAGGGCCGCCCCACCAAACGCCAGCGCCGCGACATGGATGCCCTGCACGCCCCAGACGACAGCGCCGCGCCCGACTGGAACGAACGCTGGAGCGCCAGCCTGGCGCCCGACGACACCCGGCAGTGATCAGGGCTTTTCCCCGCGCCATTGCGGTCGCCAATTGTTAAACTGCCAGCATCAGAACCTCAGATTTGCGGCCCTGACCGCCCTCCTACGCCTACCCACGTGGTTCTGCCCGCCCCGCCCACCCGCCCCGGCCCCGCCCGGGACACCATCAACCCGGAAACCGCCCGGCTGGCCGAACTGCGCGCCTACGGCGTGCTCGACACCGCCCCGGACGCCGCGCTGGACGAACTGACCCGGCTGGCCGCCAGCCTGTTCCGGGTGCCTGTGGCCCTGGTCTCGCTGATAGACGTGCACCGCCAGTGGTTCAAATCGCGCGTGGGTCTGGACATCTCGGAAACACCGCGCGAACACGCTTTCTGCGCCCATGCCATACGCGGCCCCGACGTGATGGTGGTCGAAGACGCACACGCCGACCCACGCTTCGAGTCCAACCCACTGGTCACCGGTGCGCCAGGCATCCGCTTCTACGCCGGTGCGCCACTGGTCACACCTCAGGGGCAGGCACTGGGCACGCTGTGCGTGATCGATACCTTGCCCCGCGCCTTTGGCGACACCGAACGCGAGGCCCTGCGGGTGCTGTCGCACCAGGTGATGGCACAGTTGGAACTGCAGCGCCAGAACCACTTGCTCAAGGAACGCGAAACCCGGCTGGAGCTGGTGCTCAAGGGCGCCAACGACGGCTGGTGGGACTGGGACCTGCGCACCGGGGAACGTTTCAACTCCGAGCGTGGTTGGACCATGCTGGGCTATGGCGAAAACGACCGGCCGGCCAACGAGTCCGACTGGGAGGCCCTGATCCATCCCGACGACCGCGAACCGGCGGCCGCCAACTTCCGCGCCGCGGCCCGGGGCAGCGGCAGCCACTACCAGGTCGAATTCCGCATCCGCCACAAGGATGGGCACTACCTGCCCCTGCTCTCGCGCGGCCACATCCTGCGCGACGCCAACGGCCGCGCGGTGCGCCTCTCGGGCACCAACACCGACCTCAGCGAACGCCAGCGCATCGACCGCGAACGCCGTGCCACCCAGGCCAACTACGAATTGCTGTTCAACAGCAGCATGGACGGCATGCTGCAGACCCGCCCGGGCGGCGACGTGCTGTCGGCCAACCCGGCCGCCTGCGAGATGCTGGGGCTCAGCGCGGCCGACATCTGCCGCGCACCGCGAGGTGACTTGCTCGATCTCAACGACCCGCGCCTGGGCCCCATGCTGCTGGAACGCGAACGCACCGGCGGCGCACGCGGCGTGGTGACCATGCGCCGGGCCAACGGCGAACGATTCGAGGTCGAGGCCAGTTCGGTGCTCTACCACGACGACGATGGTTTGCCCATGGCCAGCTTCGTGTTCCGCGACATCAGCGAACGCGAGCAATGGGCGCTCAAGCTCAAGCAGAGCCTGGACCTGCTCAACAACCTGGCGCGCCGCGTGCCCGGTGTGCTCTACCAGTACCAGCGCCATCCCGATGGCCGCATCACCATGCCTTTTGCAAGCGAAGGCATCTGGGGGGTGTGGGAGCACCGACCGGAAGACGTGCGCGAACGGGCCAGCGTGTTGATGGCCCGCGTGCACCCCGACGACCGCGAAGCCTTCGAAGTGTCCATCGACCTCTCGGCCGAACAGCTCTCGCCCTGGCACCACGAGTTCCGCGTGCTGCTGCCGCAGCAGGGTCTGCGCTGGCGCCTGGGCGACGCCATGCCCGAGCGCCTGCCCGACGGCAGCGTGTTGTGGCACGGCTTCATTTCCGACATCACGGAGCGCAAGGCCAGCGAAGAGCACACCCACCGCCTGGCCTACTTCGACGCGCTGACCGGCCTGCCCAACCGGCGCATGCTGGTCGAGCGCATCACCCACGCCCTGGCCTCGGCGCAACGCACCGGCCAGTTCGGCGCGCTGATGTTCCTGGACCTCGACCACTTCAAGCACATCAACGATGCGCGTGGCCATTCCGTGGGCGACGCGCTGCTGCAGCAGGTCGCCCAGCGTCTGGCCGAGATGCTGCGCGGCGAGGACACCGTGGCGCGCCTGGGTGGTGACGAGTTTGTGGTGCTCATCAGCGACCTCGGCACCCACGCCGACAGCGCGGCGCGCGGCGCCATGGCGGTGGCCGAAAAGGTGCGCGCCGAGCTGGACCGCCCGCACGACATCGAAGGCGCGCGCTACTCCACCACCGGCAGCATAGGCCTGACGCTGTTCCCGCGCCACGGCACCGCGGTGGACGACCTGCTGCGCGAGGCCGACACCGCCATGTACCGGGCCAAATCCGGTGGGCGCAACCGCACGGCGTTTTTTCAGGTCGAGATGCAGGCCGAGGTCGAAGAGCGGCTGGCCATCGAACAGGATCTCAAGGTGGCGCTGCAACAGGGCCAGTTCGAAGCGCACGCGCAGTCGCAGGTGGATGCCAGCGGGCGCGAGTGTGGCGCCGAACTGCTGCTGCGCTGGAAGCACCCGGTGCGGGGCCTGGTCTCGCCAATGGCTTTCATTCCAGTCGCTGAAGCCAACGGCCTCATCGTGCCGCTGGGCCACTGGGTGCTGCAGCAGGCCTGCATCAGCCTGGCGCGCCTGCATGCGGCCGGCGTACACAAGACGCTGTCGGTCAACGTCAGCCCGAGGCAGTTTCGCGCCGATGACTTTGTGGCACAGGTGCGCCAGACCTTGGCCGACACCGGCGCGCCCGCGCAGGCGCTGGTGTTCGAGGTGACCGAAGGCCTGCTGATCGACCACGTGGACGACACCGTGGCGCGCATGGCCGAACTGGTGGCCATGGGCATACGCTTTTCCATCGACGATTTCGGCACAGGCTACTCCAGCCTGGGCTACCTCAAGCGCCTGCCGCTGTACGAACTGAAAATCGACAAGGTGTTTGTGCAGGACGTGCCCACCGATGGTGGCAACACCGGCATCGTGCGGGCCATTCTGTCGATGGCACGCCACCTCAACCTGCGCGTGGTGGCCGAAGGCGTGGAGACGGCCACACAAGCGACCTTCCTGGTGGACAGCGCCTGCGAGGCGATGCAGGGCTACCACTTCGCGCGGCCGGTGCCCCTGGGTGACTGGCTGCAAGCGCAGGGCTTGCCGGCCCCGCCCGTCACAGGTCCTGTTTGAGGAAGATGTCCTTGTCGGGGAAAAACTGGGTGTGCAGCGGCAGCAGCGCACCGCCCAGCGCGCGCGCGTGGGCACCCACCTGGCCCAGCACCACGCGCTCGGGTCGGGCAATGCCCACCAGCGGGTAGGCGGCCATGGCGTCGCGCGTGCGCACCAGCAGGCGCTCCAGCAGCGGTCGCGACAGGCTGCCGTCGAGCACCACGGCGTCCAGGTCGAGTAAAGCGGCAGCACTGATGACGGCCATGGCCAGCGCCTCGCTGGCACGCTGCAGCCAGGGACCGGTGAGCCCCTCGTGGGCGGGGTCGGTGATGCCGTCGTGGTGCACCAGCTGGGGGTCCAGGCCGGCGGCCATCAAGGCCTGCTCCAGCTGCCAGCCCGAGGCCTGCTCCAGCAACTGCGGGGCGCCACCCGCTTGCGCCTGCCCCATGGGCAGGGAACCGATGGCGCCCGCATTGCCGCGTTCGCCGGGCAGCAGGTGGCCCGACAGCACCAGCCCGCCGCCCACAAAGGTGCCGACGAAGATGTAGAGAAAGCTGCGCAGCTGCTGGCCGTGGCCTTGCAGCAGCTCGGCCGTGCAGGCGGCGATGGTGTCCTTGGCAAACACCACCGGCAGCGGCGTCAGGGCCTGCACCCGTTCGCGCAGGTCCACGCCGGCCCACTTCTGCAACGCAGGGGCCGCACCCGGCCCCAGCAGCTCGACCCACTGGTGCATGAACAGCGGCGCCGACAGACCCAGACCCACCACCCGCGCCCAGCGCGTGCCCATCTGGCGGCGCAGCGTCTTGAGCGCACCGGCCACGTGGGGCAGCACCTCGTCGGGATCGGGCCAGGCGTAGTGGAACACCTGCTGGTGGCGTATCTGGCCGACGAAGTCGATCACCAGCACCTCCAGGCTGCGCCGGCCCACCTGCACGCCCACGCTGAAGGCGCCCTCGGGGTTGAGCGACAGCGGCACCGAGGGCTGGCCGATCTTGCCGCGCACCCGCTCCTGCTTGAGCAGCAGCCCGTCGTCGAGCAGGCGCTCGACGATGATGGAGACGGTCTGGGTTGAAAGCTGCGTCAGGCGGGCCAGATCGGCCTTGGGGATGGCGCCGTGCAGGCGTATGGCCTGCAACACGGTGCGCTCGTTGAACTGGCGCATGCCCTGGTGGTTGGAGCCGCGCATGCCATGAAACGGTTCACCTCCCGCTGGGGTGGTGGCTTCGGCAGGTGGGGGCTTGCGGGGCATGGGCGGCGGGGCTCAGTGGGAAGACGGGGGCAGGATGACGCCCTTGCAAAGTATCGCATTGCCATAGGCAGTGGCTTCGCCGCTCTGCACGATGAGGCTGGCCGCCTTCACACGCTCGTAGAAGGCGTAACGCTCGATGGGCTCCACCCGTTCGGGGGCCAGCCTCTCGACACTGGCCGTGACCGCGATGAAGGCCTGCTGCGCCGCCGTGGTCTGTCCCGCCGGCAGGTCGCTGTGCTGCATGTAGCCGGCGGGTCGGTCCACGTCCGTGGCCAGCGGCAACACCGACAACACGGCATGCGCCACACGCGCCAGGCTGTGGCCGGGCAGGCGCACCACGGGTTTGCCACCGGCCAGCCAATCGGCGGTGAAGTTGGCGTCCACCACCGCCACCCACTCACCGTGGCCCATGGCGCACAGGTGTTTGAGCAGGTCGGGTGTCAGCAGGGGGTCAATGCCTTTGAGCATGATGAACCGTTTTCAATGCGCCAGCGCTTCGGCCGGAATCTGCTCGGGCGCCATGGCACCGGTCATCACCGCCACCGTGTCGCTCATGCTGATTTTTTTGGGGTTGACCAGGGCCGCACGTTTGCCCAGGCGGGCGATGTGGATGCGGTCGGCGATCTCGAACACGTGGGGCATGTTGTGGCTGATGAGGATCACCGGCAGCCCCTTGTCGCGCACGCGGCGGATCAGCTCCAGCACCATGTTGCCTTCCTTCACGCCCAGCGCAGCGGTGGGCTCGTCCATGATGACCACGTGCTGCGCAAAGGCCGCCGCGCGCGCCACCGCCACGCACTGGCGCTGTCCGCCCGAGAGCGTCTCCACCGCCTGTGTCATGGAGCGTATGCCGACCTTGAGGTCGTTCATGCGGGCGATGCTTTCGGCCAGCATGCGGCGCTTGTCCAGCATGCCCAGGGTGCGACCCAGGAAACCGGGGCGCCGCAGCTCGCGCCCCAGGAACAGGTTTTCGGCGATGGTCATGGCCGGGGCCACGGCCAGGTCCTGGTAAACCGTCTCGATGCCGGCGCGGCGCGCGTCGATGGGGCTTTTGAAGCGAACGGGCTGGCCGTCGAGCCGGATCTCGCCCGCATCGGGGATGGTGGCGCCCGACAAGGCCTTGATCAGGCTGGACTTGCCGGCGCCGTTGTCGCCGATCACGGCCAGGATTTCGCCCGCACGCAGTTCGAAGTCGGCGCCGTCCAGCGCGGTGACCTGCCCGTAGCGTTTGACCAGGCCCTTGGCCTGCATCACCAGGGGGGTGTTGTGGTCCATTTCAGCGCACTCCCTTGCGTGACAGTTGATCGGTGGCCACCGCGAGGATGACCAGGATGCCGGTGACCAGGATCTGGTAGACCGATGACACGCCCATGAGGGTGAGGCCGTTGCGGCACACGCCCACGATCAGCGCACCCACCAATGTGCCCAGGATGATGCCGCGGCCCCCGAACAGGCTGGTGCCGCCCAGCACCACGGCGGTGATGGCGTCGAGGTTTTCCGTCTGCCCGGCATTGGGGTCGCCGGCACCGGTGCGCGCCACCGACAGCAGCGAGGCGATGCCGTAGAACAGGCCGGCCAGCACGTACACGCCCAGCAGCACCTTGTCGGTGGCGATGCCGGTCAGGCGCGTGGCCTCGGGGCTGTTGCCCACGGCATAGACGTGGCGCCCGGGCGCGGTCTCGCGCAGGCCAAACCACACCAGGCCGTACAGCACCAGCATCAGCACCGCACCCCAGACGATGGCGGTGTCGCCCAGTTTGAAGGTCTCGCCCAGCGCCGTCATGCCAGCCGGGATGTCGGTGATGGTCTGCGAGCCCGAATAGAGCTGCGTGATGGCGAAGGCGATGTTGAGCGTGCCCAGCGTGACGATGAAAGGCGGCAGCTTGATGCGTGTGACCAGCAGGCCGTTGAGCAGGCCGAACAGGGTCGTGACGCCTATGCCGCAGGCGATGGCCACCGGCGCCGGCAAGCCGAAGTCGGCCGCCACCTTGGTCATCACCACGCCGCCCAGGGCCATCACCATGCCACACGACAGGTCGATGCCGGCGGTGAGGATGATCAGGGTCTGGCCGATGGCGATGACGCCCACCACCATCACCTGCTGCAGGATGAGCGCAAAGTTCTGCGCCGACAGGAAGCGCTCGCTCTGGCTGGCGAAGAACACCGTCGCCAGCAGCAGCGCGATGAAGGGCCCCATGGTGGCGATGGGGGGCAGCTTGACTTGGGGCGTGGACATGGTGAGGGCCGCCGTGTTGCGCCAGGCGGGGTTCACTTGTTGCCCCAGCACAGCTCGCTGCCGGTCTTGACGTCCTTGCTGTCCACGCCCGCCACCGGCTTGGCCGCGATCAGCGTCACACCGGTGTCGGTGTAGCCGCTGACCTTTTTGCCGCTCTTGGCGTATTCCACACCGGCGGCCACACCCATGGCGGCCATGCGCAGCGGGTACTGCTGCGAGGTGGCGGCGATCACGCCCTTGCCCACGTCACCGATGCCGGCACAGCCGCCGTCCACCGAAACGATGAGCACGTCCTTCTCCTTGCCAGCGGCCTTGAGCGCGTTGTAGGCGCCGGCGGCGGCCGGCTCGTTGATGGTGTAGACCACGTTGATGTTGGGCGTTTTCTGCAGGCAGTTTTCCATGCCGGTCTGGCCCTTGGCGCGGTCGCCGTAGCTGTCGGCCATGCAGGCCACGCCGGCCTTGGCGCCACCGAGTTCGTTGCTCTTCGCATCCGGCGCGGGCAAGCCAAACCCCTTGAGGAAGCCGTTGTGGCGCTGCGCGCCCACCGGGTGGCCCGGGAACAGGTCCAGCGTCGCGATCACGGCCGGTTTGCCGCCCAGCGCCAGCTTGGCGTACTGGCCGATCAACTCGCCGGCCTTGAAGTTGTTGGTGGCAAACAGCGCGTCGGTGCCGTTCTCGGGGTCGGTCGGACTGTCCAGCGCAATCACCATCACGCCCGCCGCACGCGCCTTGCGGATGGCCGGCACGATGGCCTTGGAATCGCTGGGCGTGATCAGGATGGTCTTTGCGCCTGCGGCCATCATGTTCTCGATGGCGGTCACCTGGCCGGCGTTGTCCCCATCGGTCTTGCCGGCGGCGGTCAGCAGCTTGGCACCCAGCTTCGTGGCCTCGGCGCTGGCGCCTTCCTTCATCTTGACGAAGAAGGGGTTGGTCTCGGTCTTGGTGATCAGGCCGATCACGGGCGGGGTTTGCGCAGCGACCAGGGTCGAAGCGGTCAGTGCGGCGGCGAACAGGCTCAGGCGGGCGGTACGGGGGGTGGTCATGTGTGCTCCTCTTGTGGGTGGATCGGTTGGCGTTCAACCGTGGAGCGAAGTGTGGACCAAGGAAAAAATTAAATCAATTACCTTTATTTAGTATTTTCCCTAGTGTCCCCATCGTCAGCTTGACCGGACACTTGCCGGCACGGCGGCGCCTTCGCCGCTCGACACGACACATGAGGAACACACCTTGAACCGTCCCATCCTGATCCTGGGCGAGGCCCTGATGGACTGCCTTGCCCAGCCCGACGGCAGCCTGTTGCCACTCATGGGCGGCAGCCCCTACAACCTGGCGCGCGCCGCCGCACGCCAGGGTGCCCAGGTGGGCTACCTGCCGCCGTTTTCCAGCGACAGCTTTGGCCAACGGCTCAAGGCCCAGGCCCTGGCCGATGGCGTGCGCCCGCAAAGCCCCGACAGCCCCTGCCCCACCTCGCTGGCGGTGGTGACGCTGCAGGGCGGCCAGCCCAGTTACGGCTTCTACCGCGAAGGCATCGCCGACCGCGACCACGCGCCAGACGATCTGATCGCCCTGCTGCGACAACACCCGCCGGGCGTGTTGCACACCGGCTCGCTGATGCTGCTGCCGCCCGAACACGAGAAAACCCTGGCGGTGCTGCGCGCGGCGCGCGACCTGGGCTGGCGCATCAGCGTGGACACCAACCTGCGTCCGGCCATGGCACGCGACCTGCCGGCCTACCGGGCCGCGGTGATGCAGGCGGTGGAGCTGGCCGACTGGGTCAAGGCCAGCGACGAAGATCTCGCCGCCCTCGGCCTGGGCGAGGCCACCCTGGCCCATGCCGAGCACTTGCGCCAGGCCTTTGCGCGCCCCGCCAACCGCCACGTCGCCTTCACCTTCGGCGCGGCCGGCGCCAGCCTGTGGGTCAATGGCCGGCAGGCCAGCGCCCCGGCGCCCGCCGTGCAAGTGGTGGACACGGTGGGCGCCGGCGACACCTTCTGGGGCACCTGCCTGGCCGAGTGGGCCGGCGACGGCTCACTGGCCGAAGCACACGTCGCCCGCACCCTGGCACGCGCCATGCGAGCCGCCGCCATCAATTGCGGCCGCAAGGGCTGCCAGCCGCCCACCGGCGAAGAGCTGGACGATGAAACCCACATGTAACTCCACACTCGATGATCGCCCTATTTTTTGGTAACATAGTTACATAGACACCGGAGACACACCCCGCATGAACGCAGCCGTTTCACCCCCCCTCGACATGGTCATCTTCGGTGGCGCGGGCGACCTCGCGTGGCGCAAGCTGCTGCCCGCGCTCTACATGGCCCACCTCCACGAACGCCTGCCCGAAGGCTGCCGCATCATCGGCGTGGGCCGGCACAGCTGGACGCGCGAGGACTACATCGCCTTCATCGACAAGACCTCGCGCCCGCACGTGGGCGCCGACGCCCTGAAGGCCGAGGCCTGGGCCAGCTTTCTGGAGCGGCTGGACTTTGTGAGCCTGGACGCCACCGTGGCCGACGGCTACCAGCATCTGCTGGCCACCTGCCGCCCCGGCGCGACCAAGGTGTTCTACCTCGCCACCGCCCCCAGCCTGTTCACCGACATCTGCCGCCACCTCGACGGTGCCGGCCTGATCGACCCGCAGGCGCGGGTGGTGCTGGAAAAGCCGCTGGGCCACGACCTGCCTTCGGCCCAGGCCATCAACGAAGCGGTGGCGCGGCACTTCAGCGAAAGGCAGATCTACCGCATCGACCACTACCTCGGCAAGGAAACGGTGCAAAACCTCATGGTGCTGCGCTTTGGCAACGCCATCTTTGAACCGCTGTGGCGCGCGCCCACCATCAAGAGCGTGCAGATCACGGTGTCGGAGACCGTGGGCGTGGGCACGCGGGCGGGCTTTTACGACCACACCGGCGCCATGCGCGACATGGTGCAAAACCACCTGCTGCAGCTGCTGTGCATCGTGGCCATGGAAGCCCCGATCTCGCTCGACCCCGACGACGTGCGCGACGAAAAACTCAAGGTGCTGCGTTCGCTGCGCAGGTTCGAGCTCGCCGACGTCTTGCGCGACACCGTGCGCGGCCAGTACACGGCCGGGGTGGTCGATGGCGCACAGGCCAAGGGCTACCTGGAAGAGGCCGACGTGCCTGCCGGCAGCCAGACCGAAACCTTTGTGGCCATCAAGGCCCAGGTGCACAACAGCCGCTGGGCCGGCGTGCCCTTTTTCCTGCGCACCGGCAAACGCATGCTCAAGCGCCAGTCGGAAATCATCATCGAGTTCTCCGAGCCACCGTTTTCCATCTTCGCCGGCGAGTCGTCGCAGTCCCACCCCAACCGCCTCATCATCACGCTGCAGCCGGAAGAATCCATCCAGTTGCAGATGATGGCCAAGGAGCCGGGCTCGGGAATGAAGATGCGTCCGGTCTTCCTCAACCTGGACCTGCAATCGGCCTTCACCGAACGCCGCGCCGAGGCCTACGAGCGCCTGCTGATCGACGTCATCAAGGGCCGCCTGACCCACTTCATGCGCCGCGACGAACTGGAAGCCGCCTGGCGCTGGGCCGATCCCATCCTCGAAGGCTGGAAGCAATTGGGCGAACGGCCCAAGACCTACCCGGCCGGCAGCTGGGGCCCGGCCGCATCCTCCGCCCTGGTGGCGCGGGAAGACGCCGTGTGGTTCGAGGCGCAGTGAGGCCATGAGCACGGCGCGCGTCACAAGCCATCCCTGCCGCGACGGCGCCGAGCTGGCACGGCTGCTGGCCGCCGACATCGCCCAGCGCCTGCGTGCCGCCGTGGCCGAGCGTGGCCAGGCTCTGCTCGCGGTCTCGGGCGGCAAGTCGCCGGTGCCGCTGTTTGAGCAACTGAGCCAGCAGGCCCTGCCGTGGGCGCAGGTCACGGTGCTGCTGGTGGACGAGCGTTGTGTGCCCCACGACCACCCCGACAGCAACAGCGCCCTGGTGCGCCAGCACCTGCTGCAAGGCAAGGCCGCTGCCGCACGCTGGTTGCCGTTCTTTGACACCGTCAGCGACCTGGCAACCCTGACCGAAACCGCCCGGCAACGCCTGGGCACCCTGCCCTGGCCGCTGGACGTGGCCGTGCTGGGCATGGGCGAAGATGGCCACACCGCCTCGCTGTTTCCCCATGCACCGGGCGTCGATGAGGCGCTGACAAGCGCCGAGCCACTGGTCTGGACCCGCCCGGCCACCGCCCCCCACGCCCGCCTGACCCTGACCCTGCCCACCTTGCTGGCCACACGCTGCCTGGTGCTGCCACTGCAAGGTGCGACCAAGCGGGCCGTGTTCGAGCGCGCCTGCGCCGCGCCCACGGCCGACCTGCCCATTTCCCTGCTGCTGCACCAGGCGACCGAGCCGGTGCAGGTCTGGCTTGCCCCCTGATTCCTGAGAGCCTCCCATGTCTGAAACCTCCCCCTCCCTGAACGACACGCTGCAGCGCGTCACCGAGCGCATCGTCGAGCGCAGCCGCGACAGCCGCGCAAGCTACCTGGCCACGCTGGCCGGCCTGCGCAAGCCCAGCCCCTACCGCGCGGGCCTGGGCTGCGCCAACATGGCCCACGCCTTCGCCGCCATGCCCGGCAACGACAAGCTGGTGCTGCACCAGGAGCGCCAGCCCAACATCGGCATCGTCACCGCCTACAACGACATGCTCTCGGCCCACCAACCGTATGAGCACTACCCCGAACACATCCGCGCCACCGCGCGCACGCTGGGTGCCACCGCCCAGGTCGCCGGCGGCGTTCCGGCCATGTGCGACGGCGTGACACAAGGCTACGAGGGCATGGAGCTGTCGCTGTTCTCGCGCGATGTGATCGCGCTGGCCACGGCCGTGGCGCTGTCGCACAACGTGTTCGACGGCGTGTTGTGCCTGGGCATTTGCGACAAGATCGTGCCCGGCCTGGTGATCGGCGCGCTGCAGTTCGGCCACCTGCCGGTGGTCATGGTGCCGGCCGGACCCATGACCTCGGGCCTGTCCAACGACGACAAGGCCAAGGTGCGCCAGCAGTACGCCCAAGGCCTGGTGGACCGCGCCGCCCTGCTGGCGGCCGAAGAGGCGGCCTACCACGGCGCCGGCACCTGCACGTTCTACGGCACGGCCAACTCCAACCAGATGCTGATGGAGATCATGGGCCTGCAGTTGCCGGGCTCGTCCTTCGTCAACCCCGGCACGCCGCTGCGCACGGCACTCACCGAACACGCCGTGGCCTGCGCCCTGCGCGCGCCGGCCATGGGCCAGATCGTCACCGAAAAAACCATCGTCAACGCCATCGTCGGCCTGCTGGCCACGGGCGGCTCCACCAACCACACCATGCACCTGGTGGCCATGGCGCGCGCCGCCGGCATACGCATCGACTGGGACGACTTCGCCGAACTCTCGGCGGTGGTGCCGCTGCTGGCCAAGGTCTACCCCAACGGCAAGGCGGATGTGAACCACTTCCACGCCGCCGGCGGCATGGGTTTCCTGATCGGCCAGCTGTTGTCGGTGGGCCTGCTGCACGCCGACGTGTCCACCCTGCTGGGCGAGGGCCTGCAGCGCTACGCCGCCGAGCCCTGGCTGGACCAGGGCCAGCTGGCCTGGCGCGCGGCGCCCAGCACCTCGGGCGACGCATCGGTGCTGCGCCCGGTGAGCGCGCCCTTCACGCCCGACGGCGGCCTCAAGCGCCTGCAGGGCAAGCTGGGCCGCGCGGTGGTCAAGACCTCGGCCGTGAAGCCCGAACACCAGCGCGTGCTGGCCCCCGCCGTGGTGGTGGACAGCCAGCAGGCCTTGAGCGATCTGTTCAAGCAGGGCCAGCTGGAGCGCGACTTTGTGGCCATCGTGCGCCACCAGGGCCCGCAGGCCAATGGCATGCCCGAGCTGCACAAGCTCACGCCCATCCTGGGCATCCTGCAGGACAAGGGTTTCAAGGTGGCGCTGGTCACCGACGGCCGCATGTCCGGCGCCTCGGGCAAGGTGCCCGCCGCCATCCACGTGACACCCGAGGCCGTGTGCGGCGGCCCCATCGCCCGCGTGCGCGACGGCGACATGGTGCTGCTGGACTGCGAGGCCGGCACGCTGGACGTGCTGGTGGACGAAGCCGAGCTGGCGCGGCGCCCCTTGCCGCAGGTGGACTTGAGCGCCAATGGCGCCGGCCACGGGCGCGAGCTGTTTGGCCTGTTCCGCCGCCAGGCGGGCCTGGCCGAAAACGGCGCCTCCGCCCTGTTTGGAAATGATTGAACTGCCCCGCAACTGGCACACTCCGGTATCCCCATGAACACACCCGCTCCCCTCCCCTCCTTCCAGTCCCGCGTCGTGCCCGTGGTGGTCGTCACCGACCCCGCGCAGGCCGTGCCCATGGCCGAGGCCCTGCTCGCCGGTGGCGTGGACGTGATCGAAATCACCCTGCGCAGCGCCGCCGGCCTGGCCGCCATCGAGGCCGTGGCCAAGGCCGTGCCCGCCATGCAGGTGGGCGCCGGCACCGTCACGCGTGCCAGCGAGGTGGCACAGGTGTTGAACGCGGGCGCGCGGTTTGCGCTCTCGCCCGGCAGCACACCCGCGCTGATCGATGCGGTGCTGCAAGCCCGCCTGCCCTTCATCCCCGGTGTGGGCTCGCCCAGCGAGGCCATGGCCATGCGCGACGCCGGCTTCGGCCTCATGAAGTGTTTCCCGGCCGCCCAGCTCGGTGGCGTGGAGGTGCTCAAGGCCTGGGGCGGCCCGCTGCCCGACCTGCGCTTCTGCCCCACGGGTGGCGTGTCCCTGGCCAACATGGCCCAGTTCCTGGCCCTGCCCAACGTGGCCATGGTGGGTGGCTCGTGGCTCACGCCGGCCGCCGCCGTCCAGGCCGGTGACTGGGCACAGATCACACGCCTGGCACGCGAAGCCACCCTGGCGGCACAAGCGGCGGCATGAGCCGTCGCCGCAGTCCCATCCCCCCGCTTTTGTTCACCCTCCCCATGACACAAGCCTTCATTCCCCCGCAGCAGCGCGCCGCCTGGCAACGCCTGCAACAGCTGGCATCGCAGCCCCTGCCCCACCTGCGCGAGCTGCTGGCCCCCGGCACCGACACGCGCCACGCCAGCCTGCAGTTCGAGGCCGCCGGCCTGCGGCTGGATGCCGGGCGCCAACAGGTCACGCCCGAGGTGCTGGCCACGCTGCTGGACCTGGCACGCGAGTCCAGCGTGCTGGAGCAGGCGCAGGCGCAGGCGCGCGGCGAACACATCAACCGCACCGAAGACCGCGCCGCCCTGCACGTGGCCTTGCGCGGCTCGCACATGGCCCAGCCGCCCTGGGGCGAGCGCATTTCCGATCTGGTGCAAGCCGAACTGGAACGCTTCCTGGGTGCGGCCGAACGCATACGCAACGGCCAGTGGCGCGGTTTCCGGGGCCGGCGCATCACCAACGTGGTCAACATCGGCATCGGCGGCTCCGACCTCGGGCCCCGCATGGCCGTGCAGGCGCTGGACGCCTACTGCGACCCCGACGTGCGGGTGCACTTCATCTCCAACCCCGACGCCTGGTCGCTGCACAGCATCCTGCGCTGGCTCAATCCCGACCAGACCATCTTCGTGGTGCAGAGCAAGACCTTCACCACCCAGGAGACCATGACCCTGGCGGCCTCGGTCAAGCGCTGGTTGGCCGACCACGGCCTGGCCTCCGATGCCCAGCAGGCGCCGCACCTGATCGCCGTCACGGCGTCGCCCCAGGTGTCGGCGGCCCAGGGTTACCGGGCCGAGAACACCTTCGGCTTCTGGGACTGGGTCGGCGGGCGCTACTCGGTGTGGTCGGCCATCGGTCTGCCGCTGGCCATCGCCATCGGCCCCGACCGCTTCCGCGAATTCCTGGCCGGCGGCCACGCCATGGACAAGCACTTCTGGCGCGCCGCCCCCGCCCGCAACATGCCGCTGATGATGGCGCTGCTGGGCGTGTGGAACCGCAACTTCCTGGGCTGCCCCACCCACCTGATCGCGGCCTACGCCAGCCGCATGTTCCACTTCGCGCGTTTCCTGCAGCAGCTGGACATGGAGTCCAACGGCAAAAGCACCCACGTGGACGGCTCGCCGGTCGAGATCGCCACCGGCCCCATCGTCTGGGGCGGTCTGGGCATCGAAGGCCAGCACGCCTACTTCCAGTTGCTGCACCAGGGCCAGCACCGGGTGCCGGTCGATTTCATCGGCGTCGAATCCGAGGACGCGCCCCTGCCGCTGGCGGCCGAACACCACCGCGTGGCCCTGCTCAACCTCAACGCGCAGGCCTGTGCGCTGGCCCTGGGCCGCGACGCCGCCGCCACCGACACCGAGCTGCGGGCCAGCGGCCTGACGGACGCGGAGGTGGCCCACATGCTCAACCACCGCAGCTTCCGGGGCAACGTGCCCAACTCCACGCTGTGGCTGGAGTCGCTCACCCCGCACTCGCTGGGTGCCATGGTGGCCCTGTACGAGCACAAAGTGTTCTGCCAGGCCGCGCTGTGGGGCGTGCACGCCTACGACCAGTGGGGCGTGGAGCTGGGCAAGACCATGGCCAAACAGATGGAAAGCCGCTGACCATGCGCATCGCCCTGATCGCGCACGATGGCAAGAAGGCCGACATGGTGCGCCTAGCCACCGAACACAAGGCCTTTCTCCAGACCTGCACCCTCAGTGGCACCGGCACCACCGGCGGCCGCCTGCAGACCGAGGTGGGCCTGTCGGTGGAGCGCCTGCTCAGCGGCCCGCTGGGCGGCGACCTGCAGATTGGCGCGCGCCTGGCCGTGGGTGAGATCGATGGCGTGATCTTCCTGCGCGACCCCATGACGCCCCAGCCGCACGAGCCCGACATCAACGCCCTGGTGCGCGCCTGCGACGTGCACAACGTGCCCTGCGCCACCAACCTGGCGACCGCGCGCCTGATGCTGGCGCAGTGGGCCCGGCGGCCGGCGGGCTGACGCTCAACGGCTGCAGTCCAGCGCCTGGGCCGCGCCCAGCAGGGCGGGCGACTGCGGCGTGGCGATCACCCACACCGGAATCCCAGCGAGGTAGCTGCGGAAGCGTCCCTTGGCCTCGAAGCGTTCGCGGAACGGGGAGCGCGCAAACGCGTCCCCCAGGCGCGGCACGATGCCGCCGCCGATGTACACCCCACCCTGAGCGCCCAGCGTGAGTGCCAGGTTGCCGGCCACCGAGCCGAGGAAGGCGCACATCATGGACATCGCCTCGACACAACGCGCGTCGCTGCCGGACAAGGCCGCAGCGGTCACATCGGCCGCCGTCAGCGTGCCCAGTGGCGGGGGCGCACCGTCGGCGGCGCACAGCGCCCGGTGGATGTCCACCAGGCCCATGCCGCTGACGGCGCGTTCGGCCGAGGCATGGCCGTGCCGCTGGTGCAGCCAGTCCACCACCGCCTGCTCGCGCCGACCGACGGGTGCCAGGCTCACGTGCCCACCCTCGCCGTGCAGGGGAATCCAGCCTCCCTGGCCATCCGGCAACAGCCCGGAAACACCCAGCCCCGTGCCCGGCCCGACCAGGCCGATGGCGGCTCCCGGCTGCGCGGCGCCACCGCCCACGGCCCGCAGTTCGTCGGCCCGCAGGTGGGGCAGCGCCAGGGCCAGCGCGGTGAAGTCGTTGAGCACCTCCAGGCGCGCCAGCCCCAGCGCCTGGCGCAAGCCGGCGATGGAAAAGGACCAGTGGTGGTTGGTCATGCGCACCTGGTCGCCCACCACCGGGTTGGCGATGGCGATGGCACAGGCCTGGGGCGCACCGTGGGTGAGACCGGCGAGGTAGTGGCGCACGGCGGCCTCCAGCGAGGCATGGTCCGCACAGGCCAGCGTGACCAGGTCCTGCAGGGGTGCGCCCGCAGCGGCCTGCCAGGCAAAGCGGGCGTTGGTGCCGCCGATGTCGGCCAGCAGGCGGGGAGCGGATTCGGTGAGCAGCGTCATGGGGAGGTTTTGTTGGGGTTGTGTTGCAACGCGCGCAGGGTCCGACGGGCATGGGGCGTCCAACCCAGGGACTGCCACCGCCACCACAACAGAGCGCCACGCACACATTCGTCGGCCACATAGGCCAGCCAGATGCCCGGCAGGCCCAGCGCCCGCCCCAGTCCGTACGATCCCAGGCCCAGCACGATGGCAATGGAGCCCAGGCCGGACAGCACGGGGAAATGGATGTCACCGCCGGCACGCAGCGCGCCGGCCACCACCAGGTTGAACACACGCCCCAGTTCCAGCGCCACCGACAACCACAGCAATTGCTGCGCGGCTTCGATGATGACAGGGTCGCGGGTGAACAACTGCATCAACCAGGGCGCGGCCAGTGCGGCCAGCAGCGCCAGGCCGCCCGATACCAGCAAGCCGTTGCGCACACCCTTGCGCACCATGGCATGGGCCTCGCGCAGCTGCCCGGCACCCACCAGGCGGCCCACCATGATTTCGCAGGCCCAGCCGATGGCCAGGCTGGTCAGCGACACGTATTTCAGCGTCTGCAAGGTGTAGGAGTGGGTGGCCAGCGCCGCCACCCCCAGGCGTGCCGTGGCCGCCAGCGAGACCATGAAGGCCAGGCGGTAGGCCAGCTCGTAGGCACCGCCTGGCAGGCCAATGCGCAGCACGGGCCACAGGGCGGCCGGCCGCAGCCGCCACCAGTCGCGCCACCGGGGGTACAACTGCATCCGGGTGCGCCAGCACCACAGGTGCAAACCCAGCCCCAGCGCGCGGCTGAGCCACCAGGCCAGCGCATAACCGGGCAGCCCCAGGCCTTCCCAGCCACCCAGTCCACGCATCAGCGGCCATGCCAGCAACAGGTGGGCGCTGTGCATGGCCAGCATGATGAGCAGCGATTCGCGCGCACGCAGGTGGGCCCGCAACACCGCCGCCATGCTGAGGTTGGCCGCCTCCAGCACCATGGCCGGCGCCAGCAGCGCCATGTAGTGCTGCGCCGTGCCACGCAGTTCGTCGGGGGCGTTGAGCACATTCAGCGTCCAGCCACCGCCCAACAGCAGCCACGCACCCACCGCCAGACCGGCCCAGGCACTGGCCGCCAGCGCCATGCGGGCCGTCTGGTGCGCCTGCTCGGTGCGTCCGCCGCCCAGGCATTGGGTCACCATGATGCCCAGCCCGATGGCCAGCACACGGAAGACCACGAACAGGCTTTCCAGCACTTGCTGGACCAGGCCGAAGGCGCCGGCGGTGGCGTCCGATATGTGGGCCGCCAGGTACAGCCCGGCCATGGCCACGCTCATGCCCAGCAGGAACTCGCCCACGAGGGGCACCGCCACCTGGTTCAGGCGGGGTCGCGGTGGGGTGGCCGGGGGAGGTGTATCGGCCATCAGACCGGCAATTCGACGGTGCGGGCCAGCGCCAGGCCGGCTTCGTCGAACAGGTGCAGGTCCGTGGCGGCCACCGCCACCCGCAGGTTTTCGCCGGCACGCAGGGCGGTCGTGCCTTCGAGCTTGAGGGTGATGGACGGCGCGCCCGGCGCGAGTTCGAGGTAGAGCAGCGAGGCCTCGCCGAGTTTTTCCACGTGCACCACGCGGGCCGCCAGGCTGTTGGCGTCGGCCGAAGCAGCGAGGCGCATGTGTTCGGGGCGCAGGCCCAGGCTGACCGGGGCACCGGCGGCCAGGCGGCTGGCGTCCACCGCCACGTCGAAGCGCTGGCCCGCCACCTCCACATGGGCAAGCGCCGCGTCGCCCGAGACCAGGCGCGCCGGCAGGATGTTCATCTTGGGCGAGCCGATGAACTCGGCCACGAACAGGCTGGCAGGCCGGTGGTAGAGGTCCATTGGGCTGCCGATCTGGGCGATGGAGCCCAGGGTCTGGACCTCGGGGCCGGCGCGCAGCAGCACGATCTTGTCGGCCAGGGTCATGGCCTCGACCTGATCGTGGGTGACGTAGATCATGCTGGCCGAGCCGATGTCGTGGTGCAGTTTGGCGATCTCCAGCCGGGTCTGCACGCGCAGCGCGGCGTCCAGGTTGGACAGCGGCTCGTCGAACAGGAAGACCTGCGGCTGGCGCACGATGGCGCGGCCCATCGCCACGCGCTGGCGCTGGCCGCCGGAG
>CAYUAH010000013.1:0-24612 GCA_964442375.1 uncultured Hydrogenophaga sp. | reverse complement strand
CGGGCCGCCCCAAGCAAGGCCGCACCCCCTCGGGGGGCAGCGACCCGCGCAGCGGTGGAGCGTGGGGGTCATCACCTTCAGATCGCGTAGTCGGGGATGGACAGCAGCGTTCGGCGGATGAACTCGACCAGGGTGGTCAGCATCCACGGGCCGGTCAGGGCGAACACCGCCACCGCCGCGATCAGCTTGGGCACGAAGGACAGGGTGGACTCATTGATCTGCGTGAGCGCCTGGAACAGGCTGATGACCAGGCCCACCACCAACACCGTGCCCAGCACGGGTGCGGCGACCATCAACAGCATGAACAGGGCGTTCTGCCCTATGGTGAGCACGGCTTGGGGGTCCATGGCTATGTCCCAAATGAAGCAGCGAGCGAGCCGATCAGCAGGTTCCAGCCGTCGGCCAGCACGAACAGCATGAGCTTGAAGGGCAGGGCTACCAGCACCGGCGACAGCATCATCATGCCCAGCGACATGAGGATGCTGGCCACCACCATGTCAATCACCAGGAAGGGGATGAAGATCATGAAGCCGATCTGGAAGGCGGTTTTCAGCTCGCTGATCACGAAGGCCGGCACCAGCACCCGAAACGGCGCGTTGTCCACGGTGGTGCCGCCGGGCAGCTTGCCCAGTTTGGCGAAGAGCTCGAAGTCCGACTGGCGCGTCTGGCGCTTCATGAACTCGCGCATGGGCACCTGGGCGCGGTCGAGTGCCTGGTCGAAGCTGATGGCGTTGGTGCTGTAGGGCTGGTAGGCGTCCTGGTACACCTTGTCCAGCGTGGGCCCCATGACGAAAAAGGTGAGGAACAGCGACAGGCCGACGATGACCTGGTTGGGCGGCGAGGCCTGCGTGCCCAGGGCCTGGCGCAGCAGCGACAGCACGATGACGATGCGGGTGAAGCCGGTCATCATCAGCAGCACCGCCGGCAGGAAGGACAGGGCGGTGAAGAACAGCAGCGTCTGTATGGGCACCGAATAGGTGGTGCCGCCGGCGCCCTGGCCCACCACCAGCGGCAGGTTGTTCCCCGGCGCGGTTTGTGCCCAGGCCAGCACGGGCAGCAGCGCCAACAGCGCCAGCAGCCAGCGGGCCCCCGGTTTGATACACAGGCGGTGGTTCATGCGGTAGGCACAGCTTTTTCGGCGGCCACCGCTGCGTAAGTGGGTGCGCTGATCGGGGTGCTGTGCAAGGTGGTGATCTGCCCGGGCGTCACGCCCACCGTGAGCAGGTGCCTGGCATGGCTGCCGGGTTCGGTCAGTTCCAGCACCAGCACCCGCTGCTGCGGACCCACGGCCAGCGAGCTGACGACCTTGATGGCCTGGGCATCGGCCGGGCCGCCGATGGCGTAACGCTGCCGCACCCACTTCACGCCCCAGGCGGCGGCCAGCAGCAGCACCAGCAACATCAGTGCCGGCGCGAAGGAGGGCATGGCGTCAGGCGTCATGGCTTGGAGACGCGGCGCAAACGCTCGGAGGGCGTCACGATGTCGGTCAGGCGGATGCCGAACTTTTCGTTCACCACCACCACCTCGCCTTGGGCAATCAGGTAGCCGTTGACCAGCACGTCCATGGGCTCGCCCGCCAGCGCGTCGAGCTCCACGATGGAGCCCTGGCCGAGTTGCAGGATGTATTTGATGGGCACCTTGGTGCGGCCCAGTTCCACCGACAGCTGGACCGGGATGTCCAGCACCATGCTGATGTCGTTGTTGGTGGTGGGTGCGTTCTCGACGCTGTCGAAGTGCGGGGCACCGGCGGCAAAGTCGCCGCTCATGCCGGAGCTGGACTGCTCCTGAAGCGCTTGCGCCCAGTCGTCGGCCACGTCGTCCTGGCTCTTGGGGTCGTTTTCATTTGTCATAGGAATCTCCGGTCCACGACTTGTCGGGGGTGCGCAGCATGCGCTCGACCTTGAGCGCGTATTTGCCGTTGTGGGTGCCGTACTGGCAGGCCACCACCGGTACGCCGTCCACGGCCGCCTCGATCTGCGGCTTGCGTTCGAGCTCGATGAAGTCGCCCACCTTGAGCGCCAGCAGTTGTTCGACGGTGGCATCGGCGGTGGCCAGTTCGGCCACCAGTTCCACCTGGGCGGCCTGGATTTCGTGGCTCAGCAGCTTGACCCAGCGCCGGTCCACCTCGATCGCGTCGCCCTGCACCGAGGAGTACAGCACGTCGCGGATCGGCTCCAGCGTGGCGTAGGGAATGCACATGTGCAGCGAGCCGGTGAGGTCGCCGATCTCCAGCGTGAAGCTGGTGGACACCACGATTTCGCTGGGGGTGGCGATGGTGGCGAACTGGGGTTGCATTTCCGAGCGCTGGTAGGCCAGCTCCAGCGGGTACACGCCTTTCCAGGCCTTCTTGTACTCCTCTGAGATGACCTCGACCAGGCGGTTGATCACGCGCTGCTCGGTGGGCGAAAAGTCGCGGCCCTCGATGCGGGTGTGGAACTTGCCGGTGCCGCCGAAGAGGCTGTCGATGACGCCGAACAGCAGCGTGGGTTCGCACACGATCAGGCCGTTGCCACGCAGCGGGCGTATGGCCACGATGTTGAAGTTGGTGGGCACCACCAGTTCGCGCAGGAAGGCGCTGTACTTTTGCACCGCCACCGTGCCGACCGAAATCTCCGGGCTGCGGCGTATGAAGTTGAACAGGCCCACGCGCAGGTTGCGCGCAAAACGCTCGTTGATGACCTCCATGGTGGGCATGCGCCCACGCACGATGCGTTCCTGGCTGGAGAGGTCGTAGCTGCGCACGGCACCCGTGGGCACCTCTTCCTTGGCGAGTTTCTGGCTCTCGCCGGTGACGCCCTCCAGCAGGGCATCGATTTCGTCCTGGGAAAGGAACGACTCGCTCATGGTTACTGCACGATGAAGCTGGAGAACAGCACGGCCTGAATGGGGTTCTGTTTTTTGCCCTCAAAGCCGAGCTGGCGCGACACCTCGGCGATGATGTCGGCGGCCAGTTGCTCTTTGCCCTGCACCTGCAGCAACTCCTCGGTGGTGCGCTGCGAGAGGATGAGCAGGATGCCGTTGCGTATGCTGGGCATGAAGGCCTTGATGGCGTCGCCGGTGGCCAGGCTGTCCACCTGCAGCGTGATGCCGACCTGGGCAAAGCGGTTGCCACCGGGGTCGGCCAGGTTGACCACCATGTTTTCAAGCGGCAAAAAGGTGGGCGGCGCCTTGAGATCGACCTTGGCGGACTTGGCGGGCGCGGCTTCTTCTTCGCCCTCCGCGTCAGCGCCCTTTTTCTTCAGCAGGAAAAAGGCCGCGCCGCCGCCCGCCACCACCAGCAGTATCACCACCGCCAGGATGATGATCAGCATCTTTTTGCCCTTGGCGGGTTTGGCTTCGGCTTCTCCGGCTGCGGGTGCTTTGGTGGCCATGTCGAATACTCGTGGTGTGCGTGAGGTTCAGTCAACGCGCCGGGCACGGCGCGCCATGCCGCCGATTATGGCGGCTGGCTGCACCCGCCAGCCCGGCAATAAGCGGCAGAATGCGGCGCCTATTGCGGGTGCCGGCGCTGGCCCAGCCGATCGCTCAGACATACACGTCCAGCCCGGTGGAGCTCGTGTTGCGCGGTCGCAGCGCGGTGGCGGCGGGCGCCTCTGCGGCCGGACCCGTTTGTTGGGCCGCGTGGCCACCATGGCCCGGCGCTTGCGGATCGGCGCCGCTGCCGCTGGTTTGCGCGCCAATGGACACCTGGCCAAGGTCGATGCCGCTTTGCGCCAGCAGTTCGCGCAGCACCTCGGCACCGCCACCGGCAATCGCGCTGCGCGCGGCTTCGTGGTCGGTCTGGAACTCGATGTGGGCCTGGCCGTTTTTCATCGACAGCTTGACGTCCATGGCCTGCTGCCAACCGTTGCCCACGCGCAGGGTGGCCTGGCGCACACCGCCCTGGCCCACCCAGTAGCTCACCTGCTGGCCCATCTGGTCCATGGCCTCGGCCCATTGTTCACGCCACTGTTCGGCCGCGCTGGCGGCCTCCTCGGCGGCGGGCGCGCGCTCGGCCAGCTCGGTGCCGCTCAGGGATTCACCCCCCAGACCAGCCGGTGTCTGGCCATCGCTGCCCGACGTGCGCATCTCGGTGGGTGCCAGGCCCTCGGTGATCGCCTCGGGCTCATCGCTGGTGGCGGCTGCTTCTTCGTTGACGGGCGCGGGCGGTGTGTGGGCGGCAAACGCCGGGCTCTCGTGCCCGTTGGCTGGGCTCGGCCCAGCTGCTTCCAGACCGCTGGTCGCCTGGGCCGCGGCCACCGTGGCGGCATCGGCGGCCGGCTGGCGGCCCCAGGCCACACCGTTGTTGTGGGTGGGCGCGCTATTGTCTTGGGCGCCGCGCGCATTGCTCATGGCCGCGCCCAGCTGGCGCGCCAGCTCACGCACCGCTTTGCCGGGCACGGCTTTTTCTGCCGTGTCGGCCGTTGCCGGCTCGGGCGTGGCGGCTGTGGTGGTGGCTGGCGCCAGCTCCGTGCCGGTCGCAGGGGCCTCTGCCAGCGTGTCGGCAACCGTGTCTGCGGCCATGGCCGGGCTCTGCGCGTCCACCGGCAGCGCGCTGGTCGCTGCGGCCGTTGATGGCTCTGCGGCACCAGGTTGTGCGCCCTGGGCCTGGGCCAGCAAGGCCAGCAGAGTGGCGTTGGCTTGTGCGGCCGGGTGCAAGCCTTCGGGCGCGCCGTTGGCGTCGGTGCCGTCACTGCCGTCAGCCGGGCCTTTGCCTGTTTTGCGCTTGGACGGTGTGCCGGTCTCCGTGGACTCGCCCTGGCCATCGGCCTTCAGGCCGAACAACTGACCGCCCAGCTGCAGGGCATCGAGGTCGGTGTCTTCGTCGCAGGCCAGGCTGAGCATCTGCGAGAAGGCGACACCTTGCTGCTGGCCCTGGGCGCTGGCGTGCTGGCGCGCGTTGACCAGCTTTTGCTGGGCGGCACGGTCCTGCTGGTGGGTGCTGTTGATGGCGGTGCTCATGGTCAATGCCTCCAGGGCTGGGTGCTGGCCTGGCGCCGGTGGGCGTTGGCGGCCATTTCGTCGTTGTGTTTCTGGTCCTGGCGCTCGGCGGCTTGTTGAACCACCTGGCGCTTGCGCTCGGCGAACTTGTTCAGCGCGGCCAGTTCACGCTCGGCCTCGAGTGCCAGCTGCTCGCAGCGCAGCACCTCGGCTTCCAGGCGCTTGAGCACGTCTTCCTGAAAACGCGCTGCCTCGTCGATGCGGGCCATGAACTGGCGGTGGTGGTGCAGCAACTGCACGCTCACACCTTGGCTGGCGCGGTGGCTCCAGCGGGTCTGCGATTCGTTGGCGTAGCCGCGCAACTGCTCCAGCTGCTGGCGACCCTGGTCGAGCGCGTGGCGCGCCTGGCCCAGCGCGCGCAGGCAGTCGTCGCGGCGCATGCCGGCCACTTCCACCACGGTCTCGAGTTGTCGTTCGGTGGCCATGGGGTTCAGCCTCGGGTGCGCCCGGCCTTGCGGGCGCGCGGGTCTTGCGTGTCGTCGCCCAGCGTCTCGCCGAGCTGGGCCACGCTGGTGTCAAACGGTGCCTGTTCCTGCATGCCCTGCATGAGGAATTTCTGCATCTGCGGAAACAGCACGATGGCCTTGTCGGTTTCCGGATCGCTGCCGGCGGCGTAGGCGCCCAGCTGGATCAGGTCGCGCGCCTTCTGGTAGCGCGAATAGTACTGGCGGAAGCGCCGCGCCGACTCGAAATGTTGAGGCGTGACTACGTTGTGCATCACGCGCGAGGCGGAGGCTTCCACGTCGATGGCGGGGTAGACGCCCGACTCGGCCATGGCGCGCGAGAGCACGATGTGGCCGTCCAGGATGGCACGCGCCGCGTCGGCAATGGGGTCTTGCTGGTCGTCGCCTTCGGACAACACGGTATAGAAGGCGGTGATGGAGCCTTTGCCGTCGGGGCCATTGCCGCTGCGCTCGACCAGCTGGGGCAGCTTGGCAAAACACGAGGGCGGGTAGCCTTTGGTGGCCGGCGGCTCGCCGATGGCCAGGGCGATTTCGCGCTGCGCCATGGCGTAGCGGCTCAGCGAGTCCATCAGTAGCAGCACGTCCTTGCCTTCGTCGCGGAAGTTCTCGGCGATGGCGGTGGCGTAGTTGGCGCCCTGCATGCGCACCAGCGGGGGGGCGTCCGCCGGGGCGGCCACCACCACGGCGCGCTGGCGGTCGTCCTGGCCCAGGATGTCTTCGATGAATTCTTTCACCTCGCGGCCGCGTTCGCCGATCAGGCCCACCACGATCACGTCGGCCTGGGTGAAGCGGGCCATCATGCCCAGCAGCACGCTTTTGCCCACGCCCGAGCCGGCGAACAGGCCCAGGCGCTGGCCCCGGCCCACGGTGAGCAGGGCGTTGATGGCGCGCACGCCGGTGTCCAGCGGCTGGCGCACCGGGGCGCGGTCCATGGAATTGATGGGGCTGCGCTCCAGCGGCTGCACGTCCACGTGCTGCAGTGGGCCCAGGTGATCGAGCGGGTGGCCGTGGGCATCCACCACGCGCCCGAGCAGCCCGGCACCCAGCGGCAGGCGCAGCACGCCCCGGTCGGTGGTGGGCGGGCGCAGCGCCTGGCCCAGGCGCGGGCGCGGACGGTAGGGCGCCAGTGGCCGCACCCAGGCGCCGCTGGACAGGCCTTGCACATCGCCGGCCGGCATGAGGTAGGCGCGGTCGCCGGCAAAACCCACCACTTCGGACAGCACATGGGAGCCGTCGCCACCGTCGATCACGCACTGCGAGCCCACGGGCACGCGCAAGCCCTGCGCTTCCAGCACCAGCCCGGCCAGGCGCGTGAGCGTGCCATTGACTTCCAGCGGCGTGTGCGTGCGCGCGCACTGGCGCGCCAGCTCGGCCCAGTGCTGCCAGCGCTCAGGGTCGCGGCGGGTGGAGGCCTCAGCCATGCTCAGGCTCCGGTGCGTCGGGTTCGGTGGGCGCGGGCACGGTGGGCGCGGGCTCAGCACCGTCGGCGGCTTCGGTTTCCCAGCGCGACTTCAGGCCCAGGTTGGCCACGGCGCGCATCCAGCGTTTTTCCAGCGTGCCGTCCACCGTGCCGGTGGCGGTTTGCAGCACGCAGCCGCCGGCGGTGATGCGGTCGTCGGCCACCAGCTTGACGCGGTCGCTGTCGATCAGGCCGTCGATGTGGTTTTGCAACAGCGCAAAGTCGGTCGGGTTCAGGCGCAGCGTGCGGGTGAGTTCGTCGCGCACCGTGGCCGCCAGCGCCTCTTCGACCACGGCGCGCACCGCCTGCAGCGGCTGCGACAGCTCGCGGCGCACCACCTGGCGCGCCACGTCGCAGGCCATCTCCAGCAGCTGTTCACTGAGGTGGTCCTCCGAGCGCTGCAGCTCGGCTTCGGTGTTCTGCAGCAGCAGGCTCAGGCGCCGTGCCGCATCCTCGGCGGTGCGCCGCAGGGGGGCGTCAAGCGCCTCGCGGGTGGCTTTGGTACCAGCCATGCGGCCTTTTTCAAACCCCTCGTCAAAGGCCTGCTTCCTGATCAGTTCCAGGTCGGGGCCGGGCAACTCGGGCGCTGCCTCGGGCGGCGGTTCGGCAGCCGCGCTGCCCTTGGGCGGCTTGCCGTCCATGGACTGGAATTCCCAGGGCGACACGGCCTGCACCTCTTCGCGCGGAATGAAGCGGTGGTAGGGCGAGCTCTTGGCGCTGTTAGACGAAGCTGTCATCACCGCCTCCGGCCAGCATGATCTGTCCTTCGTCGGACAGGCGGCGCACCAGTTTCAGGATGTCTTTTTGCTGCGCCTCGACCTCGGACAGGCGCACCGGCCCACGCGTTTCCAGGTCTTCGCGCAGGCTTTCGGCCGCGCGCGAGGACATGTTGGAGAGGATTTTTTCCTTGAGCTCGGCGCTGGCGCCTTTGAGCGCGATGACCAGGGTGTCGGACGACACCTCCTTGAGCACCAACTGCACGGCCTTGTTGTCGAGCTTGAGCAGGTCCTCGAAGGTGAACATCTTGTCCATGATCTTCTGGGCCAGGTCGCCGTCGTTCTCGCGGATGGAGTCGATCACGCTGGCCTCCAGGCTGGTGCCCATGAGGTTGATGATCTCGGCCGCCGCCTTGACGCCGCCCAGCGAGCTCTTGCGGATCTTGTCGCCGCCGGCCAGCACCTTGTAGAGCACCTCGTTGAGGTCTTTCAGTGCGGCAGGCTGTATGCCTTCGAGGGTGGCAATGCGCAGCATCACCTCATTGCGGGTGCGTTCGGTGAAGTTCTTGAGCACGCCGGCCGACTGCTCGAAATCCAGGTGGACCAGGATGGCGGCCAGGATCTGCGGGTGTTCGTTGCGCAGCAGTTCGGCCACCGACAGCGGGTCCATCCACTTGAGGCTTTCAATGCCCGAGACATCGCCGCCCTGCAGGATGCGGTCGATCAGCAAGGAGGCCTTGTCGTCGCCCAGCGCGCGCTTGAGCACGGCGCGCACGTAGTTGTCGGTGTCGGACACCAGCAGGCTTTGCGAGGCGGCCTCGTGGGTGAACTTCTCGATCACCTGATCGACTTTTTCCTTGGACACCGCGCGCATGCGGGCGATGGTCTCGCCCAGGCGCTGCACCTCCTTGGGCGAGAGGTGCTTGAACACCTCGGCCGCCTCCTCTTCGCCCAGCGACATGAGGAAGATGGCGGCGTCCTGAAGGCCTTGTTCGGTGTCCATGGCGGCGTGCTTGGGCGGGTGGGGTGCGGGTCAGGTCGGCGCCACGGCACCGCCGGCTTCGCCGCTGACCCAGTTCTTGATGATGTTGGCCACCGCCATCGGGTTTTCCTTGGCCAGGCGGCGGGCGTCGTCCAGGCGCAGCATCTCGGCCGTGGGCTCGTTGGAGGCTGCGGTGGGTTTGGGCAGCAGGGCCGGACGCTCGGGCTGGTCGTCGAGCACGGCGTCGAGCTGCAGCGGCTCACCATTGGGGCCGACGGCGGCGCTGGCCTGCGTGTTGGCGGCGGCGGGGGCGCGGCCCATGTCACGCAGGGCAGGGCGCACCACACCGAAGAAGATGATCAGGCCCAGCAACACCATGCCCACGGGCCAGGCCAGGCTTTGCGCCAGCTCGCGGTTGTCGCCGGCCTTCCACCACGCCACTTCGGTGGTGTCGGTCTTGACGCGGGTGAAGGGTGAGTTCATGAGGTTGACCGAATCGCCCCGGTCCTGGCTGAAGCCGATGGCTTCGCGCACCAGGGCCGTCATCTGCTCCACCTGCTCGGGCGGCAGCGCTTCGCTGACGATCGCCCCCTTGTCGTTGGTGATGCTGCGGTGGTTGACCACCACCGCAGCGCTCAAGCGGCGCACGGTGCCGGTGGCGCCCCGGGTGACGCGCACGGTTTTGTCGACTTCGTAGTTGGTGACCTGCTCGCGCCGGGCCAGGCCGTTGGTGCCCACGGTGGTGGCACCGTTGGGGCCGGTCACGCCCACCGTGCCGGGCGCGCCGTTGACGGGCGCGGCCGTGGGGACGGGCGGCTGGTTGGCCACGGCGCCAGGCGCGCCGGGTGGCGGCAGGTTGCCGTTGGCGTCGCGCGCTTCAATCGTCTGCTGGCTGCGCACCGCGCTGGGCTCGGTGCCCTGGTTGGGGCGGTGCTGTTCCTGCGTCTGTTCGGTGAGGGAGAAATCGACGTCGGCCGTGACCTGGGCGCGCACGTTCTCGCGCCCCACCAGCGGCTCGAGCAGGTCCATGATGCGGCGCACGTAGACCTGTTCGAGCTGCTGCACGTACTGCAGCTGCTGGGTGTCCACGCTGCCGGTCTGGCCTTCGGCGGGGTTGGAGAGCAGGGCGCCCGTGGCGTCGAGCACACTCACCGCCTTGGGGTTGAGCTCGGGCACGCTGCTGGCCACCAGGTGCACGATGCCGGCGATCTGGGCGCGGTCCAGGGTGCGGCCGCTGTGCAGGGTCAGCAACACGCTGGCCGAGGGTTTTTGTTGCTCGCGGAAAAAGCCGTTCTGGTTGGGCAGGGCCAGGTGCACGCGCGCATCGGCAACCGACGACAAGGCCTGGATGGAGCGGGTCAGTTCGCCTTCGAGGCCTCGCTGAAAGCTCAGGCGCTCCTGGAACTGCGTCATGCCCAGGCGGTTGTTGTCCATCAGCTCGAAGCCGGCGATCGATCCCTTGGGCAGGCCTTGTGAGGCCAGGCGCAGGCGGGTGTCGTGCACCCGGTCGGCCGGCACGAGGATGGCCTGGCCGCCCTCGGCGTGTTTGTAGGGCACGTTCATTTGTGTGAGCTGTG
This sequence comes from uncultured Hydrogenophaga sp., assembly GCA_964442375.1. Taxonomy (GTDB): domain Bacteria; phylum Pseudomonadota; class Gammaproteobacteria; order Burkholderiales; family Burkholderiaceae_C; genus Hydrogenophaga. The sequence goes on along the minus strand of CAYUAH010000013.1, from coordinate 14,434 downwards.
CGATGACTGCGCCGCCATCCTTGTCGGACAGGTTGGCGTAGAGCACCTTCCAGTCGGCCTGGCGGTTCATGTAGAAGGCCAGCATGAGCACGGCCAACAGCGCCAGGGCGCCGCCAATCAAACCGAACTTGCGGCGGCCTTCCAGGCGCGAGAAGCCGTCCATCAGGGCGTTGGCTGACGCTGCGGGGCGAAGGTTGACTTCGGCGACGGCGGTGTTCATGGTGGTGATGATGAACCAAAAAAGGCGGGACAGACCCACGGTTGGACGGATTATCAAATTGCCCACCCCACAACTAAAGCGCAAAAAGCCCCGGATTCACCCCTTTACTTCGATTCAAGTTTTCCGCCTGCCTGCCTACCATTGCGCCATCCCGTCCAGCCAGATCCGGCGACGGGGTTTTTGACGGAGTTTGGCCATGGACATGCGCATCACACCTTTGACGCCCCAGGCGCTGGGCGCGCTGGCGCAAAAGCGCCTGCAACAGGCTGCGGCCAATGGCGAAGCGGTGAACGGCCCCGGTTTTTCGGACGCCTTCAAGAACGCGCTGCAGTCGGTGAGCAAGGCGCAGAACGAGGCCAGCCGCCTGCAGAACGAGGTGCAGCTGGGCAACCCCAGTGTGAGCCTGGAGGAAACCATGCTGGCCATGCAGAAATCGCAGATCGGCTTCCAGGCCGCGCTGAACGTGCGCAACCGGATGGTGCAGGCCTACACCGATGTGATGAACATGCAGGTTTAGCCCCCCCGCGCCGCCTGCGGCGTCACCCCCCAGGGGGCGATGCCAGCCGACCGGCAGAGCCGGACCGGCGGCATCCCCGGACGAGACACGCCTCACCAACAAAAACGCCCGGTCGAGCCGGGCGTTTTTGTTATTGTTGGTGTGGGTACGCGATCAGTGCAGGGTGACACCGGCGGCGGGCAGGTCGGCCCAGGCCAGTTCCAGGGAATCGAGCATGGGCTCGGCCAGGCTGCGGATCTGGGCGTCGTGGCGCAGGATGCTGAGCATGATGCGGTTCTTTTCGGCGCGCTGGCTGGCGCTGAGCACCTGACTGCGCGACTCGTGGCGCAGTTGCTCGATCAGCACGGCACAGGCGCCTTCCAGGCGCACCACCTCGTCCCAGTTCTCGGTGCGGGCAGCCTCCACCATGCGCACGCTGGTGCTCTCAATGGCCTTGTAGTAGTCGATCAGGTTTTGCATGGCATCAGACTCCTGTGGGGGCTGGGGTGGTGTCGCTCTTGATGTCTTTCCAGGCGCTGGCGATGTCCGCCATCAGCCGGCCCACCTCTTCCACAATGCTTTCGTCGTTGCGCGCATTGGCCAGGGCCAGGCGCATGGTGCAGTAGCCGTACAGGCCTTCGAGGTTCTGTGCCAGCTCGCCACCATCCTGTTTGTCCAGGCCGGGCTTGAGCCCTTCCTCGATGATGCGAATGGCTTTGCCTATGGCCTTGACCCGCGTCACCACGTCGCCGCGCTGCATGGCACCACGCGCCTCCACCAGCGCCTGCACCACACCGTCGAGCAGCATGCTCACCACATGGTGCTTGTCGTCGGGGTTGAAGCTGGTCTCCACGTTGACCCGCTTGTAGGCGGATGCAGCGCGTGAATGGGGCGAGGTGTACATGGACTGGCTCATTGTGTGAGATGTACCAGAAGTATCGGCATCTGCCAAACCTTCTTGAGCCGGGAGAAGTGGAAATCAGGCAGGTGTTTCAGGCCTTGCAAGCGGGGCCGACCGGGTCACTTGTTGGCATTGTTCCAGGTGGTCACCTGCTGTGCCACGTAGTTGTTGAGCGCCGTCAGACCGGCCACCTGCGCGTCGAGAGCGCTGTAACGCCGGTTGAGCTGTGCCTCGATGCGCGAGATCTTGGCGTTCAGGCGCTCGGTTTCCTTGGCGTTCTGGTCCAGCGCGCGCTTGAGCGAGTCTTCCTTGGTTTTGAACAGCCCCGTGCCCGCCGCCAGCAAGCCATCGGCAAAGGTCTTGAACTTCACCGCCACACCGTCGGTGGTGGTGCCGGTGTTGTCGATGCGGAACAGGTTTTTGAATTCTTCAGGCTGCGCCAGCGCGGCGTTGAACTTGGTCGAGTCCACGCTCAGGTTGCCGCCCAACTGCTGGCTGATGCCGATGTCCGACAGGCGGGCAAACGCCGAGCCCGAGGTGGTGGACTGCAGGATGCCGCGCATGGCGTTCTGGATGCCGATGGCAAAACTGTCGCCTTGCAGCAGCCCGCCCTGCTTGGTGGCGGCGTCGTACTTGGTGGCTTCGGCCAGCAGGCTGTTGAGCGCGTTGTAGGCGTTCACAAAACCCTCCACCGCCGAGCGGATGGGGGCGTCGTCCGGCTTGATGCTGATTTCGGAGACGTCGTTGATGGCCGCGCCATCTTGCAGGGTGATGCTCACCCCAGAAATGATGTCTTTGAAGGTGTTGGTGCTTGAGGTGACCTCGATGCTGCCATTGACCAGCACCTTGGCGTCGGCCGCGTACTGCGTGACGCTGCCGGTGCTGGTGCCATTGGTCAGCAGGCGCGACAGGCCCAGGCTGTCGCCCAGGTTGCTGTCGCTGTCGGTCACCGCAATCTGGTAGCCCGCAGCCTGGCCGGTGGTCTTGGAGCGCAGCAGCAGCTGTTCGCCGCTGCCGTTGTTGAGCACGGTGGCGGTCAGGTCGCTGGATGCACCATTGATCTTGCTCGCGATGTCGGCCAGCGTGTCGTCTGCGTCCACGGTGATTTCCAGCGGGTCTGCGGTGCCGGGCGCGAAGACGTAGCCGGGCGCTGCCCCGTAGGTGCCGAGCTGGATGCTGAGTGTGCCCGCGCCAATGGCCTGGCTGGCGCCGTTCACCTTGTCCAGCGACGCCGAGGTATAGGTTTGTGCCTTGGCCAGCGCACTCACCGTCACACTGAAGTTGTTGGCGCCCGTGCCGCCGACGGCGGTGGCGCTCACCGACGTGGCCTTGGACGAAGCGGCCGCCACGCCGTTGTAGGTGGTCAGCGAACGCAGCTTGCTGGCGGCGTCCGACAGCGAAGACACGGCCGACTTCAGCTCGCCATAGGCCGAAATCTTGGTCTGCACCGTGGCAGCTTTGACCTGGAGCTGCGTCAGCGGCTGTTTCTCGATCGCCACCAACTGGGACACGATGGACTTGATGTCCAGACCGCTGCCGATGCCGGGGGATGAAATGGTGGCCATGACGAACTCCAGTGCGAGGCGCAATGCCCTGCGAAATTAAAACCAAAAAAGCGGTAACAGGATAGCCCTGTTACCGCCTTGACCAAGGGAGAGAAAGCGCCCCTTCGCCCCCTCAGTTCTGCGGTTTACCGCAGCAGGGCCAGCACGCCCTGCGGCAGCTGGTTGGCCTGCGCCACCATCGCGGTGCCGGCCTGCTGCAGGATCTGGGCACGCGACAGGGCGGCGGTTTCCTGGGCGAAGTCGGCATCCAGGATGCGGCTGCGGGAGGCCGACAGGTTTTCCGACGTCACCTGCAGGTTGGCCACCGTGGTCTCGAAGCGCGATTGCAGGGCGCCGAGCTTGGCGCGTTCGCTGCTGATGAAGGCCAGGGCGGAGTCGATGGTCTTGAGGGCGTCAGTGGCGGTGTAGAAAGAGGTGACGTCCAGGTCAGACACGGACTTGAGCGTGGAAGCGCCGTCTGCGAACGCCTCGGTGCCTGCGTCCGTGTCGTCACTGAGCGAGAACGACTTGCTCGAATCGAGCGTGATGTAGCCACTGGACAGCGCATCTTCGGCCGTCGTGTCACCTGTGAGTGTCACCGTTGCACCGACAGCGGCCAGTTCGCCTGTGCTGATGTCCGGTGCCATCTTGGTCATGATCACATCCCCATCGTTGGCGATGTCGGTATCGCTCACGAGAATGTCGTTGCCGGTGGCGTTCGTCAGAATGATCCCCGAGCTGTCGGCGTTCAAGCTGGCGATCACGCCGGTCTTCGAGGACTTTTCGTTGATGGCCGAGATCGCGCTGGAAAGACCATCTGCCGTGCCGGTGGCGCTCAACGTGAACGAAACCGATTCAGCCGTGGCATTGTCCGACTGGACGGTCAATGAATAGGCACCTGTCCCGGTAAACGTCAGTTCTGCGGTGGTACGTGCCGTTGCGGTCACGCCGGTCGTCGACGACACCATATTGACCTTGTCTGCGGTGGCCTTTGCTGTGGCGTTGGCGTCGACGGTGACGTCCTCCGAGCCCAGGTAGCCGTTGATGGTCACGACGGAAGTGGTCACACCGTTGGCGCCCCAGACGTCCTGCACAGCCTCGGGTCCGTTCGATACCACTTGGTTGTTGCCATAGACCGTCGTGCGCAGGTTGGCCGTCGATGCGGTGATCACCTGGTTGGCGTTGGCGCCCACTTGGAACTGCGCCGTACCAAAGGTGCCGTCCAGCAACTTCTGGCCGTTGAATTCCGTAGTTTGCGCAACACGGTCCAGTTCAGCCACCAACTGACTCACTTCCTGGTTCAAGGCCTGGCGGTCGCCAGCGCTGTTGGAGGCGTTGGCCGACTGCACCGCCAGTTCACGGATGCGTTGCAGGATGTCGCCGGAGGCCTTGAGCGCGCCTTCAGCCGTCTGCGCCAGCGAAATGCCGTCGTTGGCGTTGCGCACCGCCTGGTTCAGGCCACGGATCTGGCTGGTGAAGCGTTCCGAAATCGCCAGACCGGCCGCGTCGTCCTTGGCGCTGTTGATCCGCAGACCCGAGGACAGGCGCTGGATGGACTGAGACAGGGCCGACTGGCTGGTCGTCAAATTGCGCTGAGCGGTCAGCGAATTGATGTTGGTGTTGATCGTTGCTGCCATTTGGATTCTCCTAAAAACCGTCATCACACGGTGTTGCACTACACGCCAGCCGTCACGCCCGTGATGGCTGCCCGCCTGGTGCTTCGACTCCCTACGCCAGGCCACGGGTGAGTTGGATTGCCCGTTGCTTTGGTTTTCGGAATATGGCGTGAGAACTTAAGGCTTTTTCACGTTTTGGCCGGACGAGGCTGGAAACAGGCCGTGGTTTAGGGGCTTTATCGGCGTTTTGCCGTTTATCGCCGTCTCCAGAATCGACCTACCGCTCTGCAGTGGCACTTACCCGTCGGAGCTGTGGCAGGCAACGGGCCTGTCTCAACGTCCACGTTTCAAGGAGTTTCGCCATGCCGTCTACGATCAATACCAACATCAGTTCGCTGACTGCGCAGCGCAATTTGACGACCAGCCAGTCGTCGCTTTCGCAGGCCATCCAGCGGCTGTCGTCGGGTCTGCGCATCAACAGCGCCAAGGACGACGCGGCTGGCTTGGCCATTTCTGAACGTTTCACCAGCCAGATCCGTGGTTTGAACCAGGCGGCACGCAATGCCAATGATGGCATTTCGCTGGCGCAGGTGACAGAAGGCGCCATGCAGGCGGCGGGCAACGTGTTGCAGCGCATCCGCGAACTGGCGGTGCAGTCGGCCAACGCCTCCAACAGCGCTGGCGACCGACAGGCCTTGAACCAGGAAGTGGGGCAACTGGTGGCTGAGCTGGACCGGATTGCGCAATCGACCGAGTTCAACGGCCAGAAGCTGCTGGACGGCACCTTTGGCACGGCGCAGTTCCAGGTCGGCGCCAATGCCAACCAGGTGATCGTGGCGGCCACGGCCAACCTGCGTACCGGCGTGTACGGCAACAATCAGATCAACGCATCGGGCGCCGACACCAGCGCCACGCTGGGGCAGAACGGCATCACCGGCGGCGCCGCATCCATGGTCGTCAACGGCTTCCTGGGCAGCGCGACGCTGGACGTTGCCGCCAACGAGCAGGCGTCCTCCGTGGTCACCAAAATCAACCTGCTGCGCGCTGAAACCGGTGTCACTGCCACGGCGCGCACTGAAGTGCAAATGGATCTCACGCCAGGCAGCTACACGATCGAGCTGGGTACAGGCACCGCCGCTCCCAAAGCGATCTCGTTCACCGTTTCGGCGGTTTCCACGGATGGCCTGGCTGAAACCATCTCGGCGCTCAATCAGCAATCGTCCAAAACAGGAGTCACTGCATCGCTGACGCCGGACGGCACTGGCATTTATCTCAGCAACGCGGCGGGCGATGACATCAACATCGAGCTCACGGGTATCAGTGCGGTGGGTGGTGAGCAGATTGATGTCACCAAACTCAATGCGGCGGGTGAAGCCGGCGGCAGCGTGACCCTCGCGGCGGCCGCAGACGCAGCCACCGTGGGTGGCTTCCTGATCCTGGATTCCGAAAAGTCGTTCAGCGTGGCCGACACCTCGGGCTTCATTGCTGCGGGCGTGTTCACCACGGACGACTCGGCGTCGTCGGTACTGAACAAGGTGGCCGATCTGGATGTCACCACCTTTGCACGCGCCACCGAAGCACTCAAGACCGTGGATTCGGCGCTGGCCTTCATCAACGGCGAACGCGCCAAGCTGGGCGCTTTGCAATCGCGCTTTGAAACCACCATTGCCAACCTGCAGATCACGTCCGAGAACCTGTCCGCCTCCCGCAGCCGCATCCAGGATGCCGACTTCGCGGCCGAGACCGCTGCGCTCTCGCGCGCACAGATCCTGCAGCAGGCTGGCACCGCCATGGTGGCGCAGGCCAACCAGATTCCCCAGGGTGTGTTGCAGTTGCTGCAGGGTTGATGAGCTTGCTGCGTCCAGGCGCAACTAAAAAGCCGGACGCTTTTGTCCGGCTTTTTTGTCGTTTGGCGGTCTTGTCAGGCAAATTCCTACAGGCCGTCGATCTGTGGATGACAACACAAACAGCCGCCTTCCGATTCAAGTTCGATTGACCCTTTTTCACAATCCATTTCAACGCTTAACGAAGTTTGGCAATTTGCCAGAACACAGGAAACGGCGCTGAAACAGGAGTGAAAAATGGACAACGACCAACTGCTCAACGACATCCGCGAAGCCAACCTGACCTATCTCATGCTGGCGCAGACGCTGATTCGCAAGGACAAGGCCGAAGCCTTGTTCCGGCTGGGTCTCACCGAGGAATCGGCCGATTTGCTGGCAGCGCTCTCGCCGGCTCAGCTGCTGAAGATCGCGTCCACCAACATGCTGCTGTGCCGCTTCCGTGCCGACGACGACATGGTTTGGAGCCTGCTGACCAGCAAACATTCACCGAACAAGGTGGACAACGACACCACCCAGCGTTTGCACGCCAGCATCTTGATGTCTGGTCGTTACGCAGAAGCCAATTGATCAATCAATATCAAAAAACACAACAACTGCAAAACGAAAAAAGGACCCACACCATGGCCACCAAAAGCGTGATCACCGAAAGCCGCGACATCGAACGCGCTGTGGCACTGATTCAACTCGGTGCGCGGTTGCAGGTGCTGGAGTCTGAAACCAGCCTGTCGTACGAGCGCCTCTTGCGGCTGTACAAGGAGGTGGCCGGCAAATCGCCGTCCAAGGGCCAACTGCCGTTTTCTACCGATTGGTTTCTGACGTGGCAACCCAACATCCACGCCTCACTGTACGTGAACATCCACCGCTACATCTCCAAGGCCAGCGAACTGGACGACATTGACGCGGTGATGAAGGCCTACCGCATGTACGCCGAACAGATGGCGGCCAGCGACGTGGAGCCGCTCTTGAGCTTCACCCGCGCCTGGCGCCTGACGCGCTTCATGGATGCGGGCATGCTGGCGCAAACCAAGTGCAGCTGCTGCGGCGGCCTGTTTGTGACGGAGTTGTACGAAAACGCACGTCACTTTGAGTGTGGCCTGTGCAACCCACCTGCACGTGCCGGCAAGGGCCGGGCTGGGCTCAAGCTGCACTGATGGGCGCCCGATTCGTTCTCAGTTGGCTGCGGAGGCAGCACCTGCGGGCAACTGGGCAACCAGCTGTTGGAAAGCGGCTTCCAGGTTCCGGGTGAACGTCGTGGTGTCGAACAAGCGGCCATGTTCGCGCACCTCCCGCAGCTGTTGCCTGATGCGACCCAGTGGCTCGGGGTCGCGGGCCAGCGCAATCGCCTGTGCCTCGTAGCTGCCCAAATCCTCGGTGATCAGTTCGGGCAAGTCGGCGGCTGTGAGCAAGGCGCCCGCCATTCTTGACGCGAAGGTCTCGCCCGCGCGCGTCAGCACCGGCAGCCCCATCCACAGCGCGTCGTTGACGGTGGTGCCACCATTGAAGGGATAGGCATCCAGGAACAGATCGGCGACGGCGTACCTCGCCAGATAGTCTTCGGGCGCGGCGCGCTCGGCAAACACCAGCCGCCCTTCCTCTATGCCTCTTGCCAATGCCTCACGCCGCAGATTGTCCTGGGCCCACACGTTGTCGGAGAGCAGCCACAACACGCTGTTGGGCACGGCTTCGAGAATGCGCATCCAGGCCGCGAACATCTCGGGCGTGACTTTGTGGTTGTTGTTGAAGCTGCAGTACACGAAGGCCGATTCGGGCAGGCCGCAGCTGGCGCGCGTGGGCAACGGCCCCACGCGCCGCTTGCGGTCACTGACCTGGTACACGTCGGGCATGTACAGCGGCTTTTCTGTGTAGTTGACCTGGGCGGATTCGGGAATGAGAAAGCGATCCGCGATCACATGGTCGATGAAGGGCAGTGCGGTGGTGGCGGGAAGGCCCAGGTAGGTGATTTGTATCGGGGCGGGGCGGTACGCCAGCATGTTGGCGCGCGCACCCAGTGTTTGTCCCTGAAGGTCCACAAGGATGTCGATCTCGTGCTGGCGTATGAGCTGGGCCGCGGCTTCGTCGCTCAGGTAGTGGATTCTCTCAAAATGGTCCATGGCGGCGATGACCCGCGCGCGCAGGGCCGAGCCGTCCTCCCGGCTCCAGTCAAAGCCATAGATCTCAAACCTTTCCCGGTCGTGCAGTTCAAACAACTCGGCGGTCAGCATGGCCACGGGGTGGAGACAGAAATCGGACGAACAGTAGGCGATGCGCAGCTTCTTGTGACCATAGGCTCTGTGCGGCGCCAGCCGACGCACGCCGGTTTGCACCTTGTGGCGCACGTACTGCCTGGCGGCTTCCAACTGCATCTGTGCATCTTCAGACAGGCTGATCATGGCCAGGGCCGACGTGCACTCGCGCATGCGTGCCTCGCTCAGTCCGGGCACCGGTTCGTACACTGGCCATTGGCATTGTTTGGCACGCAAAAACACCCAGTGGTGAATGACGTCGGGCTGCTCGGGCTGCAGATGCAGGCTGCGGGTCAGATGGGACAACGCGTCGGCGTATCGCGACAAATCCTCGCAGTGGCGCCCGAGATTGTTCAGCGCCAGCAACAGCACCGGGAGTTGCTCTGTGTCCTGTGCATCGGCATGGCTGGCAATCCACAGCCACTGCGCCATGGCCGCCTCGCTTTGCCCCAGGCGCTCGTACACCAGCCCCAGGTTGAAGCGGGCTTGCAGAAAGCTGGGCACCAGAAACACCGCTTCGCTGTAGGCACGTCGGGCGGCGTGAACGTCGTTCTGCCCAAACAGCACCACGCCGAGGTTGAACAGCACCAAATGCTTGTGGGGCGTTGGGTTGCGCGCCAGCCAGGTTTGGTACAGGGCGGCCACCAACGGGGCCAGGCCTTGCGCCATCCAGTGGTTGGCGGTATCGAACAATTGCAGCACCGACATCTCACCGTGCCAGGCACGCAAGGTGGCTTGGGCGTAGTCTGCGCCGGCGGGTTGCGCGGCAGGTGTTTTGGCGGTCTTGGTCATGCGGCCAGTATAGGAAGGGCCGGGGTGGCCAAGGCGAAAAAAAACCAGCGGTTTGCGACCGCTGGTTCTTTTTCGGGCAGTGCCCGCCTTGTGAGGGCGCTACCTTGGGATCAAAGGCCGTTGTAGAAGGCCACTTGAGCCGGTGTCAACAGGGTGGCGGTGTCCAGCGCATCAAATTGCAACTGACTGAGGGCCGCCACCTGGTCATCGGTGAAGGCTGCCACCTGCGGTGCCGTGAGCTGGTCGATGACGGTGTCGGAAATCGACTGGATTTGCTCGATCGACAGCGACGGAATGGCGCCCACATCGATGCCGGCCAACTGGGCTCCGCTGAACGCGCCCACCTGAGCGGGCGTCAATGCACGCATTTGGCTGCCGCTGAGTGTGCCTATTTGAGTGGCGTCGATGTTGGTGAAGTCCAGAACGGCCAGCTGGGTATCCTGCAGGGCGCCGATGTCGATGTCGACGATCTGTCCGGCGGTCAGGGCGTTGATTTGTTGTGTCACATCCAGGGCGCGCAGCTGTTCACCGGTCAGCGACTGCAAATTGGTGGCAGAGAGGTTGGTGAACGTGGCACCCAGGCCCGAAATCTGACCCGCCGACAGCGATTGGAAGTCGCCGACGCTCAGGCTGTTGATCAGGCTGAAGGTTGAGCTGGTGACGGTGGTGTTCAGCTGGGCGGTGCCCAGCACCGCCAGTTGCTGCGCGGTGAAGTTGTTGACCTGAGCGGTGGTCAATGCCTCGATTTGCCCGGCCGCGCCGGCTGTGAGACCTTGTACCTGGGTGGTCGAGAGCTTGCTGGTGTCCGACAGCTTGGGCAGGATGGCGGCCAGTTCGGGGGCGCCGGTCACGGCTTGCACCTGTTCCGTGGTCAGGCTCTTGACCTGGAGTGCGGTCAGCGCGCCCAGCTGGGTGTCGTTCAGGCCGCCAATCTGGGTCGAGGACAGCTTGGGAATCAGCGAGCTGGGCAGTTCGGTCAGCGCGCCCAGCTGCGAGCCTGTCAAGGTGCGCAACTGGGTGGTGCTGAAGCCTGCGACCTGCGTGGCCGTCAGCGTTTTCAGTTGGTCTGAGGTCAGCGCGGCCAATTGTGGGGTGGTGAGGGCGCCCAACTGGCTGGGGGCCATCAGATCCAGAACGACGTCCACCGCCGCACCGCCCAATGCACGCACTTGGGTGACCGTCAGTGCGCCAATTTGCGCTGCCGAGAAGTAGCCGAGCTTGGCAGGCGAGCCCGAAAGCGCAGTCAACTGGTCAGCCGACAGGTTGCTCACGTCCGTGGTGTCCAACTGGGCGAGTTTGTCGCCACTCAAGGTGGTCAAGTCGGTGCCCAGGGCGCGCACCTGGGTCGAGGTGAACGCAGCGATCTGGGCGTAACTCATGGCCGCCAGCTGGGAGGCACTGAAGCCCGCCACTTGGGTGGCGCTGAAATCGTCTATCGTGGTGGTGGCCAGGTTGCCGATCTGTGCTTCGGACAGATCGCCCAGTTGATCGGCAGACAGGCGTGCCTTCAAGCTGTCCACGTCGGCGATTTCCAGCGCCTGGATCTGGTCCTGATCCAGTGCGTTGACTTGGGCAGCGGTCAGGCCGCTGATCTGCGGATCGGTCAAGGCGCGAATCTGGTCCGTGGTCAGCGCTTGTATTTGGGTGGTGGTCAGCGTGGCGAGGTCAGCTGGTGCGATGGCCGCCAGGGCTTCGTTGGTCAGGTACTGGATGTCTGCGGCGGCGATGGCTCTGAGTTGCGTGGACTGGAGTTCAGACACCTGGCCCGCATCCAGTGCGTTCAAATGATCGGACGTCAGCGACCTGACCTGATCCGCCGTCAACAACGCCATGTTGGCGTCGTCGATGTTCTGGATTTGCTCCACCGTCAAGGATGCGACTTGGGTCGATGCGAACTTCGTCAGCAAGGCATTGACGTCAGCGGTCTCCAGGGCTTGCAGCTGAGTGGGGTCAATCATGGCCCGCACCTGGGTGGCGGACAGCGCCGCCACGCGGTCGTCCGACAGGCCTCTGAGTTGGTCGGCCGACAGAACGGCGACCTGCTCGGACTTCAGATTGGTGAACTTGGCGGCGTCTATGCTGTTGAGCTGTTCGGCGCTCAGCACCTGGATTTGTGCATCGGGACCGGTGGTGGTCAGGGAGCGCAACTGTGCCGTGGAGAGCCAGCCCATCTGGCTGTTGCTCAGGGCCTGAACCTGATCCGTGGTCAGTGAGGCGATCTGTGCATTGGTCAGGGCCTTGATCTGGGTTTCACCGAGGTTTTGCACCTGATCCGTGCTCAATTGGGCGATCTGCCCCGCCGTGAAGGTGGACGCGAAGCTGTTCACGGTGCTGTAACTCAGCACCGCCAACTGTGCCGGCACGTCCAAGGAGCGGATCGCACTTGCGCTCAGATTGGCCAGTTTGGTGGGCGTGAGGCTTTGGATTTGCGCGGCCGAAAGCGAATCGATTTGTGTCGCGCTCAAGGCCCTGATGGCGGAGCTGCTCAGTGCCGCGATCTGGTCATTGCGCAAGACACCGATGTCGGCAGGCAGCAGCCCCTTGATTTGCGAAGAGGTCAGGGCACCGGTCTGTGTGGCGGTCAGGTTCTGGAGGTTGCCGGCGGTGCTGATGACGTCGATCTGAGCATCGCTGAGCCCGGCAATTGCGCTGGTCTGCAGCGCGGCCAGCTGGTCACTGCTGAACGCCGACAGCAGGCCGGTGGTGCCCGTGGTGTTGAACTGTCGGACCTGCGTGGCCGACAATGCGCCCACTTGCTCTTCCGTCATGCTCTGCAGCTGGGCGTCGGTCAGCGACTTCAGTTGCGTGGACGTCAACGCGGCAATGGCCGAGGTGGAGAGCGCGCTGAATTTGTCTGGCGTGACAGCGCCCAACTGATCGACCGACAGGGCGGCGACCTGGCCACCCAGCATGGCGCCGATCTGTTCCTCGGACATGGCGGTGATCTGCGGCACCGTCAGCTTCTGAACCTGGGCAACGCTCAGCACGCGGATGTTGTCGCTGGTGAAGGCGGCAATTTGGTCGGGTTCCAGGCTGGCAATCTGCAGCGTCGTGAGCGCGCGTGTGGCGATCGACGACAGGTCCCGTATCTGCGTGTCCGTGAACAGCTTGACTTGATTCGCTGTGAAGGCCTTGATCTGGGTGCCCGTCAGCGCGTTGAGTTGGCTGGCGCCCAGCGATTCGATCTGATCTTGCGACAGCGTGCTGATCTGTTTGGTGTTGAGGGCCGCCGTCTGACTGGGGCTCAGGGAGTCGACGATGTCGAGTTGCGTGCCCGCCAGGGCTTGGATCTGCCCGCTGGTAAGGGCGGCCAGTTGGGTCGGATCAAGGCTGCGCAACTGGTCAATGGTCAGCAGTTTGGCTTGCGCGGTTGTCAGGCTGCCGATTTGTGCCGGGGTGAATACATCAATCGCGTCGAGTTGGGTCGCCTTGAGTTTCTGCAGCTGCAGCGTAGACAACTGCGCGGTAGCTCCCAGGCCGTCGTCGTCTTCCAGCGCGCGAATTTGGTCTGCGGTCAAGACGGCGAGTTGTGCGGTCGTGAGTGTCGCGGTGGCCGCCGAACCACCCAGGTCGTAGTTGGTGTCGCTTGGCGTCAGGGGATTCGCGCTGGTGCGCGTGTCCGTGGGACTGATCCGGTCGTTCAAGGCATCGATTTGCTCGTAGCTCATCGTTGCCAGTTGGGCGGTCGTCAAGGCCTTGGTCTGGCTGGTGCCAAAAGCCGCGATTTGCCCGGTGGTGAGTCCGTATTGGACTTGATAAGGCGTGAACGCGGCAATCTGAGCCGTGCTCAGGTTGATGATGACGCTGTCCGAGGTGTATTCCGGGGTGACCGCATCCCCGGAGTTGCCAATGGCCGCAATTTGCTCTGGGGTCAGCGCCTTGATCTGCGCGGTTGTCAGTGCACCAAGTTCCGATGACGTCAGCGCCTGGAAGTCGGTGGTGGGCAATGCTGTGATCTGGTCAACAGTCATCCCAGTGAAGTTGATGGCCATGGCGTCTACCCTTTCATGGAGCCCAGTGCTCGGGCAACCTTACAAACAACATTGCGGCGGACGGTTGGTTTGACGTCCGGTCGGTGGCGCCGTGGCCCAGTCCACTTGGCTTGAAGGCGCCCTTCGTCCTTCGTGCTATCGGCCGTGCGGCAGGAGTCTTTAGACTTTTTTACAAACATGCGATTCGGCCTGCGTCGCAGTTTCTGACGCCCGACAGCTGGTTAAATGGAGAAAAGCGGCTGCATGTGCATGCAAATGATGAAATCATTCTTAATAAATGTGTCGTACCGTCGATAAAATTCCCAAAACACCGTTCAGGGTCTCGCCGTATGTTTGTCATCATTGGTTACGTTGTCGCGCTGACGTGCATTTTTGGCGTTTACATCCTGCACGGCGGCAACATCGGGGTGATCTTGAAGGCGCTGCCGTTCGAGATGGTCACCATCTTCGGCGGCGCTCTGGGCGCTTTTGTGGTGAACAACCCCCCCAAGGTGCTCAAGGCCACGCTGAAGATGATGCCCACGGCTTTCAAGGGCTCCAAGTACACCAAGGAGCGCTACCTTGAATTGCTGGCGATGCTGTTCGATATCTTGCAGAAGGCGCGCAAAGAGGGCCTGATGGCGATTGAAAAGGACGTGGAGGAGCCTCACAACTCGCCGCTGTTCCAGAAATATCCCACGGTCGGGCACGACCACCACGTGGTGGAGTTCATCACCGATTACCTGCGCATGATGGTCTCGGGCAACCTCAACGCCCACGAGATCGAGGCGCTGATGGACAGCGAGA
>CAYUAH010000012.1:0-26928 GCA_964442375.1 uncultured Hydrogenophaga sp. | reverse complement strand
TCGCTGGCGCTGATCGGCACGCCGTTCTTCTCGGGCTTCTTCTCGAAGGACAGCATCATCCTGGCGGTGCATGCATCGAAGCTGCCGGGCGCTTGGTTCGCGGAGATTGCGGTGGTGGCCGGCGTCTTCATCACGGCCTTCTATTCCTTCCGCATGTACTTCCTGGTGTTCCATGGTGCCGAGCGTTACGACCAGAACCCGGACGCCCACCATGGCCATGACGACCACCACGACGACCATGGCCACCATGGCGACGGCAAACCGCATGAGTCGCCCTGGGTCGTGACGCTGCCGCTGGTGCTGCTGGCCATTCCTTCGGTTTTGATTGGTTTCTTCACCATCACGCCCATGGTGTTTGGCAGCTTCTTTGCCGACGCCATCAGCATCAACGCCGCTGCTCACCCCGCGTTGGCCGAGTTCGCGAAGATCTTCCATGGCCCCATGGGCATGGCTCTGCACGCGTTCAGCACGCCGCCGCTGTACCTGGCTGCCGCTGGCGTGGCACTGTCCTACTACATGTACATGGTCAACCCAGCCTTGCCGGCGGCCATCAAACGCAGCGTGATGCCCATCTACACGCTGCTGGAAAACAAGTACTACCTCGACTGGATCAACGAGAACATCCTGGCCCGCGCCGCGCGCGCACTGGGCGTGGGTCTGTGGAAGGGTGGCGATCAGGGCGTGATCGAAGGCGGCGTGGTCAATGCCAGCTGGAAGATCGTGGGCGTGGTCTCGGCCATCGTGCGCCAGTTCCAGTCCGGCTACATCTACCACTACGCCATGGCCATGATCCTGGGCGTGTTCGTGCTGATGACGTATTTCGTGTGGCTCGCCAAGTAAGGAGAAGAACAACATGGGTTTGCTGAGCCTCGCCATCTGGACCCCCATCTTTTTCGGGGTCGTGCTGCTCGCGCTGGGGCGTGACGAACAGGCGGGCATGGTCCGCTGGATCGCCCTGGTGGGCGCGCTGGCCGGTCTGGCCGTCACGGTGCCCATCTACACCGGCTTCCAGATCGGCACCGCCGAGATGCAGCTGGTCGAAAAGACGCTGTGGATCGAACGCTTCAACATCCACTACCACCTGGGTGTGGACGGCATCTCGCTGTGGCTGCTGCCGCTGACCGCCTTCATCACCGTCATCGTGGTGCTGGCCGGCTGGGAGGTGATCACCGAGCGCGTCAACCAGTACATGGGTGCCTTCCTCATCCTGTCGGGTCTGATGATCGGCGTGTTCGCCTCGCTGGACGCGATGCTGTTCTACGTCTTTTTCGAAGCCACGCTGATCCCGATGTACCTGATCATCGGCATCTGGGGTGGTCCGAACAAGATCTACGCCGCGTTCAAGTTTTTCCTCTACACCCTGCTCGGCTCCTTGCTGATGCTGGTGGCGCTGATTTACCTTTACAACCAGTCGGGTGGCAGCTTCGATCTGCTGACCTGGCACAAGCTGCCGCTGGGCGGCACGGCGCAGACCCTGTTGTTCTTCGCCTTCTTCGCGGCCTTTGCGGTGAAAGTGCCGATGTGGCCGGTGCACACCTGGCTGCCCGACGTGCACGTGGAAGCGCCCACGGGTGGCTCTGCCGTGCTGGCCGCCATCATGCTCAAGCTGGGCGCCTACGGTTTCCTGCGCTTTTCCATGCCCATTGCGCCCGACGCCTCGCACGAGTGGGCCTGGCTGATGATCGCCTTGTCGCTGATCGCGGTGATCTACGTCGGCCTGGTCGCCATGGTGCAGCAGGACATGAAGAAGCTGGTGGCCTACTCGTCCGTGGCCCACATGGGCTTCGTGACCCTGGGCTTCTTCGTCTTCAACGACCTCGGCATGGCCGGCGCCATCGTTCAGATGATTGCCCACGGCTTCGTGTCGGCGGCGATGTTCCTGGGCATCGGCGTGTTGTACGACCGCGTGCATTCGCGCCAGATCGCGGACTACGGCGGTGTGGTCAACACCATGCCCAAGTTCGCCGCTTTTGCGCTGCTGTTCGTCATGGCCAACTGCGGCCTGCCGGGCACAGCTGGCTTCGTGGGTGAGTGGATGGTGATTCTGGCGGCCGTGAAGGCGAACTTCTGGATCGGTCTGGCAGCGGCCTCGGCGCTGATCTTTGGTGCCGCCTACTCGCTGTGGATGTTCAAGCGCGTGTACCTGGGCGCGCCGGGCAACCACCATGTCAAGGAGTTGCTGGACATCAACGCCCGCGAATTCCTGGTCATGGCCCTGCTCGCCATCGCCGTGCTCTACATGGGCATACACCCCAAGCCCTTCACCGACGTGATGGATGGCTCGGTGGCCGAGTTGCTGCGTCACGTGGCCATCTCCAAGCTGAACTGATCCACCCGACCAAGAGACAAAAGCAATGATTGACAAGCTGAGCTGGGTGGTCGCCTACCCCGAACTGTTGCTGCTGGCCATGGCGTGTGTGATCACGCTGGTGGACCTGTCCGTCAAGACCCCCAGGCGCGGCGGCACCTATGTGCTGACACTGCTGACCCTGGGCGCCGTGGCGGTGCTGCACGCTGTCTATGCCGGCACGGGCCAGAGCGTTCTGGGCTTTGGCGGCATGGTGGTGTCCGATCCCATGGGCCACTGGCTCAAGTGCTTTGCCGCCGTGGCGCTGATGGTCACCCTGGTCTATGGCCGTGGCTATGGTGCCGAGCGCGACATGCTGCGCGGTGGCGAGTGGTTCTCGCTGTCGCTGTTCGCGCTGCTGGGCATGTTCGTCATGATCTCTGGCCAGAACTTCCTCGTCATCTACCTGGGTCTGGAGCTGCTCACGCTTTCCAGCTATGCGCTGGTGGCCCTCAAGCGCGACGACGGCACCGCCACCGAGGCCGGCATGAAGTATTTTGTGCTGGGTGCGCTGGCCAGCGGATTCCTGCTCTACGGCCTGTCCATGATGTACGGGGCCACCGGTTCGCTGGACGTGGCGGCGGTGTTCAAGTCGGTGGCTGCGGGCACCGAACACCGCCAGGTGCTGGTGTTTGGCCTGGTGTTCATCGTGGCCGGCCTGGCGTTCAAGCTCGGTGTCGTGCCCTTCCACATGTGGGTGCCCGATGTCTACCACGGTGCCCCCACCTCCATCACGCTGATGATCGGTGGCGCGCCCAAGCTGGCCGCCTTTGCCATCGTCATCCGCCTGCTGGTGGAAGGCCTTCTGCCTTTGGCCGTGGATTGGCAGCAGATGCTGGCCGTGCTGGCCGTGGTGTCACTGCTGGTGGGCAACCTGGCTGCCATCGCGCAGACCAACCTCAAGCGCATGCTGGCGTTTTCCACCATCGCGCAGATGGGCTTCATGCTGCTGGGCCTGGTGGCCGGCGTGGTCGGTGGCAAGGGCGACAACATGGCCAACGCCTACAGCGCCACCATGTTCTACGTCATCACCTATGTGTTGACCACGCTGGGAAGCTTCGGTGTCATCCTGCTGCTGTCGCGCAAGGGTTTTGAGTCGGAAGAGATTGCCGACCTGGCCGGCCTGAACCAGCGCAGCCCCCTGTACGCTGCCGTCATGGCCGTGTGCATGTTCTCCCTGGCCGGCGTGCCGCCCATGGTGGGCTTTTACGCCAAGCTCTCGGTGCTGCAGGCGCTGCTCGCCTCCTCGCAGGCAGCCTACATCGGTCTGGCCGTGTTCGCGGTCATGATGTCGCTGATCGGCGCCTTCTACTACCTGCGCCTGGTCAAGGTCATGTACTTCGACGCGCCGACCCAGACCGCTGGTATCGAGGCCGGCCTGGACGTGCGTGCGGTGCTGTCGCTCAATGGTGCCTTGGTGCTGGTGCTGGGCATCGTGCCCGGTGGCCTGATGGCCCTGTGTGGCCAGGCCATCGCCGTGCTGCTGGCCTGAGACCCGCGCGCCTGGCAGCTCAAGCATGAATTCCACCGGTGCCGTCTGGCTCGTGATCCTGGTGGCCCTGGTGGCCGCCAACCTGCCTTTTGTCAACAACCGGTGGTTGGCGGTGTGGCCGCATGCCAGCGCCAAAACCTGGTGGCAGCGCCTGTTCGAGCTGCTGGTGTTCTACCTGCTGGTGGGGGCGGTGGGCTTGGGGCTGGAGCAGCACCAGGGCCAGATCTACCCGCAGGGTTGGGCTTTTTACGCCACGACGGGCGCGCTGTTCCTGACCCTCGCGTTCCCCGGATTCGTCTGGCGTTACCTGATGCGGCGCCGCTGAGCCTGGCCGTGTCCGACCATGTTGCTCCCGCCGCCGGCCGCCACTGACGCGCACCTGAGCGAAGAGCGCGTCGCCAGCACCGAACTGTTGCGTGGCCATTTCCTGCACGTCAATCGCGACACCGTGCGCCTGCCGGGCGGACAACTGGCCACACGCGAGTACGTTGTCCACCCCGGTGCGGTGATGGTGATCCCTTTGCTCGACGATGGCCGGGTGGTGCTGGAGCGACAGTACCGTTACCCCATGCAGCAGGTGATGATCGAATTTCCCGCCGGCAAGCTCGATCCTGGCGAGACCTCCCTGGTCTGCGCCCGGCGCGAACTGCAGGAAGAAACCGGCTACACCGCCACCGAGTGGGCGCGTGCCGGCGTGTTGCACCCGGTGATTTCCTACGCCACCGAGTTCATCGACATCTGGTTCGCGCGCGGCCTGCTGGCGGGGGAGCGACACCTGGACGAAGGCGAGTACCTCGACCTCCTGAGTGCCACGCCAGCCGAGCTGCTGGCCTGGTGCCGCGACGGCACGGTCACCGACGCCAAGACCCTGACCGGCGCGCTGTGGCTGCAGAACGTGTTGCGCGGCGAATGGACCCTGGACTGGTCCACTGCCGCCTGAGGTTTTCCCTCAGGTCCGATAATCGAAGCATGAAGGTCTTGAATCTGCGCTGCGGCGCGCAGCATGTGTTTGAAGGCTGGTTCGGGTCCGAGGCGGACTTCCAGGACCAGCACGCGCGTGGGCTGGTCAGTTGCCCGGTGTGTGGTGACGCCGCGATCGAGAAGATGTTGTCTGCCCCGCGCCTGAACCTGGGCGCCACCGCCGACACGCCGGCCCCAGCGCCAACAACCCAGGTCCCGGCCATCAACCCCGAGGTTCAGGCCAAGCTGTGGCAGGCCATGCGGACGGCCATTGCTCAGGCAGAAGACGTGGGCGAACGTTTCGCCGACGAAGCGCGTCGCATGCACCACGGCGACACCGAGGCGCGCCAGATACGTGGACGCGCCAGCATGCAGGACACGCTCGCACTGCTGGAGGAGGGTGTGCCCGTGCTGCCCTTGCCGGCGGGACTCAAGGAAACCCTGCAGTAGCGCCCAGGCCGCACGTTGGTGTGGCCACCTTGTGCCGGAATATTCGGGCGCTTGATCCGCGTTCCCGCAGGAGTGAAGCTTGGCTTGTAGACGGCTATGCATTTTTTGCATTACGTCTTGGTATGGGGCCATGCAATCCTTGTCTAGGTCGGTTTTGGTGCATGTTGCGCTCCTAGAATGGGCGCGACCCGCCGCCAACGCGCGACCCACACGACCGGACACCGACCATGAACCCGAGCTTTCAGGACCTGTATTTCGCCGCCGCCGACCCCGAGGAAATGAGCCAACGTGCGCCGGGTGCGCTCAAGGCCCTGGCGGACAGCCACCGTGCCTTGCTGGCGGCCTGTCCCGAGGGCGAGGTCCGTGTGGACATCCGGGACCAGCCGCACGACCCAGGCACCCATGTGGTGCAGATTGTCCACCCCGACATGCCGTTTTTGGTGGATTCGGTCAGCATGGCGGTCAACCGCAGTGGGCGCACCGTGCACTGGACCGTCCACCCCTTGCTGCGCGTCCAGCGCGATGCGAAGGGTCGCGTGGCCGACATCGTCGATGCGGCGCAGGCGGGTGTCACCGGAGGGCAGGTGGTGTCCTGCATCCTGGTCGAATGCGACCGGCTTGCTTCCGATCCGCAAGGCACGGCACTGCGCCAGACCATAGAAGCCACGCTGCAGGACGTGCGTTTTGCCGTGCTGGACTGGCGTGCCATGCTCTCGCGTGTGCAGGTGCTCAATGCCAGCTTCACCGCACTGGACGCGGCCGTGGCGGACGAGGCCAAGGCCTTCCTGACCTGGCTGGAGCAAGGCCACTTCACCTTTCTCGCGGCCGAAGACCACGTGCTCCAGGACGGCAAACTGGTGCCAGTGGCCGGCAGCGCACTGGGCCTGCTCAAGGTGCCGGGCGCCCAATCCCTGCCGGCCCACGCGGCGGAACACTTCCTCGCCGACCCCAGCCTGGTGTTGTCCAGCAAGGCCATGAGCCGCTCCACCGTGCACCGCCCGGCCTGGCTGGACGTCATCAGCGTCAAGCGGTTCGATGCTGCGGGTCAGGTGGTGGGCGAAAGCCGCTTTCTGGGGCTGTACACCTCCGCCGCCTACGCCGCCTCCGTGGAGCAGATCCCGGTGGTGCGCCAGCACGTGGCGCGCGTCATCGCCCATGCCGGCGTGGTCAAGGGCGGGCATGCGCACAAGGCCTTGCAGGCCATTCTCGAAACCTACCCCCGCGACGAAATGCTGCAGATCGACGCGGCCACGCTGGAGCAGCACACCATGGGCATCCTGCGACTGCAGGAACGCCAGCGGGTGCGCCTGTTCCTGCGCCGCGATCCGCACGGCAGCATGGCCTCGCTGTTGGTCTACGTGCCGCGCGACGTCTACACCACCGAACTGCGCGTGAAGCTGGGGGCTTTGTTCACCGAGGCGTTTGATGCGGCATCGGTGGAATTCACCCCCATGTTGACCGACAGCGCGCTCGCGCGCATCCACTACATCGTGCGTGCCAAGGACAGGCTGCCCGCGCAGGTGGACCTGGCCCAACTCCAGGCCCAGGTGGCCCAGGCCTGCAAACGCTGGGTGGATGGCGTCAACGCGGTGCTGCTGGCCCAGAGCGGCCGTGTGGCCAGCGGGTTGCAGGAATGGGTGTCGGCCTTTCCCACGGCTTACCGCGAGGACTTCGATGCCGAGGCCGCTGCGGCCGATGCGGCCATCCTCAGTGAACTGGGCCCCCAGCAGCCGCTGGCGCTGCATCTCTACAGCCGCCAGGGGCAGTTGCGTTTCAAGACCTACGCCACCCAGAAGATCACGCTGTCTGACGCCATGCCGGTGCTGGAGTCCATGGGCGCGCGCGTGATCGACGAACATCCCTATCACCTTGCCGGCAAGGCCTGCTGGATACACGACTGGGGCCTGCAGTTCGACCGGCCGCTGGACGTGGCCCAGCTCAAGACCCGCTTCGAGGCCTTGTTCCTGGCGGTGTGGCGCCAGGAGGTGGAGAGCGACGCGCTCAACCGCCTGGTGCTGTCCACCACGCTCGATGCCCGCGCCATAGCCGTGTTGCGTGCCTATGTGCGCTACTTCAAGCAACTGGGTTTTGCCTTCAGCCAGAGCTACATCGAAGACACGCTCAACCGCAATCCCGCCATCGCGCAGGGCTTGTCCGAGCTGTTTGCCTTGCGTTTCGACCCTGCCCAATCCGAGCAGCGCCCGGCGCGCGTGGCCGCTCAGGTGCAGGCCCTGGAGGCCCAGCTGGCCGATGTGGCCAGCCTGGAAGAGGACCGCGTGTTGCGCCAGTTCTTGGGCACCCTCAATGGCACCTTGCGCACCAACGTCTACCAGCAGGGCAAGGCCTGCATGAGCTTCAAGCTCAGCCCGCGCGACATCCCCAACGTGCCCGAGCCCAAACCCCTGTTCGAGATCTGGGTGTATTCGCCCCGCGTCGAAGGTGTGCACCTGCGCGGCGGCAAGGTGGCCCGCGGTGGTTTGCGCTGGTCCGACCGGCGCGAGGACTTCCGCACCGAGATCCTGGGCCTGGTCAAGGCGCAGATGGTCAAGAACACGGTCATCGTGCCGGTGGGCTCCAAGGGCGGTTTCGTGCTGAAGAAGGCGCCGCCCGCCAGCGACCGCGAGGCCTACCTGGCCGAGGGCGTGGCTTGCTACAAGATGTTCCTGTCCGGCCTGCTGGACATCACCGACAACCTGCTCAAGGGTGCGGTGCTGCCGCCACCCGACGTGGTGCGTCACGATCAGGACGATCCCTATCTGGTGGTGGCCGCCGACAAGGGCACGGCCACCTTCAGCGACATTGCCAACGGCGTCAGCGCCGACTATGGCTTCTGGCTGGGCGACGCCTTCGCCTCGGGCGGCTCGGTGGGCTACGACCACAAGAAGATGGGCATCACCGCACGCGGCGCCTGGGAGTCCGTCAAGCGCCACTTCCGAGGTCTGGGTGTGGACACACAGACACAGCCCTTCACCGTGGCCGGCATCGGCGACATGTCGGGCGACGTGTTCGGCAACGGCATGCTGCTGTCCACCCAGATCAAGCTGGTGCTGGCCTTTGACCACCGCCACATCTTCATCGACCCCAACCCTGATGTGGCGGCCAGTTTCAAGGAGCGCGATCGTCTGTTCAAGCTGCCCCGCTCCAGTTGGGACGACTACGACAAGGCCCTCATCAGCGAAGGTGGCGGCGTCTACCCGCGCAGCGCCAAGTCCATCACGCTGAGCCCGCAGGCGCGCGCCATCATTGGCACCGATGCCAGCGCCATGGCGCCCAACGAATTGATCCATGCCATCCTCAAGGCGCCGGTCGACCTCGTCTACAACGGCGGCATCGGCACCTACGTGAAGGCCAGCTTCGAGAGCCATGCCCAGGTCGGCGACAAGGCCGGCGACGCCTTCCGCGTCAACGGCAACGAGCTGCGCTGCAAGGTGTTCGGCGAGGGCGGCAACCTGGGCTGCACCCAGAATGGCCGCATCGA
Source organism: uncultured Hydrogenophaga sp. (assembly GCA_964442375.1). GTDB lineage: Bacteria > Pseudomonadota > Gammaproteobacteria > Burkholderiales > Burkholderiaceae_C > Hydrogenophaga. Next base: position 18,201 of record CAYUAH010000012.1, on the reverse strand, counting down.
ATTTGCCCAGGCCGGCGGCCTGATCTACACCGACGCCATCGACAACTCCGCCGGTGTGGACTGCTCCGATCACGAAGTCAACATCAAGATCCTGCTGGGGGCGGTGCAGGAAGCCGGCGGTCTCACCCTGGCCGCACGCAACGAATTGCTGGCCAGCATGACCGACGAGGTCGGCCAGCTGGTGCTGCAGGACAACTACTACCAGACCCAGCAGATCGAACTGGCGGCCAAGCGGCCCGTGTACCTGCTCGATGGCCAGCAGACGCTGATGCGCTGGCTGGAACATATCGGCCTGCTCAAGCGCGCCATCGAGTTCCTGCCCAGCGACGAAGAGCTGGGCAAACGCAAACGCGAAGGCCGGGGTCTGACGCGGCCTGAAAACGCGGTGCTCATGGCCTACGCCAAGATGAACCTGTTCGACGAGCTGTGCGCCAGCAGCCTGCCCGACGACCCCTTCTACGCCCGCGTGCTCACCATGTATTTCCCCAGCGTGCTGGGCGAGCGCCACGCCGATTTCATCGCCCGCCACCCGCTCAAGCGCGAGATCGTGGCCACCTACATGACCAACACCGTGGTCAACCGTGTGGGCGCAACCTTCGTCAACTTCCTGGCCAACGAAGCGTCCTGCACCGCTGCCGAGGTGGTCAGCGCCTACACCCTGGCGCGCGAGGTGTTTGCACTGGAACCCATCTGGGACCAGATCGACGCCCTGGACAACAAGGTGCCCACCGACTTGCAGCTGGGCTTGCTCACCCAGCTCGCCACCGTGGCGCAGCGGGCCAGCCGCTGGATGCTGCGCCACCGGGGCCAGGGCGACCTGCCCACCCTGATCGCCAAGTACCGCCCGGCGGCCCAGGCGCTGCGCGAGCATGTGGGGCTGTGGCTGCACGACGCGGCCCGCGAGCAGTGGAAAACCGCCAGTGCCCGCCTGGTGTCGGCCGGGGTTGATGCCCAACTGGCCGACGACCTCACCGTGCTCGATCACCTGTACCCGGTGCTCGACCTGGTGGACGTGGCGGAGCAGGCCGGCAGCACACTGGAGCAGGCTGCGCGGACCTACTTCGCCATCGAGAACGCCCTCGGCCTGGACCGCTGGCGCCAGCAGATCGGCAAGCTGCCCACCGACACCTTGTGGCAGACCCAGGCCCGCGCCAGCGCCCGCGACGATGTGTACTCCATCGCATGCCAGGTGGTGCTGTCGCTGCTGACCCGCCAGCAGCCCCTGGCCCAGTGGCAGGAGCGCCACGCCAAGGCCATCGAGCGCATTGCCGCGATGTACACCGGCATCGCCGACCAGACACCCGATCTGGCGCCGGTGTCGGTGGCGCTGCGGGAGCTGCGCCAGCTGGCCTGATCAGACGTTGAACTGCAGCGCTGCCAGCCCGGCGTAGAGGCCGCCGCGCGCCACCAGTTCGGCGTGGCTGCCGTGTTCCACCACGTGGCCGTGGTCCATCACCACAATGACGTCGGCCTTTTGCACCGTGGCCAGACGGTGGGCGATGACGATGGTGGTGCGGCCCTCCATGGCGGCTTCCAGTGCGGCCTGTACCGCCTGCTCGCTGTGGGCGTCCAGGGCGCTGGTGGCCTCGTCCAGCAGCAAGAGAGGCGCGTTTTTGAGCATGGCCCGCGCAATCGCCAGGCGCTGCCGCTGGCCCCCCGAGAGGCGCACGCCGCGCTCGCCCAGAAACGTGTTGTAGCCCTGGGGCAGCTCGCGCAAGAATCCGTCGGCGTGTGCCGCCTGGGCCGCGGCGACCACCTCGGCATCGCTGGCGTCGGGCCGCCCGTAGCGGATGTTGTCCATGGCGCTGGCGGAGAAGATCACCGGCTCCTGCGGCACGATGGCGATGCGCTCGCGCAAGGCCGACAGGGACAGCTCGTGGATGGGCACGCCGTCGAGCTGGATGCGCCCGCCCTGCGGGTCGTAAAAGCGCAGCAGCAGCGACAGCACCGTGGTCTTGCCGGCACCGCTGGGGCCCACCAGGGCCACGGTCTGCCCCGCAGGTATGCGCAGATCCAGGCCGCGCAGCGACGGGTGTTGCGGCCGCGAGGGGTAATGAAAATCCACCGCCTCGAAAGCCACCGTGCTGCCGGCCATGGCGGGCGGCAAGGTGCGCGGGTTCGGCGGCGACTGCACCGGTGAGCTCTGGTGCAGCAACTCCATCAGCCGCTCGGTGGCGCCGGACGCGCGCAGCCAGTCGCCATACACCTCGCCGAGCACCGCCACCGCCCCGGCCAGCAGGATCACGTACACCACCGCCTGGCCCAGTTCGCCCGCGCTCATGTCGCCCGCAATCACCGCCTGCGTGCCCTGGTACAGCCCCCACAGCAGCAGGCCGGCGTTGGCGATGATGATGAAGGCCACCAGGGCGGCGCGGGCGCGGCTGCGCCGCACGGCGGTATCGAACGAGCGCTGGTTGGCCTGGGCAAAACGCTCGGCCTCCCGCTGCTCGGCCACGTGGCTTTGCACCACGGGCATGGCGCCCAGCACCTCGGCGGCGATGGCGCTGGCGTCGGCCATGCGGTCCTGGCTGGCGCGCGACAATTTGCGCACCCGGCGCCCGAACCACAGCGTGGGCAGCACCACACCCACCACCACCGCCACCACCTGCAGCATCACATAGGGGTGCGACCACACCAGCATGATGAGCGCGCCACCGCCCATCACCAGGTTGCGCAGGCCCATGGACAGCGAGGAGCCCACCAGGGTCTGCACCAGCGTGGTGTCGGCACTCAGGCGCGACAGCACCTCGCCGGTCTGGGTGGTTTCGAAGAAGGCGGGGCTTTGCCGCAGCACATGGGCGTACACCGCCTGGCGCAGGTCGGTCATCACACGCTCGCCCAGCCAGCTCACCATGTAAAAGCGCAGTGCCGAAAACAGGCCCAGCGCCACGGCGATGCCAAACAAGGCCATGAAGTGCTGGCCCAGCAAGGCCTGGCCCAGCGCGTTCCGGTCGCCCGAGAGTCCGCCGTCGATCAGTTGGCGCAAGGCCATGGGAAAGAGCAGGGTCGTGGCGGCCGCAGCCACCAGGCAAGCGCCTGCCCAGGCGATGCGCGCCCGGTACGGGCGCATGAAGGGCCACAAGCCCGAGAGGCCTTTTGGGGCGCTGGGAGAGGATGGAGCGGCGGGCATGTTTTCAGTATCGCTCAAGCCCGCGCGGGGCCCGCCGCCCTGTGCGGGCAGGCCGGCAATGACAATCAGGGTTTTTTGGGCGCCTCGGGCGTGGTCTTTGCGGCGGCCGGCTTGTCGGGGGCCTTGGCCGCGGCGGTCTTGAACGCCTGGCCGTTCACGGTCAACCCGTTGTCGGACAGCTTGGTGGCGTTGCCGGGGCCTATGCCGCGCACGCGGTCCACGAAGTCGGCCCAGTCCTTGAAGGGGCCGGTTTTGCGCGCCTCCATGATGCGGGCCGAGGTGCCGGGGCCTATGCCCTTGACGCTGTCCAGATCGGCCGCAGAGGCGGTGTTGACGTCTACTGCCGCCATGGCCACTGCGCTCCAGATGCCCAACGCGGCCAGCAGCAGGGCCTTGAGTGCCTTTTTCATGTTGACTCCTCCCGTGAGTTGGCGCGCGTGGCGCGCCCAGAGGGCAAAATCGCCCTCAGCCAATGTACGGCGCTGCGCCCGGCGCGTGTGCGTGGCTGAAACGCAAAAATGGTGTCAGCAGGCCCGGTTTGAGCCGGATGCGGGCTGGCACGCAACATAGTTTGAATTCCCATGGCCCTGACCCTTGATCCGCGCGCCGTTCCCGTTGCCAGTGTGGATGACCACCTGGACGCGGTACCCGGTGGGCGCCTCACCGCCGAGGGCCTGCGCGCCGTGTTTGCGCAGCCGCCGGTCTGGGCGCCCGAAGTCTGGCACGAACGCAAGTTCGCCGACCGCGAGCCCGCCGACGCGGCGGTGCTGCTGCCCATCGTGCTGCGCGAGCGGCCGACCTTGCTGCTGACGCAGCGCACGGCCCACCTGTCCACCCATTCAGGGCAGGTGGCTTTTCCCGGCGGTCGGGTGGACGAAGAGGACGCCGATGTGGTGGCGGCGGCGCTGCGCGAGGCCCATGAGGAAGTGGGCCTGTTGCCGGAATTTGTGGAGGTGCTGGGCACCTTGCCCACCTACACCACCGGCACAGCGTTCGTGATCACCCCGGTGGTGGCGCTGGTGCGCCCGGGTTTTGTGCTCACGCCCAACCCGCACGAGGTGGCCGACGCCTTTGAGGTGCCGCTGGACTACCTGATGAACCCGGCCCACCACCGGCGCCACGTGGCCGAATGGGAAGGCGCGCGGCGCGAATGGTTTTCCATGCCCTACGACGACGACGGGCAGGAGCGTTACATCTGGGGCGCCACCGCCGGCATGTTGCGCAACTTCTACCGCTTGCTGATCGCCTGAAACCTTGCGCCCGCTGGTGCCACACGCCGCTATCATGCCGCCATGACATTTTTCGCGATTCTTCTCGCCTTGCTGGTCGAGCAGGCGCGTCCACTGGCGTTTGACAACGCGGTGCAAAGTGGACTTCGCGGCTGGGCCCGTTGGGCGCGGCGCAGTCTTGACACGGGCCAGCCGCGTCAGGGCGCCATGGCCTGGGCCGTCGCTGTGCTCGCGCCTGCCGCCCTGACCGCTGGCGTGCACTGGCTGCTGTGGCAGTTCAGCGTGGTGCTGGCTTTTGTGTGGATGGTGGTGGTGCTCTACCACACGGTGGGCTTTCGCCAGTTCAGCCACCACTTCACCGAAATCCGCGATGCCCTGGAAGCCGGCGACGAGGCCGCTGCCCGCCAGGCGCTGGCGCGCTGGCAGCGTGTGGAGGTGAGCCAGATCGCCCGCGACGAGTTGCTGCGCCACGCCATCGAACACTCGGTGCTGGCCGCGCACCGCCACGTGTTCGGCGTGCTGGTGTGGTTTCTGGTGCTGGCCTTGCTGGGCCTGGGGCCGGCCGGGGCGGTCCTGTACCGGCTCGCCGAGTACCTGTCGCGCAACTGGCAAGCCCGTCCCGACGGTACACCCAGCCTCCATTTGCAGCAGGCGGCCGCGACCGCCTGGCTGTGGGTGGACCACATACCTGTGCGTGTGACCGCGCTGGCTTTTGCGGTGGTGGGCAACTTCGAGGACGCCGTGGCCAGCTGGCGCCAGGATGCGGCGCGTTTCCCCAACCCCAACGACGGCGTGGTGCTGGCTGCCACGGCCGGTGCCATCAACGTGCGCCTGGGCGGGCGGGCGCTGGGCGACCCGGTGGCCCTGCCCGCGCCGGCCACGCCCACCGGCGCGCCCGTGGACGACGCGGCGGTGTCCACCGATGGCCGCGAACCCCAGCTGGCCCACCTGGGCAGCGTGGTGGGCCTGGTGTGGCGCAGCGTGGTGATGTGGATGCTGCTGCTGGCGCTGCTGACGCTGGCGCGGCTGCCCTGAGCCGGGGCTCAGTAGCGGGTGGCCGACAGTTCTTCGAACAAGCCCTGGTAGATGGCGTAGCGCTGCGCCGAGATCCGTGGGGCTTCGGCGCGGTCCACAGCGTCGCGCACGGCGCAGCCGGGTTCGTGCAGGTGGGTGCAGTTGTAGAAACGGCAGCCCCCCAGCAGCGGCGCGAAGTCGCGCATCAGTTTGGGCAGTTGTGTGGCAGCGATGTGGTGCAGGCCAAAGTCCTGGAAGCCCGGTGAGTCGATCAGTCCGGTGCTTCGCGCTTCGTCCACCCAGTACCAGGTGGTGCTGGTGGTGGTGTGCTTGCCCGAATTGAGGGCGCGCGAGACCTCGCCGGTCTGTGCGCCGGCGGTGGGCACCAGGCGGTTGATCAGCGTGCTTTTGCCGGCGCCCGACGGACCCAGCACCAGGGTGGTCCGGCCAGCCAGCCTTGCCTGCAAGGTGGCCAGCGAGGCGTCGGGCGCTTCGCCCCCCTTCAGGCCCAGTTGCAACACGGCGTGGCCCATGTCGCGGTAGGGCGCCAGGCGGGCCCAGGCGCGCGCGTAGGCCTCGCCCAAGTCCATCTTGTTGAGCACCACCAGCGCTTCGATGCCTTCGGCTTCCGCCGCGATCAGTGCCCGGCTGAGCTGGCTTTCCGAGAACTCCGGGTCGGCCGCGAGCAGCACCAGCACCTGGTCGAGGTTGGCGGCGAAGGATTTGGTGCGGATCTCGTCCTGGCGGTAGAAGAGGTTGCGGCGGGCATCGACCTTTTCCACCGTGCCTTCGTCCTGGCTGGCCAGCCAGCGCACGCGGTCGCCCACCACCACCTGGCTCTTCTTGCCGCGCGGGTGGCAGATCAGGCGGCTGCCATCGGGCGACTCCACCAGGCAGTGCCGTCCGTGGGCGGCCACCACCAGGCCGGGGAGCAGGGCGGGCGTGTTCAAGCGTGGCCCAGGGCAGGCGCCTCAGGTGCCGTGGCCGCAGCGGCGAGGCGGGCCAGTCGCTCGCTGGCCGGCGGGTGCGAGTAGTAGAAGCGCGCGAACAGCGGGTCGGGCGTCAGGGTGCTGGCGTTGTCCTTGTAGAGCTTGAGCAGGGCGCTGCCCAGGTCGGCACCGCTGGTCTGTGCCACCGCGTAGGCGTCGGCCTCGAACTCGTGTTTGCGCGAAAGCTGTGCCGCCAGCGGCGACAGGAAATAGCTCAGCAGCGGCACCACCATCATGAACAGCAGCAAGGCCAGCGCATCGTTGGGTGCGTCCATGGACGGCACCACGCCCAGGCCAAAGTAGAACCAGGCCTGCTGGCTGGCCCAGCCCAAAGCGGCAAAACCCAACAGGCTCAGTGCGAACAGGCCGACGATGCGTTTGATCACATGGCGGTGCTTGTAGTGGCCCAGCTCGTGCGCCAGCACCGCGTCCACCTCGGGCGGGCTCAGTTGCTGCAGCAAGGTGTCGAAAAACACCACGCGTTTGGCCGCGCCAAAGCCGGTGAAGTAGGCGTTGGCGTGGGCGCTGCGGCGGCTGCCATCCATCACGAACAGGCCCTTGGCCGCAAAACCGCAACGCTGCATCAGTGCGGTCACGCGGGTTTTCAGGGTCTCGTCGTCCAGCGGCTGGAACTTGTTGAACAGCGGCGCGATGACCGTGGGGTAGAGCACCAGCATGAGCAGGTTGAAGCCCATCCACACGCCCCAGGCCCACAGCCACCACAACGGGCCGGCGCTGGCCATCAGCCACAACACCAGGGCGGCAATCGGCAGGCCCACCACAGCGCCCACCAGCGTGGATTTCACGAGGTCGCTCAGCCACAGGGCGGGTGTGTTCTTGTTGAAGCCGAAGCGCTGCTCCAGCCGGAAGGTGCTGTACCAGGACAGCGGCAGCTCGATCAGCCCGCCAATGAAGACAAACGCGGCCAGCAACGCAAGCTGTTGCGCCATGCCGGTCCCCAGCCACGTCAGCAGGGTCTGGTTGAGCAGGTGCAAGCCACCCAGCAAGGTCCAGCCCAGGGCCACGGCGGCACTCAGGGCCACGTCGATCAGGCCCAGGCGGGACTTGGCGATGGTGTAGTCGGCCGCCTTCTGGTGCGCGCTCAGCGGCACCTGATCGGCAAAAGCGGCGGGCACGGCGTGGCGGTGTTCGGCCACATGGCGCACCTGGCGCGCGGCCAGCCAGAAACGCACGGCCACCTGCAGCAGCAGCAGGGCACAGAACAGCAGCGAAAAGACGAGGGGCGAGGACGGCATGAGCCCGAGTCTATCGAAACGGGGTGGGCGGGCCGCCACATCGGCGAAAATCCACGCCATGAACATGCAATCCTCCCCTGCGGCCACCGGTGCCGATACGTCCGAAACGGCGCCCACGCTGGCGCGCAACGACCAGAACCTGGTCTGGATAGACTGCGAAATGACCGGGCTGGACCCCGAAGTCGAGCGCCTGATCGAAATCGCCGTGGTGGTGACCGGCCCCAACCTGGAGCCGCGCATCGAAGGCCCGGTGCTGGTCATCCATCAGAGCGACGCCGTGCTCGATGCCATGGACGCCTGGAACAAGGGCACCCACGGCCGCAGCGGGCTGATCGACAAGGTGAAAGCCAGCACCGTGACGGAGGCACAGGCCGAGGCCGAGCTGATCGCCTTCATCTCCCAGTACGTGCCCAAGGGCAAGTCGCCCATGTGTGGCAACACCATCGGGCAGGACCGCCGCTTCCTGGTCAAGTACATGCCCAAGCTGGAGGACTTTCTGCATTACCGCAACCTGGACGTGAGCACCCTGAAGGAGCTGGCCAAGCGCTGGCGCCCCGAGGCTTATGCCAGTTTCAAGAAGCGCCAGCTGCACACCGCCCTTGCCGACGTGCACGAGTCCATCGACGAACTCGAACACTACCGCGAGCATTTGCTCAAATGAAAGCGGGGCCCGAGCCCCGTTTTTCATTTGGCGTTCACGTCTCTGTCAGAACAGCGTGAAGCTGATCCAGTAGGCCACCGCAGCAACGAAGGCCGACGCGGGAATGGTCAGCACCCAGGCCCACACGATGTTGCCGGCCACACCCCAGCGCACCGCGCTGGCGCGCTGCACCGAACCCACGCCGACGATAGCGCCGGTGATGGTGTGGGTGGTGGACACCGGCACCCCCAGCATGGTGGCCAGGAACAGTGTCATGGCACCACCGGTTTCTGCGCAGAAGCCGCCCACCGGCTTGAGTTTGGTGATCTTTTGGCCCATGGTCTTGACGATGCGCCAGCCACCGAACATGGTGCCCAGGCCAATGGCGGCGTAACACGAGACGATGACCCAGGTGGGCGGCGCGGCGTCGCCTTTGGTGGCGTAGCCGGTGGCAATCAGCAGCATCCAGATGATGCCAATGGTTTTCTGCGCGTCGTTGCCGCCGTGCCCCAGGCTGTAGGCACCGGCCGATACCAGCTGCAGGCGGCGGAACCAGCTGTCCACACTCGATGGGCGGGTGCGCCGGAACAGCCAGGCCACCAGCACCATCATCAGCGAGCCCAGCGTGAAGCCCAGAAAGGGCGACACGAAGATGAAGGCCACCGTGCGCATGATGCCGCAGGCCACCAGCGCGCTGGCGCCGGCCTTGGCGATCACCGCGCCCACGATGCCGCCGATCAGCGCATGCGAGGAGCTGCTGGGGATGCCGTAGTACCAGGTGATCACGTTCCAGGTGATGGCGCCGATCAGGGCGCCGAACACCACGTGCACGTCGATCACGCTCGGGTCGGCAATGCCCTTGCCCACAGTGGCCGCCACACTGAGGTGGAACACGAAGATGGCCACGAAGTTGAAGAAGGCCGCGAACACCACCGCCTGGCCCGGCTTGAGCACCCCCGTCGAGACCACCGTGGCGATCGAGTTGGCCGCGTCGTGGAAGCCGTTCATGAAGTCGAACACCAGGGCCAGGGCCACCAGCATCACCACCACCCACAAGGTGGCCTGAACCGTTGTCATGGTCGGGGCTCCGGCTTCAGGAGTTTTCGAGGACGATGCCCTCGATCTCGTTGGCCACGTCCTCGCACTTGTCGGTGATGGTCTCGAGCAGCTCGTAGATGGCCTTGAGCTTGATCACTTCGCGCACGTCCGGCTCTTCGCGGAACAGCTTGCTCATGGCGGTGCGCATCACGCGGTCGGCGTCCGATTCGAGCTTGTCGATCTCTTCGCAGGTCTTGAGCGCGGCCTCGGCGGTTTTCTGGTCGCCGATCTTGCCCAGCATGCCCACCACGTCCTTCAAGCGCTCACAGCACTTGACGCTGAGCTCGGTCAGGCGGGTGATCTCGGCCGTCATGTGGCGCACGTCGTACAGCGCCATGGTCTCGGCCGAGTCCTGGATCAGGTCGGCCACGTCGTCCATGGTGTTGATCAGCGAATGGATCTGTTCGCGGTCGATGGGCGTGATGAAGGTGGTGTGGATCAGGCGGTTGACCTCGGCCGTCACGCGGTCGGCGGCGCGCTCGGCGTTGTCCACTTCCTGGTTGTACTTTTCGCGCAGCTCCACGTCGGCGTAGTTGACCACCAGCTTCGCAAAGGCCTGCGCGGCCTCCACGATGTGGGTCGCATGCTGGTTGAACATCTCGAAAAAATTGCCCTCGCGGGGCAACAGTTTGCCAAACAGCATGGCATCTCCATAACGGTGAAGTGTGAAAGTGCCGTGACTTGTGACGGCAGAAACGCGAATTTTACCTGCCGCCGATGTTGGCAGGGCTGGGCGTTTGTGAGGGGTATTGTGGAAAACCCGAAGCCATGCCATAATCAGCGGCTGTCCTGCATACGGCAGGGCAGATGTGTACATCTCCTTCATGCACCTGGCCCAAGCGCCGCCCAAGGGTTTCGTTCCTACGTGTTTCTGGAACGCCCCGGCCGCCGCCACACAAGGGCCCACGCACACGCAACTGCAGTGTGCGGTTCTTCAGAACCGCATGCCGATGAAGTTGCCAGCGCGCTGACCGTTTGATGGTTGATGTTTTGTAACCACGAACGGATCTAGCGCCCCCGGCGCCACCCAGTCACGGGTGGCTCGCCCAGCGTTTTATTCGATCAATTGCGCCTGATGCGCAAGGACGAACATGAGCGACTTTGAAGTCCGCGGCGAAACCGCGACCGACACCCTTTCCAGCAACACCGTCGAGCAGATGCTCGACACCTCGGGCGCCGCGTTTGACGTGGTGACCGAGACCGCCGAAGCGGTTGAACCCAACGGCTTCGAGCTGCTGGGCCTGGCCCCCGAACTCGTGCGCGCCGTGGCCGACCTCGGCTACGTGCAGCCCACTGCTGTGCAGAACGCGGCCATCCCCGATGCCATGAACCCGGGTCTGGCCAGCGGCCGCTACACCGATCTGATGGTCTCCAGCCAGACCGGCAGCGGCAAGACCGCCGCCTTCCTGCTGCCCGTGCTGCACACCTTGTTGCAGCAGATGGCCCAGGCCGAAGCCGAAGAGCGCGCCGAACGCGAGCGCGCCATCGCCGAGGCCGCCGCCCGTGGTGAAGCGCCGCCCAAGGCGCCCAAGCGCAAGAACCCGACCGATCCGCGCCACTTCAAGGCGGCCACGCCCGGCGCCCTGATTCTGTGCCCGACGCGCGAGCTGGCCCAGCAGGTGGCGCACGACGCCATCGACCTGGTGAGCCACTGCCGTGGTTTGCGTGTCGCCAACGTGGTGGGCGGCATGCCTTACCAGCTGCAGATCGCCAAGCTGCAGAACGCCAACCTGGTGGTGGCCACCCCCGGCCGCCTGCTCGACCTGCAGCGCTCGCAGCAGATCAAGCTCGACAAGGTGCAGTTCCTGGTGGTGGACGAAGCCGATCGCATGCTCGACCTGGGCTTCTCCGACGACCTGGCCGAGATCAACGAGCTGACCAGCCAGCGCCACCAGACCATGATGTTCAGCGCCACCTTCGCGCCGCGCATCCAGCAACTGGCCATGCGCGTGATGCACGAGGGCGGCAAACACGTCAAGCGCGTGCAGATCGACACCCCGCAGGAAAAACACGCCAACATCAAGCAGGTGCTGTTCTGGGCCGACAACGCCCAGCACAAGCGCGCGCTGCTCGACCACTGGCTGCGTGACGCTTCGATCAACCAGGCCATCGTGTTCGCCAGCACCCAGGTGGAGTGCGACGGCCTCGCCAACGACCTGCAACAAGCCGGTTTTGACGCCGTGGCCCTGCACGGCGCCCTGAGCCAGGGCCTGCGCAACCGCCGCCTGATGGCGCTGCGCGACGGTCGTGTGCAAATCCTCGTCGCCACCGACGTGGCTGCGCGTGGCATCGACGTGCCCACCATCACCCACGTGTTCAACTTCGGCCTGCCCATGAAGGCCGAGGACTACACCCACCGCATCGGCCGCACCGGCCGCGCCGGCCGCGATGGCCTGGCCGTGACCTTTGCCGAATTCCGTGATCGCCGCCGCATCGGCGACATCGAGGCCTACAGCCAGCAGCGTTTCAAGGCCGAAGTCATCCCCGGCCTGGAGCCCAAGGAGCGTCCGCCCGCGCCGGCACGCGCCGAGCGCGGTGGCCGCTTCGGTGGTGACCGAGGCGATCGCGGTGGCCGTTTTGGTGGCCGCAACGAAGGCCGTGGTTTTGCCTCCTTTGGCCGTGCCGACAAGGGCCGTTTTGAAGGTGGTCGCCCTGAAGGGCGCTTTGAAGGGGCTCGTCCGGAAGGTCGTTTCGACAACCGCCCGGCAGGTCGTTTTGAGGGGCGCCCGGACAACCGTTTCGACCCGCGTGGTGCCGCACCGTCGCCTTTTGAACGCGGCGCCCGCCCGGCCGAGCGCAGCTTCGAGCGCAATGACCGTGGCAATGATCGCGGGTTTGACCGCGGTCAGGACCGTTTTGCTGATCGCGCTGCACCGCGTTTTGAGGACCGTGCCCCCCGCGGTGGCGCACCGCGCCACCACGCTCCCGGTGCACACCGAGGCGCGGAGCGCAGCGGTGCACCGGCCGGCAACGGCGGCTTTGGTGGCCGCCCACAGGCCCGTCGCACGCCGCGCTGAAGTCTGCTGACTGTGGCCTTGTGAATCAGCCGCCTTCGGGCGGCTTTTTCACGTCTGCGCCTGGCGTGCCATGTGCGCGCGGACCCAGGCTTCAAACTGGGTTGCCGCCATGGGGCGGCCCACGTGGTAGCCCTGGATTTCGTTGCAGCCCTGTTCGCGCAGCATGGCCATCTGGGCTTCGGTCTCAACGCCCTCGGCGATGGTTTTGAGCCCCAGGCTCTGAGCCAGGTTGATGATGGCGCTGACGATGGAGGCGTCCTCGGGGTCGGCGCACATGTCGCGCACAAAGGACATGTCGATCTTGAGTTTGTAGACGCGAAAGCGCTTGAGGTAACTCAAGCTGGAGTAGCCGGTGCCGAAGTCGTCCACCGACATCAGGATGCCACGGTCGTGCAGTCGGTTCATGGTGGCGATGGCGCCTTGTGGGTCGTGCATGGCCACACTTTCGGTCAGTTCCAGCTCCAGGCATTCGGGTGGCAGTTGGGCCTCTTCCAGCAAGGTCATCACCATCTCGGGCAGGCGCGGCAGGCGGAACTGCACGGCCGACAGGTTCACCGCCATCACCATGTTGGGCAGCCCGGCATCGCGCCAGGACTTGATCTGCTGGCAGGCGGTGCGCAGCACCCATTCGCCGATCTGGATGATCTGCCCGCTGCTCTCTGCCACGGGCACAAATTCGGCTGGCGACACCGCACCCCACTCGGGGTGGTTCCAGCGCAGCAGGGCCTCCACGCCAATCACCGCGCCGGTGTCCAGCGACACCTGGGGCTGGTAGTGCAGGCTGAGCTGTTCGCGCTCCAGCGCGCGGCGCAGCGCGTTGTCCAGTTGCAGCGTGCGGATGGAGCTGGCCTGCATTTCGGCGGTGAAAAAGCTGAAACCGTTGCGCCCTTCCTGCTTGGCGCGGTACATGGCGGTGTCGGCGCAGCGGTACAGGGTCTGGTAGTCGGCACCGTCCTCGGGGTAGAGCGCCAGTCCAATGGAGGGCGTGATGTTGAGTTCGTGCTGTTCCAGCTGGTAGGGCTGGGAAATGCGCTCAAGCAGCCGGCGCGCGATGTGGGTCGCCTCGTGGGCGTTGGTGCCGGGCAGCACGGCCACGAATTCGTCGCCGCCCAGGCGGGCCACGGTGTCCTGTTCGCGCACCACGGCGCTGATGCGGCGGCCCACTTCCACCAGCAGCAGGTCGCCCACGTGGTGGCCGAGCGAGTCGTTGATGTTCTTGAAATGGTCCAGGTCCAGGAACATCAGCGTGAGTGGCTGGTGCTGGCGCTTGGCCTGGCTCAGATCGTGGTCCACCCGGTCCTTGAGCAGGGTGCGGTTGGCCAGGCCGGTCAATGGATCGAAGTGCGCCAGCGCGCGGATCTGCGCCTCATGCGCCTTGCGCTGGCTGGTGTCGCTGAAGATGGCGATGTAATGGCGCGGCTGGCCCTCGTGGTCGAGCACGCGCGTGATGGACAGCCACTCGGGATACACCTGCCCGTCCTTGCGGCGGTTCCACACTTCGCCTTGCCACTGGCCGGTGGTGTTGAGCTCGTGCCACATGTTGACGTAGAACTCGCGGTTCTGATGCCCCGAGGCCAGGTGGCTGGGTGTTTTGCCCAGAATGTCCTCGGCGCTGTAGCCCGTGATCTGGGTGAAGGCCGGGTTGACCTTGATGATGCGCTGCTGCGCGTCGGTCACCAGGAAACCTTCGCTGCTGTTTTCGAACACGGCGGCCGATAGCTGCAGTTCCGACTCGGCCTGTTTGCGTTCGATGGCCAGGGCCACAAAACGCGCGGCCATTTCCAGCAGTTGGGCGTCGTCGGTGCTGGGCTCCTGCACCTGGCGGTGGTAGACCGCAAAGGTGCCGGCCACCTGGCCGTCGTGCACCAGCACCGGTTGCGACCAACAGGCCGCCAGGCCCACCGCCTGTGCCGTGGCGAGGAAGGGCACCCAGTTGGGGTGGTGGGCGATGTCGGCGATGTAGACCGGCTGGCCGGTGAAGGCCGCCGCGCCACACGAACCCTGGGTCGGGCCGATGGCCACGCCGTTGAATGCCTGCAGGAAGCTCGCGGGCAGGCTGGGGCCAAAACCCTGCGCAATGTGCTGGCCGTCGTTGTCCAGCAGCAGGATGGTGCACAGGCTTCCGGGCATGCACTCTTCGAGCTGGGCAATGGTCTGTTGCAGCAGCTCGGGCAGGCTCCGGTCTTGTGCCAGCAGGTTGAGCAGGAAGCTGCGCACCATCTCGCGGCGCTGCGCCTTTCGGCTCTCGGTGAGGTTCTGGTGGGTGCCCGACACCCGCACCGGCCGGCCGTCGGCGTCGTAGCTGATGCGTGCGCGCACCAGCACCGGGATGGGATGGCCATCGCGGTGCAGAAGACGGAATTCGAACGTGTAGTGGGTCAGCCGCGCGGCCACTGTGTTGCGGAACACCTCGACACCCACGAGCCTGTCGTCCGGGTGGATGTAGCGGCGGCGGAAATCGTCGTCGTTCTTCACCGTGCCCAAATCGGATTCGCCGATCATCTGCCACCACTGCGGCGACATGTACAGCTCGTTGGTCTGCGGATTCCAGTCCCAAGGCGCGTCGTTCGAGGCTTCGAAGGCCAGCACCAGACGTTCCTGCAGCGACGTCTGTGCCTGCTCGGCCCGTTTGCGCTCGGTGATGTCGCGCGCCAGCATGATGTAGCGCTGGCCGGCCGTGCCCTGTCCCGGTTTGACGGACACCGAGAGCTCGAACCAGGCGCCATCGGGCGCGCCTTGCACGGCCAGCTGGTATTGCTTGCCGGTGGAGCGGCCCCGCTCGCGCGCCTCGGCCATGGCCTCGTGTGCCACCTGCAACACCGCCGGTGGCAGGAACTCGTTCATGCGGTGGCCGATCAGCTCTGCGGCGGGCACCATCAGCAGCTCGGGGTGTTGGGTGTGCACCAGGTGCACGCGCAAATCGTCGTCGAGCTCGAACAGCAGGTCGGGCAGGGCGTCCAGCGTGGCGGCCAGTTGGGTCTGGGTGGCGGCGATGTCGGCGGTGCGCTCCGACACCGTCTGCTCCAGCCGTTCGCGGTGGCGTGCCAGTGCCACCCACAGCCGGGCCATGTAGGCCAGCAACAGACTCAGCGCAGTGCCCGCCAACGCACCCAACACCAGGCGCGGAACGCTGTGCCAGCCCCGTATCGGTGCCAGGCTCAGCGTCCATTCGGCGTTGGGCACGCGCAGGGTCTTGTTGACCGGGTCGTTCAGCAAGCTGGTGGTGGAGGCATCGATCACCACACGCTGGCCGGTTTTGGGGTGCGTGCGCCAAAGCTCGTGGTGGTAGCCCAGTTCGCGCAGCGAGGCCAGACCGGTCGCGTTCAGGGCTTCGGGGAAGCGGATGGCCACGTTCACAAAGCCCCAGAAGCGCCGCACGCCGCGGTCGTCGTTGAGGTAGACCGGCAGCCGGCCCACCACACCCAGACCGCCTTGCACCAGGTTCAGCGGGCCGGCCAGGGTCAGCTGCCCGGTGTCCCGGGCCAGAAAGGCCTCCGGGCTTTGCTGGGGATCTTGCAGCTGGTTGAAGCCGATGGAGCCCCGGTTGGGCTCCAGCGGCACCGCGTGGGTGATCACACCGCCGGGGGACAGCGACAGCGAGGTGATGCCCGGATAGAAGGGCAGGATCTCCAGCGCAATCGACTCGAAGTCGATGATCGCGCCTTTGTCTTTGCGCAGGGCGGCAGCCACCAGGTAGGTGGATGAGAGCAAGCGGTCGATGCGGCTTTCGATGGCCTTGGCCTGGTCGGTGGCCAGGCTCATCAACACGCCGCGCTCGGTGGCCACACGTTGCTGCTCCACCTGCCACACCAGCAGTCCGGACAAGCTCGCCCCCAGCAGGAACACGATGGCGGGCAGGCGCCGGTGCGCCCACCAGCGTGCGGCGTTGCGGCTCATGTCATCCCGTTGCGCTGTGCCAGCGCGACGAACAAGCCCGAATGGTCGAGATCGCTCAGACCGTCCTGCACTGCCTGCGCGTAGAGCGTTTCGAACAGCTGGGTGATGGGCGCGTCAAACCCCATGGCCCGCGCGGTGGCCATGGCATTGCGCATGTCCTTGAGCTGCACCGTCATGGCCGCGCGCTTGGCAAAGTCGCGCTCCACCATGCGCTGGCCGTGCAGCTGCATGATGCGGCTGTCGGCAAAACCGCCCATCAGTGCCTGGCGTACCTGGGCCATGTCGGCGCCGCCCTTGGCCGCCAGCAGCAAGGCTTCGGCCACGGCGCCGATGGTGATGCCCACGATCATCTGGTTGGCGAGTTTGGCCAGCTGGCCTGATCCATGGGGCCCCACCGGGGTGCAGCGCCCCAGCACGCTCAGCACCGGGGTGGCGGCGGCCACATCGGCCGCATCGCCACCGGCCATGATGGCCAGCGTGCCTTGTTCGGCGCCCACCGTGCCGCCCGACACCGGCGCGTCGATGTGGCGCACGCCCAGGGCGGCCAGCTGGCGCGCATGTTCGCGGGCCTCGTCGGGTTTGATGGAAGACATGTCGATCACCAGCGCGCCAGTCTGGTAAGCCGCCATCACATCCGGCGCCAGCAGCACCGCGCCCACGGCGGGACCATCGGTCAACAGGGTGATGACGACATCGGCTCCGCGCACGGCGTCGGCCGGGTGGGCTGCCACTTGGGCGCCGTAGGGCAGCAGGCGTTCGGCCTTCTCCAGCGAGCGGTTCCAGGCCGTCACGCGGTGGCCAGCTTCGCACAGGCGGCGCGCCATGGGGAAGCCCATCAATCCAATGCCCAACACGGCAATGTGCAGAGGCGCCGAGGGAGTGGTGGAGGTGCTGGAAATGTGATTCACCGGTCGATTCTATTGACAATGTGAAATGTGACGCAAAACGGAACATGCAACACTTTGCACCTGCGCCTCATCCCATTCCACAGAGAGGAGACCACATGACCCAGGCCAAGCCCCACGACCCGCAGTGGCTGGACCAGATGTACAACAACCGCGCCCGGGTGCCCGACCACGGGCGCCATTTTGAGCGCTGGGCGCGCGATTCGGCGGCCTTTCGCGCTCGCCGGCCCGACGGGGTGGACCTGGCCTACGGTGCCGGCGCAGGTGAGACGCTGGATGTGTTCCGGCCTGCCGAGCCCGGCCGTGAACCCGCGCCGGTGCTGGTCTTCATCCACGGCGGCTACTGGCGCGCGCTCGACAAGGCCGACCACTCCTTCATCGCCGAGGCTTTCACCGCAGCCGGTGCCGTGGTGGTGGTGCCCAACTACGCGCTGTGTCCGGCCGTCACCATCCCCCACATCACACTGCAGATGGCCCATGCGCTGGCCTGGACCTGGCACCACATCGGCGAATGGGGGGGCGATCGCCGCCGCATCACCGTGGCCGGGCATTCGGCCGGGGGGCAGCTGGCGGCCATGATGATGACCTGCCTGTGGCCTCAACTCGGCGCGGACCTGCCGGCCGACCTGGTGCGCAACGGCCTGTCGATTTCGGGCCTGCACGACCTGGAACCGCTGCGGCACACGCCCTCGCTGCAACCGGCGCTGCAGCTCACGCCCGAGCAGGTGCGCCAGGCCAGCCCGGCGGGCCTGCCCGCGCCGCGCGTGCGCGGCCGGCGCGGCCAGCTCTACAGCGTGGCGGGTGGTGATGAAAGTGAAGCCTTCTGGGCACAAAATGCGCTGATCCAGCAGGCCTGGGGGCGCCGGGTGGTGCCGGTGTGTGAAAACCTGCCCGGCCTCAACCATTTCAGCATCGTTGATGCGCTGGTCACCCCGGGACACCGCCTGCACCGCTTGGCCCTTGAACTTCTCAACTGAAAGGACGCGCCATGGCCTCCCTGTTCCGCGACGGCACCGCCTTGATGGT
>CAYUAH010000011.1:10815-27369 GCA_964442375.1 uncultured Hydrogenophaga sp. | reverse complement strand
CAATACGCCTTGAGAACCACCACAAGGCCCGCCACCAGGGCAAGCCAGCTCAGGTCAGGCACCAACCTCGGAGCCAGCGCCAGCAAGGCGATGGCCAGCAAAAGCTTGGCACCCTCCCACACAAAAAAACCCGCCAGCGAAGCCTGCGCCCCACCAGCCGCACGCCTTGACAGCGCGCCTTTGGTCAAGCCCCAGGCCATCAGACCCGTGGGCACCACCACGGCAGCAGCGCCATACAACAAGGACACCGCCACCGACTGGCTGCGGGTCAGCAGCGCTGCGACACACGCCGCCAGCACGGCCAACACCACCTGCCACCCCAGCACGGCCCACACCGAAGTGTGTGACTGCGCCTGCCGCCACTGCTGCGCCTCTTCGCGCGTCAGCGGCTTGAAATCGTCCTGCTCAGCCTCATCTGACCCATCGAATGCCGCTGAAGGCATGGAGTGCGGCAGTTGGCCAGCGCCGTTTGTTGCTGGGTCTTCAATTGTTGCCATCTTGAATTACAGCGAGGTTACGAGCGCGGCCCCGCAGTGCGCTGGGCCAGCAAAGCCGTCGATTATACGTAGAAACCCCATGGGTTCGTCAAGCCGTGGCCCCACCTCGCGTGGACGCCGCCACGCGGCAGGATAATTCCCCCCATGAACATCGCTTCTCCTGCCCTCGCGCCAGCCGCCCTGCCCGACACCCTGTGCTACCTGAACGGCGCGTTCAGTTCGCTGCAGGACGCCAAGATCAGCGTGCTGGATCGCGGCTTCATTTTTGGCGACGGTGTGTACGAAGTGCTCCCTGCCTACGGTGGGCGCATTTTCCGCCTGGATCAGCACCTGGCCCGCCTGGAGCGCTCGCTGGCGGAGCTGCGCATGGCCAACCCGCTGCCACGCGAGCAATGGCTGGCCATTGCCCGCCAGCTGCTCGCCGACCATGCCGCGCGCACTGGCGCCGCCGATCAAATCATCTACGTCCAGATCACCCGCGGCGTGGCGGTGCGTGATCACGTCATGGTCGAGGGCGTCCCGCCCACCGTGTTCGTGATGTGCAGCACCATGAAGCCACCCACCGAAGCCCAACGCGCTGAAGGCGTGGCCTGCGTGACGGCGGACGATTTCCGCTGGCAGAAGGCTCACATCAAGAGCACCAGCCTGCTCGGCGCGGTGTTCGCACGCCAGATCAGCGCCGACCAGGGTGCGCTGGAAACGGTGATGTTCCGGGACGGCTTCCTGAGCGAAGCGGCCGCCAGCAACGTGTGGGTGGTGAAGAACGGCGCGCTCATCGGTCCGCCCAAGAATCAGTTGGTGCTCGAAGGCATCCGTTTTGGTCTGATGGAAGAAATCTGTGCCGCCGAAGGCATTGGGTTCAGGTTGCGCCCCATCACACGCGCCGAGGTGCTGGCGGCCGACGAGCTGCTGCTGACTTCCGCCACCAAGGAAGTGCTGCCCATCACCCGCCTGGACGGTCAGCCCGTGGGCAACGGCCGCCCGGGCCCCATTTACCAGCGCCTGCACGCCGCCTACCAGCGCGCCAAGGCCGAACAGTCGATCTGACCATGCGCGACATCCCTCCCGAACAATCGCTGATCGAATACCCCAGCGACTTTCCCATCAAGGTGATGGGCGCTCACGTGGACGGTTTTGCCGAAGCCATTGCCATCGTGGCCCAGGGCTTCGACCCCGGCTTCGACCCCACCACCATGGAACGCCGCCCCAGCAAGGGCGGCAACTACCTGGGCCTGACCATCACCGTGCGCGTGACCAGCCGCGAGCAACTCGACGAGCTCTACCGAACGCTGTCGTCGCACCCCATGGTCAAGGTGGTGCTCTGAGGTGATCACACGCCAGCAGGGTCGGGTGGATTACCTGCCCACCTACGAGGCCATGCAAGCCTTCACGGCCGAGCGCCTTGAGAACACCGAAGACGAGCTGTGGCTGTGCGAACACCCGCCGGTGTTCACCCAGGGCCTGGCCGGCAAGGCCGATCACCTGCTCATGCCGGGCGACATCCCGGTGGTGCAGACCAACCGGGGCGGTCAGGTCACCTACCACGGGCCCGGACAGGTGATGGCCTACCCATTGATCGACCTACAGCGTGCGGGTTACTTCGTCAAAGAGTACGTCTACCGGCTCGAAGAAGCGGTGATCCGCACCCTGGCCCACTTTGGCGTGACCGGCCACCGTGTGGCCGGCGCACCCGGCATCTACGTGCGCCTGGCCGACCCCTTCGACCATTCGGCACTGCGCGACCCGCAGCCCGCGCACGACCCGTTCCGAGGCCTGGGCAAGATCAGCGCCCTGGGCATCAAGGTCAGCCGCCACAAGACCTACCACGGTCTGGCCCTGAACGTGGCCATGAACCTCGAACCCTTTGAGCGCATCAACCCTTGCGGCTATGCGGGCTTGAAGACGGTAGACCTTTCTACAATCGGGGTCCCGACCGACTGGCAGACCGCTGCCGATGTGCTGGGCCACAACCTGCGGGCGCTGCTGGCGCCCTGAACCGACATGACCACTCCTTCCACGCCCGCCTACGACCCCACGGCCAAGCAGAAATCGGCCGACAAAGTCTCGCGCATCCCCATCAAGGTCGAGCGTGGCGAGGTGCTGAAAAAACCCGACTGGATCCGCGTCAAGGCCGGCAGCCCCACCACCCGCTTCTACGAGATCAAGGACATCCTGCGCGCCAACAAGCTGGTCACGGTGTGCGAGGAAGCCAGCTGCCCCAACATCGGCGAATGCTTCGGCAAGGGCACGGCCACCTTCATGATCATGGGCGACAAGTGCACCCGCCGCTGCCCCTTCTGCGATGTGGGCCACGGTCGCCCCGACCCGCTGGACACCAACGAGCCCGCCAACCTGGCCAAGACCATCGCCTCGCTCAAGCTCAAGTACGTCGTCATCACCAGCGTGGACCGCGACGACCTGCGCGATGGCGGTGCCGGCCACTTCGTCGAGTGCATACGCCAGACGCGCGAGCTGTCGCCCACCACGCAGATCGAGGTGTTGGTGCCCGACTTCCGCGGCCGCGACGACCGCGCGCTGGAAATTCTCAAAGCCGCGCCGCCGGACGTGATGAACCACAACCTGGAAACCGTGCCGCGCCTGTACAAGGAAGCGCGCCCGGGCTCCGACTACCAGTTCAGCCTCAACCTGCTCAAGAAGTTCAAGGCCCTCTTCCCCCCCGTGCCCACCAAGAGTGGTCTGATGGTGGGACTGGGCGAGACCGACGAGGAAATCCTGGCCGTGATGCGCGACATGCGCGAGCACAACATCGAGATGCTGACCATAGGCCAGTACCTCGCGCCCAGCGGCCACCACCTGCCGGTGCGCCGCTACGTGCACCCGGACACCTTCAAGATGTTCGAGGAAAAGGCCTACGAAATGGGCTTCTCGCACGCGGCCGTGGGTGCCATGGTGCGCTCCAGCTACCACGCCGATCAGCAGGCGCACGCGGCCGGCGTCTGAGGCTTTTCGAACACCCATGAAAAAACCGCGCCGTGGCGCGGTTTTTTCATGGGGTGAAGTGCATCACTTCTTGGCCGGTGCCACCACCACGTCGATTTCAACGCGGCGGTTCTTGGCGCGGCCCTCGGCGGTGGCGTTGTCTGCCACCGGCTGGCTCTTGCCCTTGCCTTCGGTGCGAATGCGTGCGGCCGGTATGCCCTGACCGACCAGGTAGGCCTTGACCGACTCTGCGCGCGCCAGCGACAGACGCTGGTTGTAAGCGTCGGAGCCCACACCGTCGGTGTGGCCCACCGCAATGGCGACGTCCAGATTCACACCCTTGATCTTGCCGGCCAAGGCGTCCAACCCGGCCTTGCCTTCAGGTTTGAGATCCGACTTGTCGAAGTCGAACAGCGCATCGGCCGCAAAGGTGGTGCGGCTTGCGGGCGCGGCAGCAGGTGCCGCAGCCGCTGCAGGTCGGGCAGGCGCAACAGCCGGCGCCGGACGCGCACGCTGCGGCGCATCGGCCACGGCCTTGGCCTTGTCGATCATCAGCACCTCAGGCACGTCGAAGGGGCACAGCTCGGCCGGGTCCAGGCCTTCGCGTTCCTGGCCGGCATCTTTCGCGGTCGGCATGTCGGCGCGGGCCACATTGAGTGCCGGCACCAGCTTGCCCATGCTGGACAAGGTGCGCGCCTGGGCCACAAAGTGGTTGTAGTAGGCGTTGGTGAACGCGCGGCCGGCTTCAAAGTATTCGTTCTGCGTGTCCAGCAGGTCCAGCAAGGTCCGCTGTCCAATGTCGAACTGCTGGCGATAGGCTTCGCGCGCTTTCTCGGTGGACAGGCGGTGCTGGTCGAGGTAGCCCAGCTGCTCGGTCAGGCGCACCACATCGTTGTAGGCGATGGCCAGGGTCTGGCGGGCGTCGCGGCAGGCCTTTTCCTGCAGGTTGCGCGCCTCATTCTGGAACTCGACCGCCTGCACTTCGCGGGCCTTGTCGGCGCCCCCCCGGTACAGGTTGTAGTTCAGCAGCAGTTCCACCGCCGCGTCGCGCGAGGCGCCCTTGACGCCATCGAGGTTGCGGTCCCAGGACTGGCGCACGCGGAAGTCCACACGCGGCATGTAGGCGGCCTTGCGCGTTTCCACACCCAACTTGGCGGCCTGCACGTTTTCGTAGGCGGCGTTGAGCGCGGGGTTGCTGGCCAGGCCGTTCTTCATCGCATCGCCGGCGCTGGCGGGCAGGCCACCGAGTTTGGCCGACGCGGCAATGGGCGGCAAGGTGGCTGCGGGCTTCTCACCCACGATGCGCAGGTAGCGTGCGCTCACATCGTGCAGGTTGGAAATTTCCGTCAGCAGGTTGGACTCGGCCAGAGCCAGACGGCCATTGGCCTGCTCCAGGTCCACACGGCGCGTCACACCGGCGTCGGTGCGCTCGGTCAATTGCTGGGCCGTGAGCTTGTGCTCGATGTAGTTCTGCTTGGCCTGCTCCACCAGTTCGCTGTAACGCGCCACGTCGGCGTAGGCACGCAGGGCTTCCAGCGCAGCGGTTTCGGAGGCATCGATCAGCTCGTAGTAACGCACCAGCTTGGCATGACCCAGGCGGCTGACTTCGTTGCGGGCAAAAAAGCCGTCGAACAGCATCTGATTGAGCTGCACGCCCGCACGGGTGTGGGTGTAGTCGATCTGCGAGGTACCCGGCCGCTTCTGCCATTCGCGCCCCACACCGGCATCGAGATCGATTTGCGGCAGATAGGCCGACTTGGCCACGTTGCGCTCGGCCTCCGAGCCCTGGAATGCATGCCAGCGGGCCTGGACTTCCGGGTTGCTGACCACCGCCTTGCGTGCCGCATCCAGCAGGGGGGCCGGCAGGGTTTGAGCGTGTGCCACCACGCCAGTGGCGGCCAGCACGGCAGCGCCTACCGCGGTCAGTGTTGCTCTGTTCATCGAAAACCTCCAAAGGATATTTGTGCACGCCAACGTGCGTTCTTGAATGCGGGCGAAGAAAAACGTTATAAATGATTTTCCACAGCTTGTAAAAAATTTTTACAGGTTGTTTGCATTTGGGAATGTACCGCTTTGCCGCCGGTTGTGGGGGGTTTTGCGTTCGCATACAGTGCGGGTGCGGCCCCGTCACGGGCCGCCGCCGCCATCCATCGACTTCATGCCCTCGTCCGTCTGTTCGCCCTGGTCTGTCAGCTTGCGGCTCGCCGCCAAAAGGCTGCTGCTTGCCGCGTGTGTGGGCATGTTGGCAATCTGGACGTGGTCGCTCGCTCAGTCCAGCCTGGACCGCACACAACAGTTGGCTATGGAACGTTACGGTCAACGCGCCGCGGATGTGGTGGTGGCCTGGCGCAAGCTGATGGACGACAGCCGCACCCTGAGCGAACCTGAAAAGCTTGCCGCCGTGAACACCTTCTTCAACCGCCGGCTGTTGTTTGAAAACGACGTGGTGATCTGGAAACAGAAGGACTACTGGGCCACGCCGCTCGAATTCATCGGCCAGGGAGCCGGGGATTGCGAAGACTTCTCCATCGCCAAATACATGACGCTGCAGATGCTGGGCGTGCCGGCCGAAAAAATCCGCATGATT
This sequence comes from uncultured Hydrogenophaga sp., assembly GCA_964442375.1. GTDB lineage: Bacteria > Pseudomonadota > Gammaproteobacteria > Burkholderiales > Burkholderiaceae_C > Hydrogenophaga. Next base: position 21,345 of record CAYUAH010000011.1, on the reverse strand, counting down.
TACGTCCGTGCCAACGTGGGGGGGGTGAGCGAGGCCCACATGGTGCTGGGCTACTTCGAGACGCCCACCGCCGAGCCCCAGATTCTGGACAACCTGATCGGCAGCATCCGCCCGGCCTCATCGCGCACCGACCTCTCGCCCGTGTTCAGCTTCAACGGACAAGGGCTTTGGGTGGCCGGTCAGGCCGCCTCGTCGGGCGATCCCACGGCACGGCTGTCGCGCTGGCGCGACCTGCTCGACCGCATGAAACAAGAAGGCCTGTGATGGCCGCCCACGCCCCCCAATTCCCGTCAACCACGACCCGCAGCGAGAGCCCACCATGTCACTGATCAAACAACTCTGGATTGCCATCGCGCTGGTGATGACGGTGGCTTTTGGCGGCAGCCTGGTGGTCAGCGTGCTGTCGGCGCGGCACTACCTGGAGCAGCAACTGCAGGTGAAAAACATCGACAACGCCACGGCGCTGGCGCTGTCGCTCACGCAGATGGAGAAAGACCCCGTGACCATGGAGCTGCAGGTGGCGGCGCAGTTTGACGCCGGCCACTACCGCTTCATACGGCTGACGGCACCCAATGGCGAGACGCTGGTGGAGAAGGTCTACGAGGGCAAGCTGGAAGGCGCGCCGAGCTGGTTTGCCCGGCTCATTCCCATCCGCGCCGAACCGGGCCAGGCCATGGTGCAGGACGGCTGGAAGCAGTTCGCCACCATCAGCCTGGCCAGCCACGACCAGTACGTCTACAAGAGCCTGTGGGAAGGCACGCTGGAGTTGCTGGCCTGGTTTGTGTTCGGCAGCGCGGCCACCGGTTTGCTCGGCACGCTGGCCATCCGTTTCATCACCCGCCCGCTGAACGACGTGGTGGGTCAGGCGCAGGCCATCGCCGAGCGCCGCTTCACCACCGTGGACGAACCACGCACGCCCGAACTGCGGGCCGTGACCCGGGCCATGAACGACATGGTGGGCCGCCTCAAAGCCATGTTCGCCGAAGAGGCCGCGCGCCTGGAGACGCTGCGCAAAAAGGTCAACCGCGACGCGGTGACCGGCTTGTCCAGCCGGGAGTATTTCTTGTCGCACCTGCGTGAAATCATTGGCGGCGAACAGTTCGGCTCGGTCGGTAGCCTGGTGATGGTGCGGCTGGTCTATCTGAACGAACTCAACGCCAAGCTGGGCCATCGGCGCGCCGATGAACTGCTGAAGGACTTGGGGACCGTGCTCTACAACGCCGGCAACGGGCGCGGCGGCCAGCGCGCCGGCCGCCTCAAGGGCGGCGAGTTTGCCGTGGTCTGCCCCACGTTCGAGTCACCCACCGACGCCGCCAAGGACATACACGAGCGCCTGATGAAGGAGTGGCTGCCCAAATGGCAACATGAGTTCACCGACCTCTTCCACCTGGCGGCCGTGCGCTACCACCGCGACCAGAGCATGGGCGACCTGCTGACCCGCGCCGACGAGGCGTTGGCCCAGGCGCAGGCCAAGGGCGCCAACAGCATGTTTGTGGTGGAGGACGGCAAGTCCCGCCTGTCGGTGCCGGCCGAACAATGGCGCACCCTGCTGACCGAAGCCGTGCGCGGCGGCCAGCTGAGTCTGGCCTTCTACCCCGTGGTGCGTGGCAGCGAGGGCGCCGCCCTGCACCAGGAAAGCGTGATACGGCTGCAGACCGACGCGTCGGGCACGCTGCTGTCGGCGGGCGACTTCATGCCCATGGCGGCCAACCTCAACCTCACCGCGCCCATCGACCTGAGCGTGGTCCGCCTCGCCATTGAACACCTGCGCACGCGCAGCGGCGACATCGCGGTCAACCTGTCCGCCGAAACCATCGCGGACTTCAATTTCCGCAGCCAGCTGACCGAACTGCTGCAGGGCTACCCCGACATCTGCAAGCGCCTGCTGTTCGAGGTGCCGGAGTACGGCGTGTTCCGCCAATTCGATGCGTTCAAGGAATTGGCGCGCACCCTCAAGAACCTGGGCTGCCGCGTCGGCATCGAGTACTTTGGCCAGCGCTTCGCCGAGAGCGACAAGCTCTCCACCCTGGGGCTGGACTACATCAAGGTCCACCCCAGCTACGTGCGTGGCATTGCCGACAACACCGGCAACCAAGAATTTTTGCAGGGCCTGTGCAACATGGCGCACGCGCTGGGCATCGTGGTCATCGCGCTGGGCGTGGAGAACCGCGACGACCTGCCGCTGCTGGCCAAGCTGGGCTTCGACGGTGCCACCGGGCCGGGCGTGAAGTGATGAACACCCCACACCCGGCCTGAAGGCAGGCCGGGCGCTGCGTCAGGCGTGGTCCGACGGATCGCGGTGTGGCGGCAGACGCACCGGGTCCAGCGCCATGTCCCAGGCCATGGTCACTGGGCCATGTGCGCCCGCGTGGGGCACAGGGGTGACCGCCGCATGGGCCCCGGGCAGAGGCAAGGCCTTGCCATCGCCGTCGTACAGCACGTCGGCGGCTTTCAGGTAGGTGCCGCTGTCGTCGGACGGGTCCAGCGCATACGACACACGGTTGTTGCCGTTGTTGCCGTTCCCGCCCGGCTCAAACGGCGACAGGTGGGCCGCGATGGACGAGGCAATCCAGTCGCCGTCGCCATCGGTTCCCACCAGCGGCAGCGCCAGATCCACCGGCACGCCGGCCGTCACGCCCGTGGTGCCAAAGTCGCCCACCGCAAAGGTGCTGCCGCCGGCATGGGCGTATTCCAGGCTGTTGTAGCCGTTGGCGGTGTAAACACCCACCGTCGAGCCATCGGTCAAGCCCGACACGGTGACCCCGCCGGCCGCATCGAAGCTGACGGTGACCCCGCCCACGGTCTGGGTGCTGCCGGCCACGGCCAGCACCAGCTGGCTGGAACCGCCCACGCCCAAGGTCACGCCGACGATGGTGTCCTGCACGCCGTCGCCGACGTTGCGCGTCAGCCCGGTGTCCGGGTCGTCGAAGGCCTTGATCAGGATACTGGTGGTGCTGCTGGCCCCGCCGCCCACGCTGATCTGCACCGTGGAGCCGTTGACGGTGTAGTGCTGCTCGAACTGCTGCGTCTGGTTGGCCAGCACCCCGAAGCTGCCGCCGCTGACGGGCGAACCCGACAGGTCGCGCACATAGTCCACCCGCATGGCCTCGCCCGGGCCCACCGTGGCGCCGCCGCCGACGCCGCCCTGGTTGGCGTTGCCGTTCACCGTACCACCACTCACCCCATTCAGCATGGGTGTCATCAACAGGTCTTTGCTGTTGTCGTTGGCGGCGGTGTAAAAGCCGGCCCACGAGGTGTTGCCGCCCACGAAGTTGTAGCCGCCGCCATTGAAATCGATGGTGGGCATGCCGCCGTCCACCGTGGCATACATCTGCATGCGGTAGGTGCCTGCATCCACATCCAGCGTCACGGTGAACACCGTGCCCAGCGCCGTCGATGCGGTCAGCACGCTGCCATCGGCCGACAGGCTGTAGGTGATGGGCATGCGGCTGGACGTGAGCGCCTGGCCCGTGGCGCTGTCGTAGGCGCCCGCCCCGTCCAGGCTGGGATCGAAGCGCAGCTGCCCCAGTTCATCCCAACCATAGTTGTCCACGACCCAGGAATCGCTGTCCAGCGGCATGGTCACGCCGGTGCCGGCCCAGTTCTGCAGTGTCGCCGTGCCAGGCAACACGACGACCGGGCCGTCGTCGTGGACCACGAGTTGCAGGGGCACGGCTTGCACCGCGCTGTCGCCGTCGCCGTCGCTGACGGTGCGCACCACGGAGAACAAGCCATCCAGGGTCAGGGGATCGTTGTGTTCGACGGCCGTGCCGCCGGCCACCGGATGAACCAGCGCGGCGTACTGGGTCACCGAGATGTCGCCGCTGATGGGGTCTATGGTCACGCTCAAGGCCACCGCATCGACGCCGCCCGACCGAAGCTCCCAGCTGGTGTCAGACACCTTGACCAGACGCAGCTCTTCCTCGGGAAAAGCCCGCAACACGGTCAGCCACTGGCCGGTGAGGGCGCCTTCCGTGGCCGACAGGGCATAACTCACATCGGGCGCCACACCATCCGCCCCCACGGTGGGCGCAGGGAAGGCCGCGATCACATCGGTGCCCGACAGGGACGCGATCGCCCATCCGTTGTTCACATCCAGGTGGATGGACTCGTCCCACACCAGTTGCACGACCGGCCCGTTGCCGCCGTCAATGCCGTCGTCCAGGAAGGTGAGCTGGGCTCCCAGGTCCACGTTGGCACTGCCCACAGCGGTGTCGCCATCGCCGTCGGTGATGGTGTCGGTGCGGCTCAGGGTGATGAGGCCCGTGGCCAGGCTGACCGGGTCGTTGTGGTCGGTGTCATCCGGGTGGTGCAGGGCGCGCTGCTGTGTGAGCGTGACGCTGCCGGTGTTGGCATCCACCGCCACGGTGAACACCACCTCGCCGCTGGCCAGGTAGCCTTCGACGCCGCCGCCAGCACCGGCGCGCAGCAGCACGGGCTGACCAGTGGCGGTGTCGAGCAGGCCGCTGTCGCTGCCGTCGGTCACGCTCAGGGTGTACGCGCTGACCACGCCGCCGGCACCGTCGGCACCGTACACAGGGGCATTGCCGAACAAGGCCGCGAAGCTGGCGCTGGCCGCCGTGCCCAGGGTGGTCTCGTCCACCGTCAGCGTGGGGGCGGTGCTGCCGCCGGTGTTCACGATGATGGCCGGCCCGTCATCCCGCACGCCGATGTTCAGCGCCATGCTTTGATCGACGCTGTCGTTGTCCCCGTCGCGCGCGGTGCGCACGACGTTGAACAGGCCATCGATGCTCAGCGGGTCGTCGTGCTCGCCAGCCGTGTTGTCACCATCGATGAGGTGCTCCAGCGTGGCGTGCTGGGTCACCGTCACTTCGCCCGTGAGCGGGTCTATGCCCACGCTCAGCGCCAGCGTGCCACCTGCACCTCCGGCCCTCAGTTCGTACTGGGTGCCGGAGACTTGCACGATTTGCAGCTCCTGCGCCGGGTCACTCTGCCCGGTCAGCCAAAGACCGGTACCTGTGCCGGCGGTGGCGGACAGGGCGTAGCTCAGGTCGGGCAGCACACCGTCGGCGCCGGCGATGGGGTCGGGGAAGGCACCGGCCGCAGTGATCGTCACCGTGTCCAATCCATCGGTTTCGTCCAGCGTGGCCAACAGCCCGTTGCCGTTGTTGCCGTCGTCCAGGAAGGTGAGCTGGGTACCCAGGTCCACGCTGGCGCTGCCCACAGCGGTGTCGCCATCGCCGTCGGTGATGGTGTCGGTGCGGCTCAGGGTGATGAGGCCCGTGGCCAGGCTGACCGGGTCGTTGTGGTCGGTGTCATCCGGGTGGTGCAGGGCGCGCTGCTGTGTGAGCGTGACGCTGCCGGTGTTGGCATCCACCGCCACGGTGAACACCACCTCGCCGCTGGCCAGGTAGCCTTCGACGCCGCCTGTGGCGCTGGCGCGCAGCAGCACGGGCTGACCGGTGGCGGTGTCCAGCAGGCCGCTGTTGGTGCCGTCGGTCACGCTCAGGGTGTAGACGCTGTTCACGCCGCCGGCACCGTCGGCACCGTACACCGGGGTGTTGCCGAACAAGGCCGCGAAGCTGGCGCTGGCCGCCGTGCCCAGTGTGGTTTCGTCCACCGTCAAGGTCGGCGAGCTGCCGGTGGCCGTGACGGTGATGCTGGGTCCGTCGTCGCGGAAGCCAATGTCTTGGCTGACCGACCAGCTGGAGGTAGCTGCCAAGGTGTCACCGTCGCCATCGGTGATGGTTTGGGTGAGCTGAATCTCGATCAAGGCGCTCGCCAGCGTGACCGCTTCGTTGTGGTCCAGGGTGTTGGAATGTTCCACGGCCCTGAACTGCGTCAGCGCCATCCGCGTGTCGTCGGGCGACACCAAGGCCAGCGTGAACACCAGCGCGCCGCTGGATTCGGTGCGGCCTTCAATCACACCGCCAGTGAGCGTCAAGCGCACCCGTTCACCGGTGGCGGTGTCCAACAGACCACTGTCGGTGTCCGACACCGGCAGCGTGAGGGCATAGACACGCTGCACCGCCGCGTCTGGGTCGCTTGGGTAGTCTGCGCCAAAAATGTACGACAGCGACCGGCTGCCAGAGGCTTGGCCGTAGACCGTCACACCCAGTTGCGTTTCGTCCACCCGGAGCGGGGGGATGTCGTTGCCGTTGTTGCCGTTGCCACCACCACTGCCGGTAAAACGCGGCCCGTCATCGAACACGTCGATGTGCAAGGGCACGCTTTGCGCAACGCTGTCGCCGTCCCCATCGGTGGCGGTGCGCACCACGCTGAACACGTCGTTGAGGCTCAGCAGGTCGTTGTGGTCGGCCGCCGTGGCACCATCCACCGGATGTTCCAGCGGGGCGAGCTGGGCCACCGTCACGTCGCCGGTGACCGGGTCTATCGTGACCGACAAGGCGGCTGTTCCGGTGTCGCTGCTGCGCAGCTCGAATTCGGTGTCCGACAGCTTGGTCACCAGCAGCTCTTGCGCCGGGCCGCTCTGCCCCATCAGCCACAGGCCGGTGGGCGTGCCGTCTGTGGCTGACAGGATGTAGCTCAGTTCGGGCCGCACGCCATCGGGGCCGGCGATGGGGTCGGGGAAAGCGGTGGCCGTGACCAGCGTCTCCATGCCCAGATTGTCGGTTTCATCCAGCAAGACCCGCAAACCTTCGCCGTTGTTGCCGTTGATGCCGTCGTCCAGGAAGGTGAGCTGGGCACCCAGGTCCACGCTGGCGCTGCCCACAGCGGTGTCGCCATCGCCGTCGGTGATGGTGTCGGTGCGGCTCAGGGTGATGAGGCCCGTGGCCAGGCTGACCGGGTCGTTGTGGTCGGTGTCATCCGGGTGGTGCAGGGCGCGCTGCTGTGTGAGCGTGACGCTGCCGGTGTTGGCATCCACCGCCACGGTGAACACCACCTCGCCGCTGGCCAGGTAGCCTTCGACGCCGCCGCCAGCACCGGCGCGCAGCAGCACGGGCTGGCCGGTGGCGGTGTCCAGCAGGCCGCTGTTGGTGCCAGCGGTCACGCTCAGGGCGTACGCGCTGACCACGCCGCCGGCACCGTCGGAACCGTACACAGGGGCATTGCCGAACATGGCCGCGAAGCTGGTGCTGGCCGCCGCGCCCAGGGTGGTCTCGTCCACCGTCAAGGTCGGCGCACTGCCGGTGGCCGTGACGGTGATGCTGGGCAGGTCGTCAACGATGGTGATGGTCAGCGTGTTGGTCACCTCGTTGCCCAGCCCGTCGGTCATCTGAAAGCTGATGACATCGGTTTCGGGCACGCTGGCTTGATCGACGTCGGTGGTGGCCGAGGTGAGGGTGTAGGTGTAGCTGCCATCGGCGTTGATGGTGTAGCTGCCGAATGGCGTGGTGCCAGTGATGGGCACCGCCGTCCAACCGGCGGGAAGCGTCACCGCGCCGGACACGGTTTCGCTGTTGCTGGCCGGGTTGCTGCCGGCAGGCAAACCGGCCTCGTACACCGTGTCCACCGCAGCCGCTGGTGGGGGAGGAGGAGGTGGTGGTGGCGGCGGCGGCGGCGGTGGGGGTGCGGGCGGTGGTGGTTCGATCGGCGGCTCCACCGGCGGCGGGGGCGGCGGCGCAGGCGGGGCGACATTGCCCACGTTGATCGTCAGCGTGGTGGAGATCAGGTCCCCGTCGCCATCCAGCACCGTGTAAACGAACACATCCTGCGCGTCTGCAGAGGTGCTGTTGGCGTGGGCCACATAGGTGTAACTGCCATCGGGGTTGAGCGTGAGCGTGCCGTACTCGCCTTCGACGGCCGTGCCTGCGCCCGTGGTGCTGTGCAGGCTGATGTCGTTGCCGGGCACCACACCCACCACGGCAGCGCCATTGGCAGCCCAGCCGTCGGCGCCGGCGCTGTCGTTCACGAGCACGCCTTCGTTGGCTGGCACCGCCAGCGTCGCGCCTTCGGCGACCGATCCGGCGTCGGGCCGTGCGATGGGCTGGTCGTCGATGATGAGGATGGTCAGCGTCGCCTCAGCGGTGTCGCCATCTTCATCGCTCACCAGCACCACAAAGTCGTCGGTTTCATCCTGGCCCGGGGCGTCGTTGGTCGGCTCGTTCAGGGTGTACACCCAGCTGTAAGTGCCATCCGGTGCCAGCGTGACCACCAGCAGGCCGTGCTCGCCCGGCACCTGGCCGCCGGCCGTGACATCCACCCCACCCACCACCAGCGACGCCAGGCCATTGGCGCCACCATCGACCACAAAAGTACCGCTGCTCTGGCGCGTGCCGCCGCCATTGCCCAGGGGCAATGCGGATTCGAACACCGCCTCGTCGGGCACCAGCAAGAGCGGGTCGCGCGGGTCCACCGTCACGGCCACGGCGGGCACGTCGTCCAGCGGCACCGCGTTGGGATCGATCACGCCATCAACGGCCGACAAGTCGGTGCTGAAACTGAATGCCAGGGGATCCACCCCCTCGCTGACGCGCAAGAGCCGAACGAAGGAGCTGCCATCGCCGCCCCCACCAGCTGCCGCACCCGCAGCAGGCGCCTCCAGCTCCTCGTTCAGGTCACCGGTGCCCGCCAGGGCGTCGATGACCCGGTTGATGGTGCCGCTGGCAACCGCCGCGCTGGCCGGTGTGGGCGCCGACGCGGCAAACAGGCTGTCGTCGATCTTGAGCTGACGCTCGCCATCGAGCTGCAGGGGCGGCGCGTCCTCCGCCACCAACTCCACCCGCCCCCGGGCGCCAGTGACCAGGGTTTCCCCCTTGAGAACCCGCTCCCCCGCCTTCAGCGTCCGCGTCTGCCCCGACGCTGAAACCACAAAAACAACGCCCGCGACCGATTTGGCCGTGTAGACCTGCGCCATGCTGCTCTCCCTGGTGTGTGACAACAGGGGGAGGATGGACGCAAGGCAAACTTCAGACCATTGACCAACCGTTCAATCAATATCAAATTTTTGTTGGATGCCAGGCTTCTACTCGCATGCGTTCAAATAGAAACGCCGCGCTGCAAACGCATGCGACCCACTGCAGTGCGAATGCAGTGGGTCGCATTTGGCCACCTGGAACGCTGAGGCGAGCCTCAGCTGTTGCTCAAGGGGTGGATGGATCTATTTTGTGATCCAAATGAGACGTGGTCTGCAACGTACCGTTCAGCAGACCCGTCGTGACGTCCACATCGGCCGTCACGGAGAAACTGCCCTGTACCTTGTCGCCGTCGCCATCCGTCGCCTCGTAGCCAAACGAAAGGTTCAGAGGAATGGGGTCGCCCTCCAGCTCGTAAGTCAAGCCCGAAACTTTCAATGACCCTTGGGTCACCGTGATCTCCAGCTTGCTGTATCCGCCCTCCAAGAATACCTCTGGAGTGACTGTTGAGCCGTCGAGCACAGTGATCGACGAGGAACCACTCACCCAGTTCCCATCCTTGTCGAGCGCACGCCAGCTGAATACATCGTTACCGCTACCGGTATCGAATATGGTCAGCTTCACACCGTTGACGAGTTCGCCCTTGAAATCGTAGCCAATAGATTCGTCAGGGCTTCCACCGTTTGCGTCATCAATGGTATTGCCATCGGTACCGATGTAGTCGCTACTGGGTTTGACCTTCGTATTGCCTATCGCATAAATGATCAGGTCGTCACCAACGGGTATGGAGGTTGTCGGGCCACCAGGATTCACTTCAGACCACGTGATGGTCTGGGTTGGCCTAACCTGATCCAACACATCCAGAAGCTCCAAGGAGTAGGACCCCTCAACCCCCGAGCCCGCGTCGGCGGCCAGCCTGATCACGGCCTTGTCGCCCGCCTCGATAACGCCATCGCCATCGGCGTCAGCGTAACCCACCAACTCTCTCAGGCCGTCGCCACCACTGTCTTCCTGCTGGAACAGCACGTTCAGGTCATGGGACTTCAGCGCCGGACCGGTGTAACTCAAGCCGCTGATGCCCCCCAAACCGTCCGCACCCAGGTTGTAGACAATGACGTCTTCCAACGTCTGCCCCACCGCATTCTTCAACAGACCGTTGGTATCGGACACCACTGGACCATCGTCGTAAATCGTGATTTCGACGGTGTTGGTCACGTACTCATTGGTCACCGCGTTGTAGATTCGATAGGACAACGTATCGGTTGTGCTTGCGCCGGCGACGTCCGGGGGGCTGGTCAGCGTGTAGGTGAAGCTGCCATTGGCCGCGATTGAGAAGCTGCCATATGCGCCGCCCTTGTCCACCGCCTCAATGGTCCAACCCGCCGCAATCCCCGTCACCGTACCGGTGGTGGTTTCACGAGTGGAACCAGGCTGGGTTCCCTTGGCCGTGCCGGCCGCCAGATCCGCAGGATCCTTGTTCAGGTCAAGCGCGGTTTCGTCCACCGAAGCCAACGTCTTGATCGGCAGGGGTGGCGGATCGTTGTCCGTGATCGTGCCAGTCACGCTGTCGTTAGCCGGATCGATCTCCAACACCTCAAAGCCGCCGTCGCCGCTGACACTGTCTACCGTCAACGTGTAGCCCTCGGTCAGCTCACGCAACGCGTCATCGACCGCCGAGAAATCCACATCCCGACCATCGGAGCCCGCCGGAATCACCACCGTCAAGGTCCCAATGCCGTTGGCCCACGTCAAC
>CAYUAH010000011.1:0-10715 GCA_964442375.1 uncultured Hydrogenophaga sp. | reverse complement strand
GCGTGCCACCTTCCACCGCCGTGTCGCTGTCCACCAGCTGCAGCAGGATCGTGTCTTCTTCGTCCGGATCACCTTCGTCCGAGATTTCTCCCGTCACGCTGTCGTTGGCCGGATCGACCTCCAACACCTCAAAGCCGCCGTCGCCGCTGACGCTGTCCACCGCAAGCGTGTAGCCCTCAGTCACTTCGGCCAGGTAGTCGTCCACCGCAGAGAAGTCCACGTCCAGACCGCTGGAGCCCGCCGGAATCACCACCGTCAAGGTCCCAATGCCGTTGGCCCACGTCAACGTGCCCACACCCGGGAACGTGATGTCCGACGCACCGTCAATGCCATCAGGCGTGGTCGTCGGCGTCACCGTCAACGTCACCGTGATGTCCGTCACCGCGTTGACCAATGCACCTCCGTCCTTGGCCACCAGCTTGAGGTTGTGCTCCAGCGTGCCACCTTCCACCGCCGTGTCGCTGTCCACCAGCTGCAGCAGGATCGTGTCCGGCTCTTCGGGCACTTCTTCGTCAACGATGGTTGTCACCACGGGCTTGTCGTCGTAAACGACCAGCTCATAGGCCACGGCACCATCCCAATCCTTGCCCAAGGTCAAGGTGAAGGATTCCGACTTTTCTGCAAAGTAGTCGTCTTCCGCGTTGATCTCGAAGGGCGTTCCAACCACTGCGCTGATCGTTGCATCGGAACCGTAATCGGATTCACGGGTAGCGGAGTCACCGTCGATGCCAACGGCAACAGAGACCATCCCTCCAGGCTGCTGATCAGCCGGCAGAGGAAGCTGCGTGAGCGGGTCCACCGCCAAGACGACGTATGTGCCGAAACTGGGCAAGTCGCTTTCGGTCGCAGGTTCCGAGATTTCATTGGCAGCGACATAGGTCACCACGCCATCGACTTCGACCACGGCAAACAGCTTGAGCATGTAGGCCACATCGTTGTCGCGCGGATCTTCGGGCGGGCTGTCGGGCGGCGGATCGTTGCTGGTTTCATCCAGAATCGTCGTCACCACAGCGGTGTCGTTGTACACCACGGCCTCGAACTCATCGGCGCGGCTCCAGTCGTCGCCCAAGGTCAGGGTGAACGTTTCACCACTGTCGGCAAGCACATCGTCGGACGCATTGATGGTGAACTCAATGCCCACTGTCGCGGTGACAACGGCATTCGATGCGTAGTCAGATCCGAGGCCTGCCGTGTCGGCATCGTCACCCACCAACACGGAAACCGTTCCAGCAGGAAGCGGTTGCGTGGTCAGTGGCAAGCCATTGCTGCCCACTGCCAACACCACGTAAGTGCCGACTTCGGGGTCGGGCCCGACCGTTCCAGGCTCTGCAATGGTATTGGCGTCCACATAGGTCTTGACGCCATCCACCACGACCACCGCGAACAGCTTAAGGGTGTAGGCCACGTCGTTGTCAGGCGGCGGAGGCGGTGGCGGCGGGGGTGGTGGCTCCTCGTTCGGAGGTGGAGGTGGGGGCGGAGGAGGTGGCGGCTCCGTCGACATCTCGTCAACGATGGTGGTCGTCACGGGCGTCGCCACATAGGTGACGGTATCGATGCCCGGGGTGCTGGCCAGACTCCAGTCATTGCCCAGAGAAAGGGTGAAGAACTCGTTGTTGTCGGCCAGAGCGTCATCGGCCGCAGCGATCGAGAAACTGATGCCCACGGTAGCCGTGATGGACGCTGCGGCGTTGTAGTCGACGTCGCGCCCAGCGGTGTCATTTGCACCACCCACAGCCACCGACACGGTGCCACCTGGCTGCACCACCAGCGGAGCGCCCTGCCCATCAACAGCCAGCACAACATAAGTGCCAGAGGTCGGGAGGCCGCTGGAGGTACCAGGCTCTGCGATTGTGGTGACGCTGACGTACTCGCCATCGACAACAGCAAAGAGCTGCAGCGTATAGGCATCTTCGACCGGCGCCACGGTGATGGACAGGGTCGACACATCGGTGTTGGCACCGTCCGTGACGGTGTACGTCACCAACGGCACCGGGCCGTTGTAGTTGGGCGCAGGGCTGAACGTAAAGCTGCCGTCGGACGCCAGCGTGAACGTGCCCACACCTGGGATGAGTGTCGGAACACCAAGGGCGCCGGTGATGGCAGGACTTTCACCATTCGCGGCGATGGAGAAGCCAACGACGGCGGCAGCACCGGGCCCATCGGGGTTGACTGCATTGAGCAACACGTTGCCAGTGACCGCAACCTCTTCCACCGTGGTGACAACCTCATTGCCATCCGTCAGCACATTGGGCGCTGGAGGAGGCGGGGGCGGCGGAGGTTCCGGCGGCGGGGGAGGCGGCGGCTCCGGTGCCGGCGGCGGCGGAGGCGGAGGCGGCTCCGGTGCCGGCGGCGGCGGGGGAGGTGGCTCGGGTGCCGGCGGCGGCGGGGCTGGCTCGGGCTCGGGCGCCGGAACAGCGCTCACATCGATGGCCAGGTTGGGATCGGTCAAGCCGGTTTCGAACTGGAAGGCCAGCGGATCGGTGCCTTCGCTGATGCGCAGCAGGCGGACAAAACCGCCGCCTTCGCCACCCGCGCCACCGGCGCCAGGGCCGGCTGCGGTGGCTTCGAGTTCTTCGGTCAGGTCGCCGCCACGGTCCAGAGCCTGGATCACGCTGTCGATGGTGCCGCTGCCCACGCTGCCTTCGGCAGGCGTGGGACGGGCGGTGGCGGTGAGGGATTCGTCGATCTTGACGGTCTGTTGGGCGCCCAGCGACAGCGGGCGGCCGTCGTCCATGGCCAGCTCGACGCCGCCACCTGCGCTGGTGACGACGGTTTCACCTTTTTGAATCTTGTCGCCGACCTTCAGGGGCCGGGTTTGACCGTCCAGGCCCACCACAAAGGCGGTGCCTCGGATGGAAACTACTTGTGCCATGGTTTCTCTCCAGTGTTGGAAACAGTGGAGCGAGGTTACGCCTTGTTAACCTTCGTTAACTATTGGACCAAGGTACAAATTTCAAACTTTTGTGACATTTACGGCCGCCGCCGAGCCGCCACTGGGAGCTCTTCGGTTGCCAAGGGGGTCAGATGATGTCGTCGCCGCCCAGCAGGTTGAGGCGGTTGGCCAGGGTGGCGCGGGTCTGGCGGCGTTGCAGCAGCTTGTTTTGCGCGGCCACCGGCAAGTCGGTGAACTGGATGACGCTGCGGTCGATGAGCACGTCGATCAGGTCTTCGGTCACCCGCGCCAGCTCGGCATCGGTCATCGCAAGCGGGTTGCCCGTGCCGCCAAGCTGGCGGACAAAAGCGAGCACGTCCGGATCGGCCGGATCGGCGACCTGCCATTCGCCGCTGCCGGCCTCGTGGGCGGTCAGCGGGCGCTGCAGCAGCCCGATGATTTCGCCGCGTTCGTCGCGCTGGATGTGCATCATGGCTTGGGCGGCCTCAAAGGGGTTTGGGGGCCGGGCGGGTGGCGGCGCGGCCAGACAGGCGCAAGGCAAGCTGCAGGCGGTCGCGCACGCCCAGTTTCTCGAACACCGCGCCAAGGTGGGCCTTGACGGTGCGCTCGGAAATGAACAGCTGTTCGGCCACCTCGCGGTTGGATTTTCCGGCCGCCACGGCCTGCGCCACCTCTGCTTCTCGGGCCGACAGCGCGGACAGGTCCGGCGCGGGCAACTGGTCGGCTGCCGCCGAGCGCGCCAGCAGGTCGCGGGTGGCGGCCACGATGCGCTCCACCAGCTCCGGTCCCACCCACAAGCCCCCATGCTGCACCACACGTGCCACTTCCTGAAGCAACTCGGGCACGGCATACAGGTGGCAATACCCCTTGGCACCGGCGTTGATGGCGCGCAAGCCTTCGGTCTGTTCAGGCGCGGCACTCATGACCACCACCAGGCGCTGCGGCTCGGCCTGCAACAGCTGGGCCACCACTTCCAACCACAGCGGGTAGCCGGTGCTGACCCACACGACGTCGCCCGCGCGGCTGGCTTGGCCAAGCTTGGCCCAGTCACCCCAATGGCCGGCCGGGAAGGCCTCCAGCCAACGCTCGGTCGGCAGCACCGGGGGCTGGGCCTGGGCGTTCGACAAAAAGTGCGATGTGCTCATCTTCGGTGTTTCCATGGTGCAGGGCGCCGCAGCGCTCAGCGTTCCGACAGCGCGTTGGCCTTGGCGCGCAACACGGGTTTGAACAGGTAGGACAGGATGGTCTTTTTGCCCGTCATGATGTCAACCTGCGCCACCATGCCTGGGATGATGGGCAGGTTGTCACCCAGGCTGGACTTGCGCGTCTTCACGCGCACGGTGTAGAAGGCCTCGCCCTTTTCGTTGACCACCGAGTCGGCGCCTATGCTGACCACGTCGGCCTCCAGGCCGCCGTAGATGGCGAAGTCGTAGGCGGTGAACTTGACGGTGGCGGTCTGCCCGGGGCGCAGGAAGGCGATGTCCTTGGGCGTGATCAGCGCCTCCAGGATCAGTGCGTCGTCCAGCGGCACGATTTCCACCACCTCCTTGCCAGGCTGCAGCACGCCGCCCACGGTGTTGACCAGCAGGCGCTTGACGGTGCCACGCACGGGCGACTTGATGTCGGCGTACTTGACCTTGTCGTCCAGCGCCGCACCGCCTTCGCGCAGGGCAGCCAGGCGGCTCAGCGTTTCGGAGAGTTCGGCGCTGAACTGGTTGCGCCGGGTGAGCTGCACTTCCTCGATGCGGCGCTGCGCCTCCTGGATCGCGGCCTGCACCCTTGAGATCTGGGCGGCCGCCTGGTCACGATCACCCCGCAGGCGGGCGGTTTCGCGCTCCAGGCGCAGGATTTCCACCTCGGACACCGCACCGGTGGCCACCATGGGCTTGGTGGCATTGAGCTCCTTCTGCGTCAACTCCAACCCGCGCTCGGCCTGCTCGCGCCTGGCCTGCACCTCGCGCAGTTCGTTCTGGCGCTGGGTCAGCTGGTTTTGCGCAATGGACAGTTGCGCCGCCATTTCCGAGCGGCTGGACTCGAACAGCATCCGTTCCTGACTCACGATGTCGGGCGCCTGCTTGACCAGGTCGGCCGGCGGACTGAAGCTGGTGTTGCGGGTCAGCGCCTCCAGCCGCAGCGCCTTGGCCTGCAGGGACATGCGGGTGGACTGGCTTTCCTTGGCGCTGGACACAAAACGCGTGGAGTCCACGCGCAACAGGAGCTGCCCCACGTTCACCAGATCGCCCTCGCGCACGTTGAGGCTTTCCACCACGCCGCCGTCCACACTCTGCAGGATTTGCACCTGGCTGGTCGGCACCACCTTGGCCTCGCCGCGGGTCACTTCGTCCACGTGAGCAAAGCCCGCCCAGACGATGAGCAGCACCAGCACCACCGCCGCCACGCGCAGCAGCAGCCGGGCACGCAAGGGTTCCTGCTGCAGCTGTGCCCAGTCGGCATCACCCGCCCAATCCCGCACCTCGGCATCGTCCCTGCGCGGCGCCAGCCGCTTGACCACGCCGCCAAACACCGGGTCGCCCACCTTACCGCCGGCCTTGCCCAGCCTGCCAATGCGGTCGAAGCCTTTTTCACCCATTTCGGACATCGTCAAGCCTTTCCGATACGCCCTTGGCGCAACGCGGTGATGACCTGATCCTTGGGTCCGTCGGCCACGATGCGCCCGCCGTCCATCACGATGATGCGGTCCACCAGATCGAGCAAGGACGTGCGGTGGCTGACCAACAACACGGTCTTGGACGCGGCAAATTCCCGCAAGCGCTTCTTCAGATCTTCTTCACTGGAATGGTCCATCGCCGCCGTGGGCTCGTCCAGCAGCAGGATGGGTGGGTCGTTGATGACGGCGCGCGCCACCGCCACGCTCTGGCGCTGGCCACCCGAGAGCGACTCGCCGCGTTCACCCACCACCATGTCGAAACCCTGCGGGTGGGCGTTCACCAAGGGCAGCAAGCCCGCGATGTCGGCCGCCTTGACCACAGCCGCGTCGTCGGCCAGCGGCGCCCCCATGGTGAGGTTGTCGCGCAGGCTGCCGTAGAACAGCATCACGTCCTGCTGCACGTAGCCAATCTGGCGTCGCAGCTCGGCCGGGTCGAGCTGGCGCAGGTCGATGCCGTCCACCAGCACCGCGCCGCTGCTGGGCTGGTACAGACCCAGGATGAGTTTTTCCAGCGTGGTCTTGCCCGAGCCGATGCGGCCCAGCACCGCCACCTTTTCACCGGGCTTGATGCGCAGGTTGATGCCCCGCAGCGACGGCGCGGTCTGGTTGGGGTAGCTGAAGCTGACGTCACGGAATTCAATGGCGCCCTTGAGGTTGCCCCGGCTGATGAAACTGCTGCCCTCGGGCCGCTCCACGTCCTTTTTCATCATCTCGTTGAGCGAGGTGAGCGCCGTGGCGGCCGTGTGGTACTGCACCAGCAAGCCCGCCACCTGGCCCACGGGCGACATGGCGCGCGAGGCCAGCATGGTGCAGGCGATCAGGCCACCCATGGTGAGCGCGCGTTCGCTGATGAGGTAGACGCCCAGCACCACGATGGCCAGGTTGATGGCCTGCTGCACGAAGGCCGAGCTGTAGCTGGCGCTGCTGGAGAGCAGGCGCAACTGCGCGCCCACGCGGGCCAGCAAGGCGGCGCTTTTTTCCCATTTGCGCTGGATGGGCGCCTCGGCTGCCAGCGCCTTGACGGTCTCGAAACCCACCAGCCCCTCGATGAGGGTGGCGTTGCGCTGGGCCCCGGCGCGGTAGGTGGTTTCGGCCAGTTCGTGCATGCGGCCCTGCACCACCATGGCGTACAGCAGCATCAGCAAGGCGCCCACCACCAGCGGTATCAGCATGGGCCAGGCGATCCAGGCAATCACCACAAAAAAGATCAGTGCAAAGGGCAGATCGATGAAGGCCACCACGGTGGCCGAGCCAATGAAATCGCGCACCGATTCAAAGGCCCGCAGGTTGGACGCAAACGACCCCGCCGAGGCCGGCCGCTGCTCCATGCGCGTGCCCAGCACGCGCTCCATGATGAAGGCCGAGAGCTTCACGTCGGCCCGGCTGCTGGCCAGGTCCACGAATTTGCTGCGCATGATGCGCAGCACCAGATCGCCGATCAGCACCAGCGACAAGCCGATGGACAGCACCCACAGGGTGTCGATCGCGTTGTTGGGCACCACGCGGTCGTACACGTTCATGGTGAACAGCGGCATGGCCAGCGCAAAGGTGTTGGCCAGAAAGGCGGCCAGCAGCACGTCGCGGTAAAGCGCGCGGTTCTCGGCGATCACGCCCCAGAACCAGTGGCCGTGGCGGCCCTCGCGCACCACTGGCGTGCGGGCGTCGAAGCGCAGCTTGGGCCGGGCGTAGATGGTGGCCCCCAGGTACTGGGCCTGCAGGTCGTCCAGCGGCACGTCCACCGGCGCGTCGGCCAGCTCAGGGTAAGCCACTTTGAGGCTTTGCCCATCGTCCGACCAGCCCAGCACCACACAGGCGCGTTCGTCCTGCAGCAACACGATGGCCGGCAACAGGGCCGGCTGCAAATCGCGCAGCGGGCGCGACACCACCCGGCTGCTCAAGCCCGCGCGGGCCGCCGCGCGCTCGAACAGCGAAGGCGTCAGGCGCCCGCCTTCCAGCGGCAGGCCGGCCACGGCGCCATCGGCCGTGAGCGTCTCGCCATGGGTGCGCGCCAGCAGCAGCAGGCAAGCGAGCAAGGCGTCGTCCCGGGGTGCCTCTGAGTCCGCCAGGGCAGGCTCCTTCAAGGACATTTCATCAGACGACATCAATTACTCCGGGGAACTTCATGCACGCACACACGCAACCGGCCTCATCACAAGGACCCACGGTGTTAAACTGACAATTTTGACATGCGCCTCCAGAGGCGCACAGGGTGAAATTCAGTGTAACAAAGATTTGCAATTGAACCGGTTAAGCTCGCGCCCCATGCACGCCTACCTGTTGGCGCTGGGCGCCATCGTTTTGTGGGGTACGTTGGCCGCACTCGGCGCCTCACTCACCCACCTCCCGCCCTTTCTGCTCACCGGCCTGGCCTTGGTGATCGGCAGTGTCATCGCACTGCCCTTGTCGCGCTTTGACTGGCGTCAATGGCGGGTGCCGCTGCCCACGCTGGCTTTGGGCGTTTACGGCCTGTTCGGCTTTCATTTTTTGCTGTTTCTGGCGCTGCGGCACGCGCCGCCGGTGGAGGCCAACCTGGTCAACTACCTCTGGCCGCTGGGCATGGTGGTGCTGGCGCCGGTGTTTTTGCCGGGCGTGGGCCTGCGCGCGGTACATGTGGCGGCCGCGCTGGCGGGCTTTGTTGGCGCGGCGCTGGCGATTGTGGGCGGCCAGACGGGTTCGCTGCAGGGCGGCGGCCTGCAGTGGGGCTATCTGCTGGCGCTGGGCTCGGCTTTCATCTGGGCCAGCTACTCGCTGCTCACCCAGCGTGTGGTGGCCTTCCCCACCGCCGCCATCGGCAGCTTTGCACTGGTGTCGGGGCTGCTGTCGCTGGTCTGCCACGTGTGGCTGGAACCCTCGGTGAGCCTGACGGGCAGCGACCTCGCCCGCCTGGTGGTGCTGGGCCTGGGGCCGCTGGGTGCGGCTTTTTTCCTGTGGGATGCCGCCCTCAAGCGCGGCGACGCCCGCAAGATCGGCCTGCTGTCCTTCATCACGCCGCTGTTGTCCACGTTGCTGCTGCTTACGGCGCGGGGGGAGACGCCGGGCCTGCATGTGCTGGCGGCTGCGGTGCTGATCGTCGGCGCGGCCGTCGTCGGCACCCGGGCCAAGGGCTGAAAACAGGCCTTACTCGTTCAGCAGTTCGCCCGGCTCGTCGCTGGCCAGCAGGCGCTGCGCCCAGGTTTCGAGCTTGCGCGTGTCGCTGCGCAGAATCTGCTGCTTGACCGCCAGCACCTGCGAGGGATGCATGGAGAAGCTGCGCAGCCCCATGCCCAGCAGCAGGCGGGTCATGCCAACGTCGCCGGCCATTTCGCCACACACGCTCACCGGCTTGTTCTGAGCGCGCCCTTCGGCAATGGTGCGTGCCAGCAACTGCAGCACGGCCGGGTGCAAGGGGTCGTAGAGGTGGGCCACGGCCTCATCCACCCGGTCAATGGCCAAGGTGTACTGAATCAGGTCGTTGGTGCCCACCGACAAGAAGTCGAAATGCTTGAGGAACATGGGCACGGTCAGCGCCGCCGCCGGCACCTCGATCATGGCGCCCAGCTGCACCGGCCCGTACACCACCCCCTGGGCGTCGAGCTGCTCGCGCGCCTTCTGCACCAGCGCCAGCGTCAGGCGGATTTCGTGCGCGTGCGCCAGCATGGGGATGAGGATGTGCACCTGCCCGTGCGCGGCCGCGCGCAGGATGGCGCGCAGCTGGGCCAGGAACATGGCCGGCTCCGACAGGCTCCAGCGGATGGCGCGCAAACCCAATGCTGGGTTGAGGTGGTCATCGGCGCGGCGTACGTGGTCCAGCGGCTTGTCGGCCCCCACGTCCACAGTGCGGATGGTGACCGGCAGCCCGTGCATGCCCTCCACCGCCGCCTTGTAGGCCAGGTACTGTTCTTCTTCGTCGGGCAGGTGGCCGTTGCGCCCCATGAACAGGAATTCGGTGCGGAACAGGCCCACGCCCACGGCGCCGGCGGCCAGCGCCGCCACCGCGTCCGAGGGTTGCTCGATGTTGGCCAGCAGCTCGATCTTCTGCCCGTCCATGGTGACGGCGGGCGTGTGCCGCAGGCGGCTCAGGCGCTCGCGCTCGACCTCGCCCTGGCGCTGCTTGTAGCCGTATTCGGCCAGCACGATGGGCGAGGGATCGACCACCACCACGCCGGCGTCGCCGTCGATGATGACCCAGTCATCCTGCTGGATGAGCTGGCTGGCGCTGCGCGCGCCCACCACCGCGGGGATGTCCATGCTGCGCGCAACGATGGCGGTGTGCGAGGTCTTGCCGCCCACGTCGGTGATGAAGCCGGCAAACACGCTCTGCTTGAACTGCAGCATATCGGCCGGCGACAAATCGTGCGCCACCAGCACCAGCGGCACGTCCAGCGTGTCGTCCAGCAGCAGCTCCTGCTGTGACGTGCGCCGAGACGGCGGCGGCGCGGCCACGGGCGAGCCCACGCCCCGCATCTGCCGCAGGATGCGCTCGACCACCTGCTCCAGGTCGGCCTTGCGCTCGCGCAGGTAGGGGTCTTCCATCTCGTCGAACTGGCGCGCAATCACCTCCAGCTGCGTTGTGAGCGCCCACTCACCGTTGTAGTGCCGCTCCACGATCCAGTGTTTGACGCCGGCCGTCAGCTGCTCGTCCATGAGCAGCATCAGGTGCACCTCCAGCAGCGCCACCAGCTCGTGGTGGGCTTCCTTGGTGCCGGTTTCGATCAGGCCCTCGCGGATGCGGGTGATCTCGTCCACCACCACGTTGCGCGCCGAGCGCACCCGTTCGATCTCGCTTTCAACCTGCTCGGCCGTGACGAAGTAGTGCGCCACGTCCACCCGGCTGGACGCCACCAGCACGGCCCGCCCGATGGCGATGCCGCGTGAAACCGCCTGGCCGTGGACAGAAAAAGTCACTCGCCTTCTCCGAACTTGTCGTTGATCAAGGCAAGGAGCGCATCCATCGCTTCCTGCTCCTGCGCACCGGCGGTTTCCACCTCCACCTCGGCCCCCAGGCCGGCGGCCAGCATCATCACGCCCATGATGCTCTTGGCGTTGACGCGGCGGTCGTTGCGCGACATCCACACCTCGCACGGGAAGCTGCCGGCCAGCTTGGTCAGCTTGGCCGAGGCCCGGGCGTGCAGGCCGAGCTTATTGCTGATGGTCACGGTGGTCTTGATCATGGGT
>CAYUAH010000010.1:0-28170 GCA_964442375.1 uncultured Hydrogenophaga sp. | reverse complement strand
GCTGCTGGAGAACGGCGCCAACTCGTCCTTTGTGCACCAGCTGGCCGACCCGACCGTGGGGCTGGAGGACCTGCTGGTCTCGCCCCTGCACCTGGCGCCCGAACCCAGCCAGCCGCTGCCTGCGGCCTTGTTCGGCTCCCAGCGCGCCAACAGCGCGGGCGTGGACCTGACCGTGGCCAGCCAACGCCAAGCCTTGCTGAACGCCCTGGCCACCGCCGAGGTGCCCCGCGTGCCCGAAGCCGACCCGGCCGCCCTGCCGGCCGCCTTTCAGCGCTGCGCCACCGCCACCCGCGCCTGGCGCGACACGCCGGTGAGCCAACGCGCCCAGGCCCTGCGCCAGAGCGCCGATGCGCTTGAAAACGAACTGCCCCGCTTCTGCGCCCTGCTGGTGAAGGAAGCCTTCAAAACCTGGGGCGACGCCGTGGCCGAGGTGCGCGAGGCGGTGGATTTTCTGCGCTACTACGCGCTTGAGGCCGAACGCGTGATGGCGCCCATCGAACTGCCCGGCCCCACCGGCGAAAGCAACACCCTGCGGCTGACGGCGCGTGGCGTGTGGGTCTGCATCAGCCCCTGGAACTTCCCGCTGGCCATCTTCGCCGGCCAGGTGGCCGCTGCCCTGGCCACCGGCAACGGCGTGCTGGCCAAGCCGGCCGAACAAACGCCTGGCGTGGCCCAAGCCATGGTCGAGCTGCTGCACGCCCACGGCGTGCCCCTTGAGGTGCTGCAACTGCACCACGGCGCGGGCGAAACGGTGGGCGCGGCCCTGGTGGCGCAAGCCGGCGTGGCCGGCGTGGTGTTCACCGGCTCCACCCAGGTGGCCAAAATCATCCAGCGCGCCCTGGCCGCCAAGGACGGCCCCATCGTGCCGCTGATCGCCGAAACCGGTGGCATCAACGCCATGCTGGTGGACAGCACCGCCCTGCCCGAGCAGGTGGCCGACGCGGTGGTGCAAAGCGCCTTCCGCAGCGCCGGCCAGCGCTGCTCGGCCCTGCGCCTGCTGTGTGTGCACGAAGCGATTGCCGATGGCGTGATCGAGATGATCCAAGGCGCCGCGCGCGAACTGGTGGTGGGCGACCCATCGCAACTCGCCACCGACGTGGGGCCGGTGATCGACCGCGAGGCCTTTGACAACATCGAGCGCCATGTGGCCCGGCTGGAGCGCGAAGCGCGCGATCTGCTGCCACCGTCCGCCGTGCCCAACACGCCGCAGCACCTGGTGCCGCCGCGCCTGTTCGAGGTGAAGGCCGTGGCCGACATGCGGCAGGAAATCTTCGGCCCGGTGCTGCACGTGCTGCGCTGGAGCGGCGAGCCCGAGGCGGTGATCGACCAGATCAACGCGCTGGGCTACGGTCTCACGCTGGGCATACAAACCCGCATCGACAGCCGCGCCCATGCCCTGGCGGCACGGGCGCACGTGGGCAACGTCTACGTCAACCGCAACATCATTGGCGCGGTGGTGGGCGTGCAGCCCTTTGGCGGCGAAGGCCTCAGCGGCACCGGCCCCAAGGCCGGCGGCCCGCACTACCTGCTGCGCTTCTGCGCCGAGCAGACGGTGACCGTCAACACCACCGCGGCGGGCGGCAACGCCACGCTGCTGGCAGGCCTGTGATCAGCCCGGCAGCGGAATGAACTCCTCGTGGTCGTCGGGCGGCAGCGCGATGCGCCCGGCGCGCCAGTCGGCCTTGGCCTGCTCGATGCGCTCAGGGCGCGACGACACGAAGTTCCAGTAGATGTGGCGCGGGCCCACAGGTGCGCCGCCGAAGACCATCAACACGCTGTCCGCCTCGGCCAGCACCTCGTCGGCCGCCTGATCGAACACCATCAACTGCGTGGGCACGGCGGTTTGCCCGGCGTGAGATACCGCGCCACGCGCCACATACACCGCCTGCTCGGGGTACACGCCGTCCAGCGCAAAGCGGCTGCCGGCGCTCAGCACCACGTGGGCGCAGAACAGCGGCGACGACGTGCGCACCGCGCTGCGCTGGCCCATCACCTCGCCGGCCAACACGCGGCAGCGCAGGCCGGGCCGCTCGATCAAGGGCAAGGCCTCTTGGCCGTAGTGGGTGAAGGCGGGTTCGCATTCCTCGTCGGCCTCGGGCAGGGCGATCCAGAACTGCATCAGCTCCAGCCCCCCATCTTCAAACGAGGCCGGGTGCTCGAAGCGTTCGGAATGCGAGATGCCGCGCCCAGCCGTCATCCAGTTGACTTCGCCGGGGCGTATGCGCTGCACCACGCCCAGGCTGTCGCGGTGGATGATTTCGCCACTGAGCAGGTAACTGAAGGTGGACAGGCCAATGTGCGGGTGCGGCCGCACGTCGGCCGCGCGCACCGCCTCGGGCGGCAGGCTCACCGGGCCGGCGTGGTCGAAAAAGGTGAAGGGTCCGACCATGCGACGTTTGGCGTAGGGCAGCACGCGACGCACCTTGAGGCCGTTGCCCAGATCGCCCTCGCGCGCGGTGATCAGCATCTCCAGCATGGTGCCTCCTCATGGATGGAAAAAGGGAAAAGACACAGTGTGCCACCCGTGGCGCCACAAGCGGGAATAATGCCCCGATGTCCGCTTCCTCGACCTCGATCTGGAGCCCCCTGCGCCAACCCGTCTTCCGCGGCCTGTGGCTGTGTGGCGCCGCTTACTTCATCGGCAACGGCATGCAGGCCATGGTGGCCGCCTGGCTGATGATGGAGCTCAGCGGATCGTCCTTCCTGGCCGCGCTGGTGCAAACCGCCGTCTTCCTGCCCATGTTCGTGCTGGCCCTGCCCGCCGGCGTGCTGGCCGACACCACCGACCGCAAGCGCCTCATCAGCACCTCGCTGGTGGCGCAGCTGGTGGCCAGCGCCCTGCTGGCCGTGCTGGCGCTGGGTGGCTGGGGCGGGCCTGCCTCGGTGCTGTTTCTGGTGTTTGTGTGTGGCTGTTGCCTGGCCATGCTCACCCCCGCCTGGAACTCCTCGGTGGTGGACCCGGTGCCCCGCGAGGAATGGCCGCAGGCCATCACCGTCATCAGCATCGCCTACAACGCCGCACGCGCCGTGGGCCCCACGCTGGCCGGCCTGATGTTCACACGCTTCGGCGCAGGCTGGGTGTTTCTCGTCACGGTGCTCACCACCGCGCTGATGTGGGAATCGACCCGCCGCTGGCCGCCCAAGGCCCACCCACCCAGCCGCCTGCCGGCCGAACGCCTGTGGGGCGGCACCCTCAGCGGACTGCGTTTTGCCTGGCACTCGCGCATCATCCTGGCCCAGCTGGTGCGCGTCATGGCCTATGGTGCGGCCGGCTCCGCCCTGTGGGCCTTGCTGCCCACCATCGCCCAGCGCATGGGCACGGGCGCCGAAGGTTTTGGCCTGCTGATGGGCTGCATGGGCTCGGGCGCCGTGATGGCCGGCATGCTGGCTGGCCGCTTGCGCGCGCGCTTCTCACTCGACCGCATCGTCATCGTGACCATCGTGGTGTTTGCTCTGGTGCTCACGCTGGCGGCACTGGTGCGCCTGCCTTGGCTGATTTACCTCGCCATGGGCGCGGGGGGCGGCGCCTGGATGACGGCCATGTCCATCTTCAACAGCGCCACCCAGGCCAGCGCCCCGCCCTGGGTGCGCTCGCGCGCCGTGGCCCTGCACATGGTGGCGGCCCTGGGCGCCTACGCCATGGGCTCGGCCTTCTGGGGGGCGGTGTCCGACATCCTGGGTCTGAACACCGCCCTGCTGAGCGCCGCCGCCCTCATGGCCGCAGGGCTGTTGCTGGTCAAACCCTTTCCGCTGCGTGTGGGCAACACCCACGAGGTCACCCAAAGCACGCCCTGGGACGAACTCTTCATCGAAGCCGAGCCCGCACCCGAAGCCGGCCCCATTGCGGTCGAGATCAGCTACAGCATCCGGCCCGGCGCCGACGAAGCCTTTCTGGACGCCGCAGCAAAACTGCGTGCACCCCGCAAACGCGACGGCGCCACCTTCTGGCGCATCTACAAAGACCTGGGTCAGCCAGCGCGCTACACCGAGCGCTTCATCGTCGAGTCCTGGGCCGACTACCTGCACCAGCGCGCCCGCGCCACCGTGGCCGATCAGGCGCTCGAAGCGCAACTGCGCGCCTTTTTGGCCGAAGGTGAAAGCGCGAAGATGACGCACTACATCGCGGAGCGGTGATCCACCCACCTCGGCCGACCTCGACGCCTGATTCGGGTTTTCACCAGAACACGGATTGACAAGCGCCACCTAATATGCACCCATTAAACCTATTGATAGGTTTTTAGGTGCAATATTGAATTCCACAGACACCCATCGCCCCGGTCCGCTCGCAGGCGTGCGCGTCATCGACATGACGGCCGTGTTCATGGGTCCGTCGGCCACGCAGATGCTGGCCGACCTGGGGGCCGACGTGATCAAGGTCGAAGCGCCCGGCGGCGACGTGATTCGCGGTATCGGTCCGCAGGGAGCGCAAGGCCTGGGGCCGCTGTTCCTGGGCCTGAACCGCAACAAGCGCAGCGTGGTGCTGGACGTGAAGCGCCCCGAAGGCAAACAGGCCTTGCTGGATTTGCTGGCCGCCGCCGATGTGCTGACCTACAACGTGCGTCCACCGGCCATGCGCCGCCTGGGTCTGGACTTCGAAACGCTGGCGGCACAGTACCCACGCCTCATCTACGTGGGCATGTTCGGCTTCTCAGAGCGCGGGCGCTACGCCGGCAACGCGGCCTTCGACGACCTGATCCAGGCCGCGTGCGCACTGCCCCAGGCCGTGGCCATGGGCAGCGGCGACATCCCGCGTTACGTGCCCTTCACCCTGGCCGACCGCATGGTGGGCCAGCACGCGTTTGGCGTCATCTGCGCCGCGCTGTACGCGCGCGAAAAAACCGGCGTCGGCCAGCGGGTGGACGTGCCGATGTTCGAAACCCTGCTGCCCCAGGTCCTGGGCGACCACCTCTACGGCCAGACCTTTGTGCCGGCCCAGAGCGGTTTTGGCTACCCGCGCCTGCTCTCACCCGAGCGCCGGCCTTATGCCACGCGCGACGGCTTTGTGTGTTGCCTGATCTACACCGACCCGCAGTGGCGCCAGTTCCTCGCCGCCATTGGCCAACCCGAGGCCTTTGAGGCCGACCCGCGCCTGGCCAACATCGGCACCCGCACCCGCCACATCACCGAGCTGTACCAGTGGGTATCTGGCGAAATCGCCCAACGCAGCACGGCGGAGTGGCAAGCGCTGCTGGCCGGCACCGACATCCCGGTGTTTCCCATGCACACCTTCGAGTCGGTGCTGGACGACCCGCACCTGCAGGACATTGGCTTCTTCAATGCGCTTGAACACCCACAAGTGGGCACGGTGCGCAACACCGCCGTGCCCAGCGAGTGGTCGGGCACGCCGCCCGGCCCGGCCACACCCGCGCCGCGTGCGGGCGAACACAGCCGCAGCGTGCTGCGCGAAGCCGGTTTTGACGACACGCGTATCAACGCCCTGCTGGCCAGCGGCGTGCTGCGCGAATGAAAGGACACCATGGACAACACCCCCGAACTCCTTGAAACACAGCGCGGCCCCGTGCTGTGGCTCACCATACAGCGCGAAGACAGGCGCAACGCGATGAATGCCGCCGTGCTCGGCGCCATCGGCGCGGCCATCGCGCGCGTCAACCAGACCCGCGAGGCGCGCGCCATCGTCATCACCGGCGCCGGGAGCAAGGCGTTTTGTGCGGGCGCCGATCTGCAAACAGGGAACTCGTTCAAGTTCGACTATTCGGAGCCCAACCAAGGCTTTGCGAACGTGCTGCGCCAGGCCCGCGCCAGCAACGTGCCTCTGATCGCACGTGTCAACGGCGCGTGTATGGCCGGGGGCATGGGCCTCATGGGCATGTGCGACATGGTGGTGGCCGCACGCCACGCCATCTTTGGCCTGCCGGAGGTCAAGGTGGGCGTGTTCCCGGCCCAGGTGCTCAGCGTGCTGGGCGATCTGTTGCCCCGGCGTGTGCTCAACGAGCTGTGCCTCACCGGTGAGCCATTCAGCGCGGAGCGTGCGCTGGAGATCGGCCTGATCAACGCCGTGGCCGACGACGTCGACGAGGCGTTGCAAGCCCTTCTGGACAAGCTGCTCGACAAATCACCTGCCGCCATCCGGCGTGGCCTCTACACCCTCAAGCACACCGTGCACATGACGTTCGAGCAGTCCATGGCCTTCACCGAAAGCCAGATTGCGCTGTTTGCGCTGACCGAGGACGCGGCGGAAGGCCAGGCCGCTTTCCGCGAAAAGCGCAAACCGAATTGGAGCGGCCGATGAGCAAGACCGTACGCATTGGCGGCGCCTCCGGTTTCTGGGGCGACAGCGCCGTGGGCGCGCCGCAGCTCGTGCGCAGCGGCCAGATCGACTACCTGGTGTTCGACTACCTGGCCGAACTCACCATGTCGCTGCTGGCCGGCGCGCGCCTGAAAAAACCCGAGCTGGGCTACGCCACCGACTTCGTCACCGTGGCCATGAAACAGGTGCTGCGCGAGGTGGTCGACAAGGGCATACGCGTGGTCAGCAACGCGGGCGGCGTCAACCCGCAAGGCTGCGCCGACGCACTGGCCGCACTGGCTGCGGAACAAGGCATCGCGCTCAAGATCGCGGTGGTCACCGGCGACGACCTGATGCCGCAAATGACTGCCCTGCGCGACGCCGACCCGCCGGTGCGCGAGCTGCAAAGCGGCGCACCGTTGCCGGAGAAACTGATCAGCGCCAACGCCTACCTGGGTGCGCTGCCGGTCAAGGCCGCGCTCGATGCCGGCGCGCAGGTGGTGATCACCGGCCGCTGCGTCGACTCGGCCGTGACCCTGGGCGTTCTGATGCACGAATTCGGCTGGACGCCCGAGCAACACGACCTGCTGGCCGCCGGCTCGCTGGCCGGCCACATCATCGAATGTGGCGCCCAGGGCACGGGCGGCCTGCACACCGACTGGGAGCGCGTGCCCGACTGGGCCCACATCGGCTACCCCATCGTCGAATGCGAGGCCAATGGCGCCTTCACCGTGACCAAACCTGCCGGCACCGGCGGCCTGGTGGTGCCCGCCGTGGTGGCCGAGCAAACGCTCTACGAGATTGGCGACCCCTCGGCCTACCTGCTGCCCGACGTGGTGTGCGACTTCAGCCAGGTGCGCATGGCGCAGGACGGCGAACACCGGGTGCGCGTGAGCGGTGCGCGCGGACGCCCACCCACGCCCTTCTACAAGGTCAGCGCCACCCACATGGCGGGCTTCCGCTGCTCGGCCCAGCTCACCATCGTCGGCATCGACGCCGTGGCCAAGGCGCACCGCACGGGCGAGGCCATCCTGATCCGCACCGGCGAGATGCTGACCGCGCTGGGCCTGAGCGCCTTCGTGGAACACCACCTGGAGGTGTTGGGCGCCGAATCTTGCTACGGCCCGCACGCCCGCCACGCCGACACGCGTGAAGCCGTGCTGCGCCTGACCGTGACCCACCGCAACAAGGAGGCACTGGAGCTGTTCGCACGCGAGATCGCGCCGGCTGGCACCTCGTGGTCACCCGGCACCACGGGCGCTGCAGGGCGGCCCTCGGTGTCGCCCTCCATCCGGCAGTACGCGTTCCTGGTGGACAAGGCGCGCGTCACGCCGCAGGTGCATGTCGATGGGCAGACGCTGGCCATCGACGTGCCCGCAGGCTCACCGTTCACGCCCCTGGCACCGTTGGCCAACGAAGACACCTGGCTGCCCGGTGCCGACGCGGTGGACGTGCCCCTGGTGCGCCTGGCCTGGGCGCGCAGCGGCGACAAGGGCGATACCTCCAACATCGGCGTCATCGCGCGCCGGCCCGAGCTGCTGCCGCTGCTGCGCGCACAACTCACGCCCGAGCGCGTGGCCGCGTGGCTGGCGCATCTGGTGCAAGGCTCCGTCACGCGTTTTGAGCTACCCGGCATACACGCCTTCAACTTTGTGTGCGAACAGGCGCTGGGCGGCGGTGGCATGGCCTCGCTGCGCAACGACCCGCTGGGCAAGGGCATGGCCCAGATCCTTCTTTCCATGCCCGTTCGGGTGCCCCCCCACCTGCTCTGAACCGAGGAGATACATCCATGGACCGCCGCCAATCCCTCACCGCCCTGCTCGCCGCCACACTTGCGCCCACCATCTGGGCGCAAGACTTCCCGCACAAACCCATCAAACTGGTCGTGGCCTTCGGCGCCGGCAGCGGCAACGACCTGATCGCCCGCGAGCTGGCCAAACACATGAGCGAATCGATGGGCCAGCCGGTGGTGGTGGAAAACCGCCCCGGCGGCGGCGGCTCGGTGGGCACCGACGCGGTGGCCAAGGCGCCGGCCGACGGCTACACCATCGGCCTGGGCACCAGCTCGCAAATGGTGATGAACGTGGGCTTGTACAAAACCCTGCCCTTCGACGTCGAGCGCGACCTGCGCAGCATCGGCCTGGTGGCGCGCACCGGCATGATCCTGGTGGCCAGCAGCAAGATGCCGCCCACGCTGCCCGGACTCATTGCCCAGGCCAAGGCCCAGCCGGGCAAGATCACCTACGGCTCCGGCGGCCCGGGCTCCATCAGCCACATCGTGGGCGAAGCCTTTGCGAAGGCGGCCGGTATCTCGCTGCTGCACGTGCCCTACAAAGGCAACGGCCCGGCCCTGGCCGATCTGGCCGGGGGGCACGTGGACCTGCTGTTCGACGGCTTCCTCGCCACCAACCCGCTGGTGCAACAAGGCAAGGCGCAGATCCTGGCGCTCTCGGCCCCGCAGCGCAACGCCATGGGGCCACAGGTGCCCACCTTTGCCGAAGCCGGCCTGCCCGACTACCAGGCCTACACCTGGAACAACCTGTTTGCCCCGGCCGCCACACCGCAGCCGGTGATCGACCGCCTCAACCGCGCGCTCAACCAGGCGCTGGCCCAGTCCGCCCTGCAGCAGCGCTTGGCACAGGGCGGCTCCGAAGCACTGGGCCCGAGCAGCCCCGCCGACGCCGATGCCTTTGGCCAGCGCGAACGCGCGCGCTGGGTGCCGTTTGTGCGTGCCATGAACATCGAGACCTCATGAAAACGGCGGTCGAAGCCGGTGTGGCGCAGTACGTGCAACTGGCCAGCGTGCTGCGCCACCAGATCGCACAAGGCGAGTTGCCCGCCGGTCAGCGCCTGCCCACGGTGGCCGAGCTGGCCGAGACCCATGGCGTGGCCCGCATCACCGCGCGCCAGGCCTACGGCGTGCTCGCCCGCGAAGGTCTGGTGCTCAGCGCGCGTGGGCGCGGCACCTTTGTGGCCGACGCCCCCACCCAGCGCGGTGCCGGCCTGGACGCCCACCTGCGCGCGGCCATCAACGACCCCGCAGCGGCCGAATTGCGCATCGACCTGATCGAGCAGCACCGCCGCCAACCGCTGCCGACCGATCTGCTGGGCCCCTTCAAGCCTTGTGCCAGTTACGACGTGGTGAAGAAGCGCCACATCCACCAGGGCGAGCCCTTCTGCCTGATCGAGATGCACGTGGACAGCGCCGTGCGGGCGCTGTTTCCACGCGGCGCCGAGAAGCGCCACAAGATTGCCTGGCTGATCAACCAGCACGTGCCGGGGCGGCTGCACGAGGTGCAGCAGACCCTGAGCGTGGCCCCGGCCGACCTGCCGCTGTCGCGCGCGCTCGACTGTCCCTTCGGCACGCCGGTGCTGCAGATGACGCGCCGTGTGCTCGACCGCCAGGGCCAGGTGGTGTTGGCCGGTCGCTTCTGGTACCGGGGCGACCGCTTCGTGATGGACCAGTCCATCCCCTTCGACGTGTGGCTGCACCACCCGGGCATGGTCATCCCCGACTACCATCGGGCCGTATGACGCTGAACCCGCTGGTCACCCAGACACTGACGACCGCGCAGATCACCATCGAGATCGCTGCCACGGCGGCGTTTGCGCTGTCGGGCATTCTCGAGGCCGTGCGCAAGAAGCTGGACGTGGTGGGCATGACGGTGGTGGCCTTTCTGGCCGCCTTCGGCGGCGGCACGTTGCGCGATGTGCTGCTGGACCGCCGACCCTTCTTCTGGGTGGAACACAGCTGGTACGTGTGGGCCGTGCTGGGCCTGTGTGTGGCCACCGGCGCCTGGCTGCGCGGCCACCACCTGGCGCCCACCCAACGCGCCATGCAGTGGCCCGACGCATTGGGCCTCGGCCTCTTCGCCGCCAGCGGCACACAGATTGCGCTGGCCGCGCAGATGCCACCGCTGATCGCCGTGCTCATGGGCGTGATGACGGCCGTGTTTGGCGGTGTGCTGCGCGACGTGGTGTGCAACGAAATCCCCTCGGCTTTCCATGGCCACCAACCCTATGCGGTGTGCGCGTTTGCCGGTGGCTGGGTGGTGGTGGCCGCCCACTTTCTGACGCTGGACAGCGGCATCGCCCTGGCCCTGGGCGCGGCCGCCGCCAGCGGCCTGCGCCTGCTGGCCATGTGGCGCGACTGGCGCCTGCCGGACCTGCGCATCCACCGCTGAAGGCCAGCCATGAGCTACCTCGCGCTGCGCCACCTGCACCTCACTTGTGTCGGGGTGTCGATCGCCTTGTTTGTGCTGCGCGGCTGCCTTGGCCTGGCGGGTGTGGACTGGCGCAATCGCTGGCCCGCGCTGCGCTGGTTGCCCCACCTCAACGACAGCGTGCTGATGTTGGCCGGCGTGTCGCTGATGGTGTGGAGCGCGCAGTACCCAGGCCCCCAACACCCCTGGCTGGCGGTCAAGCTGGTGCTGCTGCTGGCCTACATCGGCCTGGGCAAACAAGCCTTGCGCGCCGACCAAGCCCGCCCGCGCCAGGCGATGGGGTTTGTGCTGGCCCTGGTCTGCGTGGGCAGCATGGTGGCGCTGGCGCTCACGCGCTGGGGTGCATGACCGGTTCCCCAAACTCGGCGGCCACCGCGACCACCTGGGGCAAAACGCTCAGAAACACCGCCACCAGCGTCGGATCAAAATGCTGCCCTGCCTGCTCGCGCAGGAGCGCCAGCGCTTCGTCGAATGACCAGGCGCGTTTGTAGGGGCGCACACTGGTGAGCGCGTCGAACACATCGGCGATCGCCACGATGCGCGCCTCCAGCGGAATGGCCTCGCCGGCCAAGCCAAAGGGGTAGCCGCTGCCGTCCCACTTTTCGTGGTGGTAGAGCGCGATGCGGTGGGCCATGGCCAGCATGCCGTCCTTGTGCTGGCCGATGATGCGGGCGCCAATTTCGGGATGCTGGCGCATCACCAACAACTCGTCCTCGTCCAGCCGCCCAGGCTTGCGCAGGATGGCGTCGGGGATGCCGATCTTGCCCACGTCGTGCATGGGCGCAGCACTGAACAGGTCTTCCAGCTGCACCTTGGGCATGCCCAATGCCTCGCCGATCAGGCGCGAGTAGTGGCTCATGCGCACCACGTGCAGGCCAGTTTCGTTGTCCTTGAACTCGGCCGCCGCGCCCAGACACTGCACCACCTGCTGGCGGGTGGCCAACAGCACCTCGGCACGCACCAGCGAGAGCTGGGTCTTGATGCGCGCACGCACCACCGGGTTGCTGAAGGGCTTGGTGATGTAGTCCACCGCCCCCAACGAAAAGCCCCGGGTTTCATCGGTCTCGTCGCTGAGCGCAGTGACAAAAATCACCGGGATACCGCGCGTGGCCTCGACCGCCTTGAGGCGCTGGCAGACCTCGTGCCCGGTCATGCCGGGCATCATGACGTCCAGCAGGATGAGGTCGGGCAAGGCGCTGGCGGCCAGCTCCAGCGCGCGTGGTCCGTCCTTGGCGATCAGCAGGCGGTAGTCGTCCTGCAGGATTTGCTGCAGCAGCCGCAGATTGACCGCCTCGTCGTCCACCAGCAGCAGCAGCTTGCGGGTGTCCTGTTCTGCCTGTGGGGCCATGTGCGTCTCCAATGTGGCGTCAGGCCGGCAGTTGCTGCACGACCCAGGCCCGCAGCTCGGTCAGTGCCAACGCGGCGCGGTCGAACTCGAAATTGTCCAGCGCCTTGGCCGCCGCCTGCCAGTTCGCCTGAACGCTGCTGGCGCCGAGCGCGTCCTTGAGTGCCTCGACTTGCCGCAACGGCGCCTCGCCGCGCTGCAATGTGGCCACCACCAGGTCGATGGCAACCAGCGCGTCGGCCACCCGCAGCGGCGCGCCGCCGGCGGCGGGTGCGTGCGCCAAACGCGGCGACAGCAAAGGCAACACGGCCTGCTCGGTGCGCTCCAGCAAGGGCTCCAACTCGGCCGCAAAGGTTTTGGCGTGTGCCAGATCGCCGTGCCGCAGCGCATGCTCGATCACCGCCAGCAGCTGGCTCAGTGCCTGCAAGCCCAGCGTGGATGCGCTGCCACGCAAGGCATGTACCGGTGCCACGGCGGCCCCACCGTCGTCGTCACACAAAGCCGCCAGGATGTTGGCGCGGTGCCCTGGCAGGTGTTCAACGAACAAGGCCAGGCCGTCGACCCACACATCGCGCATGTCACCCCAAATCTCCAGCGCATCGACCTCGTTCACCAAAGGCAGGTCATCCATCAGGAAGAGCGAGTGGGCGCTGTCCGGCGCCGGTGCACTGGCGGCATGGTGCAGCGGCAGGCGCACCTTGAAGACGCTGCCTTGCCCGGGAGTGCTGCGCACCGCCACCTCGCCGCCCATGAGGGTGGCCAGTTGTTTGCACAGGGCTGTGCCCAGGCCGGTGCCACCGAAGCGCCGACTCAGCGAGGCGTCCCCTTGGGTGAAAGGCACGAACAAGCGGGCCAGTTGTTCGGCCTGCATGCCAGGCCCGGTATCGCTGACCTCGAAACACAGCTGCCCTTCGGCCACGTGCGCACTCAACTGCACCTTGCCTGCCAGGGTGAACTTGACCGCGTTGTCCAGCAGGTTGCTCAGGATTTGATGCACCCGCAAGGGATCGCCAAACACGCGCTGGGGTACGCCAGGCCGTACATGGGCGGACAAGATCAGGCCCTTGGCCTGCGCGGGCGCCGCAAAACCATCGCGCAAGCCACTGAGGAGTTCGTGCAGGTCGTAGTCCTGCTCCTCCAGCACCAGCTTGCCCTTCTCCAGGCGCGCCACGTCCAGGATGTCGTTGAGAATGCGCAGCAAGCCGCGCGCGGCGTTCTGCACCGTGCCCAGGTAGCCGCGCTGCACCTCGGTCAGCGGCGTGTCCATCAGCAGGCCGGTGAAACCAAGCACCGCGTTCATGGGCGTGCGCAACTCGTGGCTCATGGTGGCCAGGAACGCCGAACGGGCGGCGGCCACCTGCTCGGCGCGTTCACGCGCCAGCTCCAGCGACTGCTTGACCCGGCGATCGCTGATGTCACGCGCGATCTTGGACACACCGACCACCTGCCCGGCTTCATCGAACATGGGCGACACGTTGATGGACACCTCGACCAGGCTGCCGTCCTTGCGGCGCCGCGTGGCCTCGAAGTTGGGCACCATCTCGCCCTGGCGCACGCGGGTCAGCAACTGGCTTTCGGCCGCGTATTCGTGTGGCAGCAGCAGCAACTGGATGTGGCGGCCAATGGCCTCGTGCGCGCTGTAGCCGTACAGGCGCTCGGCGCCCGGGTTCCAGGACTCGATCAGGCCGTCCAGCGACTGGGCCACGATGGCGTCGTTGGAGCCGGCGATCAGCGCCCGCGCAAGCTGCAACTCGCGGTCGCACTGACGGCGCTGGCGGTCATCGCCTTCGGGTGGCGCGGCCGGGTGGTGGAAAACAGACATGGAAGGACGTGGGCCGGACGGTCAAGCGCAATGGGATCAATGTAGTGAATTATCAATTAATTGTCAAATTAATGTTCACATTGATGTGTTTTTTTCATTTCAAACCCGCACGGGCTCGGCCCGCACCAGGCGCTGCTTGCCGGCCTGTTTGCCGGCGTACATGGCGGCATCGGCGCGTTTGAGCAAATCCACCGCCTCACGGCCATCCACCGGCGCCAGCGCGTAACCGGCGGTCAGGCCCACCTGCACGGGCGCGCCCGCCACCTCGAACGGCGGCACAAAGGCGTCGCACAGCTTGAGGCCGAGTTCGTGGGCGGCTCGCTCGTCGGGCAGCGCATGGGCCATGAGCACAAACTCGTCGCCGCCCACCCGCGCCACCACGTCGCTGCTGCGGATGTGGGCGCGCAGGCGCTGGGCCACCGCCACCAGCAGCTCGTCGCCCACGTCGTGGCCAAAGCGGTCGTTGACGGGTTTGAAGCCGTCGAGGTCCAGCACGTAGAGTGCAACCAGACGGCCAGGGCCGGCGTCGGGCAGGGTGTTGGCCAGCGCGGCGTTGAGGCCGCGCCGGTTGGGCAGGCCGGTCAGCGGGTCGGTGTGGGCCAGCGACGCCATCACACCCAGGTCGCGCCGGGCCTGGCGCGCGGCTTGGGCCATGGCGTGGGTGCGCAGGCCCAGCACACGCATGAAAAGCAGCATGTCCAGCGTGGCGCCGAACTGGAAGGCGTGCTGGGTCCAGAAGTTCACCGGCATCCAGCCCCGGATGACGCCGATCACCACCGCCGTGGACAGCGCATACACCGCCCAGGCCAGCAGCAGGGTCAGGCCGACCTGATCGCCGGCGCGCGCGCGGCGAAACGCGCCGCGCAGGCCCATCAGCGCCGGCACCACCCCCAGCACGCTCATGAGGGCGGTGACCACGCGCAGCGGCAACCAGCCCAGCACGTAGCCCAGGGCCACCAGCCCACACAAGGCCGCGCCACCGTGCATGGCGAGCCGCCACCAGCGCGCCTGGTCGGGCCCGCGCAAGGTGTGTTCGATGAACAGAAAGGAGCCCGCTGCCGCCGCCAGCGCCGACACCCCGGAGGCATGGAGCTCAACCCAGGGCCAGGCGCCCCAGACGTACTGCCGGCCCACACCGAAAAGATGCAGCGAAAAACACAGGCTGCCCAGCAACAGCAGGCTGTACTTGAGAAACAGGGTGTCGCGCAGGGTGAGCCACTGCGCCAGGCTGTAGAACAACAGGCACAGCGCCAGGCCGGTGAGCAGGCCCTGCAGCATCTGCTCATTGAGGGCGCGGGCATAGAACACTGCCGGGCGGCTGATGGTGATGGGCAGCACCATGGCACCACTGGTCTGAACCTGGAGCCAGAGGTCGTAACGGCCTTCGCTCAGCGTGAACTGGGTGGCCGGCGCGCGACCGGGCTGGCGGCGCTCGCTGCGGGCGACGCGGTTGCCCAGCTTGTCCTCGAACAACAGCACGTCGTCGCGCACCAGGTACAAAGACACCAGGTTCAGCGGCGGGTAGTCGATGTCCAGCACCCACACGCCGTCGGCGCCGGGCAGCACACGCAGCGGCAGGTGCAGCCACACCGGTTCGGGCTGCAGGCCCAGGGTGGCATTGGCGCCCGGCATGGGTTGGAAGTTGTCACGCAACAGGCTGGCCTGGGTCCAGTCGCGCAGCGGCGT
This sequence comes from uncultured Hydrogenophaga sp., assembly GCA_964442375.1. Lineage (GTDB taxonomy): Bacteria > Pseudomonadota > Gammaproteobacteria > Burkholderiales > Burkholderiaceae_C > Hydrogenophaga. Next base: position 12,847 of record CAYUAH010000010.1, on the reverse strand, counting down.
GTCACCCCCATACAGGCGCAACGCCGGCCAGGTCGGCACGGCCTGTTGCGTGGGGCCCAATTCAAGCGATGCCACGGACTGCGCCCGCACGCCCCCCAGCCAGAGCAACAGGCACAGGCCCAGCCAACACAGCAGGGCATGGCGCCACCGTGGACCGGTCTTTTGACGGAATGTGTTGAACACCTGGCGGCGGGATGTCCCCAATGGTTTTTGACATTCTAGGTCCACCGTATCGGACGGGCGCACAATCGGACGCCCCCACACAAAGGATGTGCCCATGAGCTTGCGCATCGGCGCTGGTGCTGGCTTTGCCGGCGACCGCATCGCCCCCGCCCGCGATCTGGTCGAGCGCGGCCGGCTCGACTTCATCGCTTTCGAATGCCTGGCCGAACGCACGCTGGCCTACGGCCATCTGCAGTGCGCGGCCGATCCCGACAAGGGTTTTCACCCGCTGCTGGACAAGCGCCTGGGCGCGGTGCTGGCGGCCTGCGCGCGCAACGGCACCACCATCGTCACCAACATGGGGGTGGCCAACCCGCGCGCCGCTGGCCGCGCCGCGCAGGCGCTGGCGCAGCGGCTGGGGCTGAAGATCCGCATCGCGGTGGTGACGGGCGACGACATCACCGCCGACGTGGGCCCCGAAACCTGGCTGGCCGAAATCGGCCGCAGCGTGCGGGAGCACGGCCAGCGCGTCATCGGCGCCAACACCTATCTGGGCATCGACGCCATCCTGCCGGCGCTGGACGAGCAGCCCCACCTGGTCATCACCGGCCGCGTGGCCGACCCCTCGCTGTTCCTGGCGCCGCTGGTGCATCACTTTGGCTGGGCGCGCGATGACTGGGCACTGTTGGGTGCGGGCACGGCCGTGGGACATTTGCTGGAATGCAGCATGCAGGTCACCGGCGGCTACTTTGCCGACCCACCGCACAAGGTGGTGCCCAACATCGCCCACCTGGGCTTTCCGCTGGCAGAGGTACAGGCCAACGGCCGCGCCATCGTCACCAAACTCGACGGCACCGGCGGCCTGGTGAGCGAACTGACGGTGAAGGAGCAGCTGATGTACGAGGTGCACGACCCGGCGGCCTACCTCACCCCTGACGTGACGGCCGATTTTTCCAGCGCACACATCGCCCAGGCCGGCGCGGACCGCGTGGCCGTAAGCGGCGTGGGCGGGCGCGAACGCCCGCGCCAGCTCAAGGCCATCGTGGGTTTCGACGGCGGTTTTCTCGCCGAAGGCGAGATCAGCTACGCCGGCCCGGGCGCGGCCGCGCGCGCGCAATTGGCGGGTGAGATCGTGCGCGAGCGCATGGCCAGCGTGCACGGCAACACCGAGGCGCTGCGGCTGGACCTGATCGGCCTGAACGCGCTGCACGGCACGGCCATGGACGGGCCACCGACCTGGGCAACGCAGTGCGGTGACGTGCGCCTGCGTGCGGCCCTGCGCACGCCTTCGCGCGCCATGGCGGAAAACCTGCTCGAAGAGGTGGAAAGCCTGTGGCTGGGCGGCCCGGCTGGTGGAGGTGGCTACCGGGGGCACATCACGCCCTCGGTGACGACCCAGCCGATCTACGTTGATCGCGATTCGATCCAGCTCGACGTCGAGGTGCTGTTGTCATGAACACCCCACGTACCGTCTTGCTGCGCGAGATTGCGTCTGCCCGCTCGGGCGACAAGGGCAATATCTCCAACGTGTGCGTATGGGTGTACCAGCCGCGCCACTTCGAGGCGGTCAAGGCCGCGCTCACGGTGGAACGCCTCAAGACCACCCATCCGGCGCTGTGGACCGGGCGCATAGAACGCTTTGAGCTGCCTGCGCTGGGCGGCATCAACTTCGTGTTCCACGATGCACTGGAAGGTGGCGTGAATGCATCGCTCAACCTCGACGCGCACGGCAAGTCCTTTGGCTTTCTGCTGCTGGCCCTGCCCATCGCGCTGGACGAGGACGCTCCGCAATAACCATGAGGCGCAAGCCGTTCGGTAGCCTCTACACTCGAATGCGACATCCCAACCCACCCCCGGAGACAACCCCATGCGCCCATTGACCCGCCGACTCGCCATCGTGGCGGCGACCGCCCTGACCTGCGGCTTCGCAGCGGCCCAGAGCTACCCCAGCAAACCCATCAAGGTCATCGTCCCCTTTGCCCCCGGCAGTGCCACCGACCAGATCGGCCGCGCCTTCATGGCCAAGGTCTCCGAGACGCTGGGCCAGACCGTGGTGGTGGAGAACAAACCCGGCGTCAATGGCATGTTGGGTGCTGCCGACGTGGCCAAGGCCGCGCCCGATGGCTACACCTTTTTGCTGGGCACCAACAGCACCAACGCGGCGCTCAAATTCCTGATGAAACAACTGCCCTACGACCAGGACACCGCCTTTGCGCCGGTGGCCTACGTGGGCTCGGTGCCGCTGATGGTGGCGGTCAACAACGACGTGCCGGCCAAGACCCTCAAGGAACTGATCGACCTGGCCAAGGCCAAGCCCGGCCAGGTCAGCGTGGCCTACGCCAGCACCTCGCAGCAGGTCAGCTCCGCCGTGTTGGCCAGCATGACCGGCGTGCAGTTCAACAACATCCCCTACAAGAGCGGCCCCACCGCCATGACCGACCTCATCGGCGGCCAGGTGATGGTGTTCACCGCCGACTTCGGCGTGACCGTGCCGCAGCACAAGGGCGGCAAGATCCGCGGCCTGGCCGTGACCTCGACCAAACGCGCCGCCGCCGTGCCCGAACTGCCCACCGTGAACGAAGCGCTGGGCCTCAAGGACTACGAACTGACCGCCTACTTTGCGGTGTTTGCGCCCGCCGGCACCCCGGCCGAGGCCATCAACAAGATGAACGCGGCGGTCAACGCCGCCGCCAACAGCAAGGACATCCAGGACAAGTTCTCGCCCAACGGCTTCGCCATCGACCCCGGCACGCCGCAGCAGCTGGCCGAGCGCAACAAGATCGAAACGGTCAAGTGGGAAAAGGCCATCCGCGAAGCCAAGATCGAGCCGCAATAAGTCGCCAACAGAGATGGATTCGGTGCCCCTCGCTTGAGCTGGGCGCAGCCTTAGGCGTCGGCTTTGCCTGCACGGCGAGATGCTGCTGCCTTTGGTGAGCGGGCCGAAGCCTTCGATTGCGCCCCTCGCTCGGAGAGCCTGCCGGTGACGTACTTGTGAAGAACGCTCGCGATCAGCGTTTGGTAGGGGAGTCCTTCTTCGAGCGCCTTGACCTGAATGTCCTGAAGGTCCCCTGAGGAAAGCCTGATGTTGACGCGACGGTCCTTGATCGCAGTGGCCCGAGCTGCAGCCTTGAATTTCGTCAGTTCCGACTTCGTGGCGACGGACTTGAGCGCCCCCTTGTCATAGGCAGCAAGAAGTTCGAATTCGTCAGCATCGGTCTTAGGCATCGTCTTCACCTTGTCGGTTCAAGTAGTCGCGTGTCGCCTTTCGGCTCGGGATGACGGTCTTGAGGAAGAAGTGGTCGTCCTCCTCAACAAACGGCACCAGATAGGCATACCCATCACAGGCCACGACCAGAACCCTTTGCCTCGGGTACTTGCCCGGATTGGTGTGAGCGAGGATGTCCAGCAGTCCACCAGCTTCGATGGCGACAACCATCTGCTCGAATGAGATGCCTCGTTCGAACACCAGTTGCTCGTTCTTCTCTGGCCCCCAGCGAAACGACTTCATGTGGACAGTGTAGCCCGGTGTGTGCCTTTTGTCTCCAGGCCGAACAGCAAGAGATGACTTCTGATGCCCAAGATCTGACTTCAGCGTGTACCGAAGGTGGTGCCCAACGGTCTGGAGGGTTGAGGCCCTGACCGGGCAAATTGTTAAAGTGTCACTCCCTCCCTGCAACGCGCAGCCGCCCCTGCCCCGACGCCATGTCCGCCCGCTCCGACTTTGAACAGATGTTCGACCTTGCCCCCGCCTCGCTCTGGCTGGAGGACTACAGCGGCATCAAACGGCTGTTCGATGCCTGGCGTGCCGAGGGCGTGAGCGACCTGGCCGCCATGTTTGAGGCCCAGCCCGAGCGCCTGGCCGAGGTGGCGGCAGCGCCCATGGTGCTGCGGGTCAACCAGCGCACGCTGCAGATGTTTGAAGCCAGCTCGCAGGAGGAGCTGGTGGGCCAGCTCAGCAAGGTGTTTGGCGATGGCACGCTGGACCAGTTCGGGCGCGAGATGGTGCAGCTGTGGGATTCGGGCCGCGCGTTCTGCGGTGCCTCGGTGAATTACGCCTTGAGCGGGCGCCGCATCGATGTGGAGATCGAGGCGCGTGTGCTCGAAGGCCATGAAGCGACGTGGGGCCGGGTGCTGGTGTCGCTGCAGGATGTGACCGCGCGCGAACAGGCCACGCGCCAGATGCGGCAAAGCGAGGCCTATGCCCACAACCTGTTCAAGTTCTCGCCCGTGTCGCTGTGGGTGGAGGATTTCAGCGGCGTGCGTGCGCTGATGGACGAGGTGCGCGAGCGCGGCATCGAAGACCTGCGCACCTTCATCAACGTGCACCCGGAGTTCGTCACCCGCTGCATGCGCGAGATCCGCGTCATCGACGTCAACCAGCAGACCCTGCGCATGTTCGGCGCCGCCGACCGCGACACCCTGCTGCGCCAGCTTGACCGGGTGTTCCGGGGCGAGATGCACGACTCCTTCGCCGAACAGCTGATCGACCTCTGGAAAGGCCAGACCTTCCAGCAGCGCGAGGTGGTCAACTACTCGCTGGCCGGCAACCTCATGCACGTACACATGCAGTTTGGTGTGCTTGAAGGGCACGAGGCGAACTGGGACCTGGTGCTGGTCTCGTTGATCGACATCACCGCGCGCAAGAAGGCCGAGGCCTACCTGGAATACCTGGGCAAACACGACACCCTGACCAAGCTGCGCAACCGCACCTTCTACATCGAGGAACTCAACCGCCTCTCGCGCAAGGGCCCGTGGCCGGTGAGCGTGTTGGCCATCGACCTCAACGGCCTGAAAAACGCCAACGACAGCAACGGCCACGCGGCTGGCGACGCCTTGCTGCGCCGCGCCGGCGAGGTCTTGTCCAAGGCCGTGGCCGAGCCGGCCTGCGCGGCGCGCATCGGCGGCGACGAGTTCATGGTGCTCATGCCGGGCACCGAGCGCGCCGGCGCCGAGCGGCTGAAGGATCACATCGACTCCATGCTGGAGTTGAACAACCAGTTCTACCCCGGCCAGCCGCTGAGTCTGGCCGTGGGCATCGCCACCTGCCACCACGCCCACGAACTGGAGCAGGCCTGCCAGGAAGCCGACCGGGCCATGTACGCGGCCAAGGCCCACTACTACGCCACCCACCAGATCGAACGGCGGCGCCCGGCTTGAGACGGGCTCAGCGCCCGCTGAAGCGGGCCGGGCGCTTGGCCAGGAAAGCCGCCACGCCTTCGGCAAAGTCGGCCGTGCCGGCGCAGGCAACAAATTCGCGCGCTTCGGCCTGCAGCTGCGTGTGCAGGTCGTTCTGGTCGGACTCGCGCATCAGCCGCTTGAGCCGGCCCACGGCCAGCGGCGCCGAAGCCTCGATCTGTCGCGCCCACGCCAATGTCTGCTCGGCCAGGGCGTCGGCCGGCACCACGCGGTTGACCATGCCCAAACGCAAGGCTTCGGCGGCATCAAAGGGCTCACACAACAAGGCGATTTCCAAGGCCTTGCGCAGCCCCACCCAGCGCGGCAGGCCCCAGGAGGTGCCGCAGTCCGAACTGGTGCCGATGCGGGTGTAGGCCAAGTTGAAGCGGGTGCCTTCGGCGGCCACGATCAGGTCGCACACCAGGGCCAGCCCCAGGCCGCCACCGGCCACGGCACCGTGCACCGAGGCGATCACCGGCGCCGCCAGACCAGCCAGCCGTTCGATGCCAGCGTGCATCTCGCCGATCAGCTCGGCGGCCACCACCGTCGGGTCGGCCGCCATGCTTTGCAAGTCGCCCCCGGCCATGAAGGCCCGGCCTTCGCCGCTGAGCACCACCACCCGCACCTGCGGGTCGGCGTCGATCTGGCGGCAGGCCTGGTGAAAGGCCTGCGCCATGGGCAGATCGATGGCATTCATGGCCTGCGGCCGGTTGAAGCGCAGGTGGGCAATGCCACCCTCGCGCCAGCAACGCAGTGGGGCCACATCGAGCGACACGGATTCGGGCAGGATCATGGTCTTGTCTCGTCGGTGGAGTTGAAACATCGGCCATTTCAATCCACAAACCGCCACCCGGTTGTGCCGCAGACGACAAAAAGGGCTGCCTTGTGGGCAGCCCTTTGAGCGGGTGAGGCGCTGCCTGAGGGCAGCAGTTGGGCGATCAGGCGCCGATGTGGTTCAGCACCGTGCCGTCGCGCTGGGCGGTGGCCAGCTCGGCGCGGACGTCGGCGCGGCTCTTGCCGGCGGTCAACACGGCGGCCTGGGCCGGGATTTCACCGTTCTGGGCCAGCACGCCGGCGCGGGCAGCTTCGGCCTGCACTTGGGCGCGGGTGGTGGTGGTGGTCTGGGCCACAGCTTCCGCCGGGTAGATTTCGCCGTTGACGATGGGGGCGGCCATGACCTGACCGGCAGACAGGGCAGCAAGAGCGATGGCGATGGCGGAGAAGCGGGTGCGGTTCATTTTCAAATCCTTTCGAGGTGATGATGTGGTGGTCGGGCCATCGGGTAGATGGCGCCAGGGCCACATCGATGCCGCTTGTTGTGTTTGCCGCATCGATGGGATGAACTGTAAAGTTTCCATCGGTGAAGATAAATAACCGCCATAGAACTTACACATTTCTGTTTTAGGAACAATAATCGGGCTTGTTTCGGGAACAAACGCCCTCAAGGAAGAACCATGGACCGATTGACCTCGATGCGCGTGTTTGACCGCGTGGTGCAGGAAGGTGGCTTCGCCGCTGCCGCGCGGGCGCTGGACATGTCGCCGCCGGTGGTGACGCGACTGGTGGCCGACCTGGAAGAACACCTGGGCGCACGCCTGCTGCAGCGCACCACCCGCCGCCTTTCGCTCACCGAAGCGGGCCAGCATTACCTGGGGCGGGTGCGCAACATCCTGCAGGACATCGAGGAAGCCGATTCGGTGGCCCGCGCCCACACCCAGGAGCTCGCCGGACTGCTGCGCGTGCACGCGCCGCCGGTGCTGGCCAGCTACGTGGTGGCGCCGCTGCTGGCGGGTTTTCGCCAGCGTTACCCCAAGATCCTGGTAGACATCGACGTGGAGACCATGGCCGAGCCGCCGGTGGAGGACTTCGACGTCACCTTGCTGGGCACCGACGACCGTTTCGACGCCGACATCGTGGCACGCAAGGTCATCGAGTCCGAGGCCATTCTGGTGGCCGCGCCCGACTACATCCAGCGCAAGGGCCTGCCCCAGTCGCCAGCGGAACTGCTGCACCACGATTGCCTGCGCCTGCGCGTGCCCAACGGGCGCACCCGCGTGTGGCAGATGTGGTGCCCCGAACAGCCCGACGTGCCCACCGACGTGGAGATCGCGCCGGTGCTGCTGGCCAACCACACCGACACCCTGCTGCGCGCCACGCTGGACGGCGCCGGCATCACCTCGGTGGCGGTGGACGTGGTGGCGCCCTACCTGAGCCGGGGCGAACTGGTGCGCGTGCTGTCGCCCTGGATCACCGGCAAACTCGCCATGTACGCGGCCCTGCCCAGCCGCAAGTTCATCCCGCAGCGCACGCGCGCCTTCGTGGACTACCTGGTGGAGATGACACGCGAGCAGACCACGCGCGCACTGGCGGCCTGCGAAGGCTGCGAATCGCCAGCGTTGGCGGCGCGGCGGTTGATCGTCTGACGCGGGGGTTCAGGCACCCGCCGGTTGCGGCACCGTCTGGTACAGCTCGCTGGCGCGCAGCAGGTGCTCGCGCATGGCTTGTTCGGCGGCGGCCGGGTCGCGCGCGGCGATGGCGTCGAGTATGCGGGTGTGCTCGGCCAGGGTCACGTGTTCGGCGCCGGGCGCGCGCACGATGGTCTGGTAGTAGGCGCTGGCCCAGTTGAACAGGGCTTCGACGATGGCCGGGAAGATGGGGTTGCCGGCGATGGTGGCGATCTCGCGGTGGAACAGCATGTCGCGCTGCAAAAAGAAGTCCATGGCCGAGAGCGCGGCACGGTGGTCCTCCAGCCGCTGGCGCAAGCGGGCCACGTCGGCATCGGTGGCGCGCTCGGCGGCGATACGGCACAGCCCGGCCTCCAGGAACACGCGCGCGTCCTTGAGGTGCTCCAGCATGTCGGGCTGCATGCGCAGCAGGTGCTGGGCGCCGCCGGCGATTTGCTCGATCAGCAGGTCGGCCGTAGGCACCACCACGCGGGCACGTTCGCCATGGGCAATTTCCACGATGCCGGAGCGGGCCATGTCCTGCAGCGCCTCGCGCACCGCCGGGCGGCCCACGCCGTAGAACTCCATGAGTTCGCGCTCGGAGGGCAGCTGGTCGCCCGGTTTCCACTCGCCCGCGCGTATGCGCAGCAGCAGGCGGTCCAGCACCTCCTGGTAGATCTTGCGCCGCTGTATCTGCTCAACACTCATGGACAAAAAGCATACCGCAGGCAGGGCCCTCAAACGCTGCCATGCAGGACGCGGCCAAAGAAATCGGCCTGCCCCATCTGCCCGCCCTTGAGCACCACCTCCATGCCGTCCATGCCGGGGGCGTCGGACCACACGCGGCACAGCGGTGCCCCCGGCACCAGTTGCGCGGCCACGGTGAGCGCGGCGATGTCCAGGGCGCTGGCCACGGCGCCCGAGCTGTCGCCGCCGGCGATGGCCAGGCGGCGCACACTTGACGTCGCCACCAGGCGGCGCATGGTCTCGGCCAAAGCCTCGCCCACGCGGGCGCTGGCCTCGGCCACGCTCAGGCCCGCCGCCTCGGCCTGGGCGGCAAACGTGGTCACGGCCGGGTCGTCCGGGCCGGCGGCGGAGTAAATGAGCGGGCTGTGGCCGGCCTGCAGCGCGGCCAACGCCACGGCCAGCACACGCGCCAGCTCGGCCTCGCGGCGCGCGGGCCACAGCACCGCGCCCACGTCCAGCCGCTCGGTGGCAAAGCCGTGTTCGGCCGCCCAGGCGATCTGCGCCGCCGTCATGGGCGAGCAGCTGCCGCTGATGGCGGCAATAGTGGGCACGGCCTGCGTAGGCGGCAGCGCGGCGGGTGCGGGCAAAGCGCCGCTGCGGCGCCAGTGCGCGGCCAGCGCGTATTCCAGCCCCGACGACGCGGCGCCAAACAAGCCCTCGCCCCGGTGTTCCCAGACCAGGCGCCCGGCCTCCGCCAGCGTGTCCTCGTCCACCACGTCCAGCATCACCACCGGCACGTCATCGCCCATGTGCGCCAACAAGGCGGCATCGCCCTGCCCGGCCTTCAGGGTCACGAGGTCGATCAGCTCGATGCGGCGCGCGGTCTGCCGCGCCAGGTGCAAACGCAGGTCGGACTCACCCATGGGCGTGACCGGGTGGCGCGACATGGTGGGGTGGCGGTCCAGCCGAAACACCGTGTCGCCCATGGCCGCGAACAGGTGGCCAAAGGCCTGGTAGCGGCGCAGGCGCGGCGCGCCCACCACCATGGGCGACCAGCGCCCGCCCATGTGCGGCACCCCCAGGTCGATGGCTTGTCCGATGCTGCCGCGCTCGGTGCTGGAGTCGAAGGTGGAGCAGACCTTGTAGTGCAGCAGCGGCGCGCCAAAGGCCTGGAGGCTGGCGAAGGCGGCGGGCAGGTGTTCGCGCATCCAAGCGGGCGTGTGGCCGCGCGCCGTGCCGGCCAGGCCGATGCAGCGCATGTGGGCAAAGCGCTGCACCCACTCGGGGCCGGGGGTGCGCAGGAACAGCACCGTGGGCACACCGGCCGCCGTGAAGGCCTCCATCACGTCGGTGGAGCCGGTGAAATCGTCGCCGTAGTAGGCCAGCAGCGGGCCGGCGGGCAGGGTCGTTTCGGCCATGGGCATCACCAGAAACCGAGGGCGGCTTTGAGTTCGGGGTGGCGCTCGGCGTGGGCCTGCAAGTCCACGCCAGCCACGGCCGCATCCCAGGCTTGGCGCAGGGCCGCCACCCCCTGGGCCACACCACCGGGGTGGCCAAAGATGCCGCCGCCGGCCGCGAAGATGAGGTCGGTGCCACCGGCCACGGCGTGGGTGGCAGCGGCCACCAGGCCGGTCTGGCCGGAGCTGAACACCGGCATGGCGGCCATGGGTGCATTGGCCCACAAGGGTTTGAGCACCGCTTGTGCGGCAGCGGCCACCTCGGCATCGCTTTCGCTGAACTTGTTGCCCAGGCCGTTGACGTGCAGGTGGTCGGCCCCGGCCAGGCGCCACAACGTGTGCCAGGGCGCGTAGTCCCAGCCCAGCGCGGGGTGGCGGCTGAGGTAGCCCCAGCCGTTGCGGTGGGCGTGTATGGGCAGCTGGCTGTGGCGGCGCAGTTCGCGCAGACCCACCAAGCCCACCGAATTGAGGCTCACCATCACGCAGCTGCCCCCCAGCGACAGCACCAGGTCGTGCCGGCGCTTCATCTCATCCAGATCGCCGGTGAGGTTGAACGCATACATGGGCTTGCGGCCCAGGCGCTCGGTGGCCACATTCACCTCGCGCATCACGGCGCGCGCGCGCTCGTCGAACGGGCAATGCGGGCCATCGGCCTGCAGCTCGTCGTCCTTGATGAAGTCGATGCCCCCGTCCAGCAACTTGCGCACCTCGGCCGCCGTCTGTTCGGGGTTGAGGCCCACGCTGGGCTTGATGATGGTGCCGATGAGCGGCCCCTGCGCCACACCGGCCAGGCGGCGTGTGCCCGCGATGCCAAAGGCCGGACCGGGGCAGGCCTGGGCAAAGGCGGTGGGCAGGCGCAGGTCGGTCAGGCGCAGGCCCGACACACACTGCAGCTCGAACAGGTTGCCGGCGATGGTGGCCATCACGTTGGGCAAGCTCAGGCCCATGTTCTCCACCGACCACGACAGCTCCAGCCGCGCGCGCTGGAAGCGTGCACCGGGCTGGTAGCGCCCGGGCAGGCTGGGCTGGTCCACCACGTCGAGCAGCTCCAGGCGCTCCACGCGCGCGCCACAGCGGGCCTTGAGTTCGGGGGTTTCGTTGACGAGGGCCAGGAAGGTGCCGCTGGACTGTTCGCCCGCAATCACCTCGGCGGCGCGTGCGGGGTTATCGGGGGTTTCGAGCCAGTAGCTGGCGTGGATGCGGTCGGACATGGGCGCGTGCCAAGCCTTACTTGACCGCCTGGATGGCGGCCAGCTTGTCGGCGCCGAACTCTTTGGCGAACTGCGGGTAGACGGTGGCCACGGCCTTGCGGAAGCTTTCGCCATCCACCTTTTCGATCACCTGCATGCCATCCTTGCGCAGCAGGGCGATGCCGTTGGCCTCGTCCTCATTCACCTTTTTGCGCTGCGCCACAGCGGCCTTTTGTGCCGCTTCCACGAACAGCTTTTTCTCCGCATCGGTCAGCTTGGTCCAGATCTTGGGCGACAGGATGAGCGCGGCCGGCGAGTAGACGTGGGCGGTCAGCGACAGGTGTTTTTGCACCTGGGCGAACTTGGACGACAGGATCACCGGAATGGGGTTCTCCTGGCCATCGACCGTGCCTTGCTGCAGCGCGCCAAACAACTCAGGGAAGGCCATGGGTGTGGGCAACAGGCCGAAAGACTTGTAGCCGTCCATGTGCACCTTGTTCTCCATGGTGCGCACCTTGAGGCCACGCGCGTCCTCGGCGGTGTTGATGGGCCGCTTGTTGTTGGTCATGTGGCGGAAGCCGTTCTCCGTCCAGGCCAGGCCGATCAGGCCTTTTTCCGGCATCTTCTTGAGCAGGTCCTGCCCGATGGGGCCGTCCATCACCTTGCGGGCGTGGTCGTAGTCGCGGAACAGGAAGGGGATGTCCACCACCTTGACCTCGGGCACGAAGTTGCCCAGCGGGCCGGTTGAGGTGTTCACCAGGTCCTGCGTGCCGAGTTGCACGGCCTCGATCATCTCGCGCTCGCCGCCCAGGGCCGACGAGGGGAACTGCTGGCACTTGTATTTGCCGGCCGTGCCTTTTTCGATCTCGTCGCAGAAGGTGACAGCGCCCACCCAGTAGTGGGAGTCCTTGCCCGGTGTGTAGCCCACCTTGAGCACGGTCTGCGCCTGCGCGGCGCCTGCCAGGGCCAGCAGGCCTGCGGCCAAGGAAGCACGGAGCAGGTACGGTGTGTTGCGAACGTTCATGTTGTCTCCAAGGGGTGCGTGTTGGGAAGCGATGGGAGGGTGATCAGGTGATGCGCTGGATGCTGTCGGCGATCTCTTCGTGGTCGAAGATCTTTTTCCAGTCCTCGCGCATCAGGCGCGGCTTGCCGAAGGTGATGGCCTTGTTGCAGGCGTCCGAAAACTGGCCGGGGATCTGCTTGAAGATCACCGCGCTCAGGATGGTCATGTGGCCGAGCAGGAAATCGCGCGCCGCATCGGCGGGTACCCCGCGCGACACCACTTCGTCCATGGCCTCGCGCATCACGTCCAGCAAGGTGGCGCACACGGTTTCCGACAGGCCGGGCTCCAGCAACGCCATCTGCTCCACCGTCACGCGGTAGGAGCGCGCGATGGGTTGGTAAATCGTTTTGGCAATGGCTTCGCCCAACTCCCAGGCCGAATCCGGGCCCTGCATCAGCGCACTGACGATGGACTGCGGCGCGGCCACACCGCCGAAGTAGTCGGGCTTGCCCTCCACGTGGGCCAGCGGGTGGAAGATGGACGGGTGGCAGGGGTGGGCCACGAAGTAGACCAGGTCCTCGCGCGCCGGCAGGTGGCCGGCGAAGGGCGCGGCGGCGTCCAGGGTCATCACCATCACGCCGGCTTTCAGCTTGGGCGAAATCTCGGCCGCCAGCTTGCCGATCAGGCTGTCGGGCACGGCCAGGATGACCACGTCCACACCGGCCAGCG
>CAYUAH010000009.1:0-28716 GCA_964442375.1 uncultured Hydrogenophaga sp. | reverse complement strand
ACAAGTCGGCGTGGCGAAAGTCGGCGTAGGTGAGCTCACAGTCGTTGAAGCGGGCGCCGGCCAGCTGGGCCTGCGCAAAATGCGTCTGGTGCAGGTGGGCGCCATCAAAGCGGGCACCGGGCAGCTGGGCCTGGGTGAACAGCGCCTGGTGCAGGTGGGCACGCGCGAACACCACGCCCTCGCCCTGCGCCTCGCAGAACAGCGCGTGCGGCGCGTGCGCGTTGGAAAAATCGACACCCTTCAACTGCGCGCTCTGGAAATTGCACTGCGCCAGCCGGGCGCCCACAAAGCGGCTGCCGCTCAGGTCGCAGGCGGTGAACTGGCAAGCTTCGAGCACCAGGCCGCTGAAATCCTTGGCCGGCAGCGGCGTTTCGTGGAACACCACCCGGGTCCACCGGGCACCGCTCCAGGTCATGGCCGTGAGGTCGCAGGCGGTCCAGACCACGTGACGCCATTCGGTCTGGTCGGCGTTGGCGTCGAGCAGCTTGCAACGCGTGAACAGGGTGCCGTCGAGCACGGCACCACGCAGCGAACTGTGCGAGAGGTCGCTGCCGCTGAACTTGGTCATGCCCAGCCCGCTGTCGGCGAGCTGGGCGTGGCCCATGAAGCAGTCGGCAAAGGTGGCGCCCTGCAACTGCGCCTGGCGCAGGTCGGCGTGGTCGAGGATGCAGCGGTGGAACACCGCGTGCCGCAGCTGGGCACCGCTGAGCAGGGCGCCGCTGAGGTCGCAGTGGTCGAACAGGGTTTCGCGCAGGTCGGCCTCGCGAAAATCCACCTGCGTCATGCGGCAGGACGAAAACACGCCACCACCGGCCGACACACGGGCATAGGCGCCACGCTGCAGGTCCTGCCCGTGCAGGGCCTCGCCCAGGCCGGCGGCCAGCGCAAGCAGTTCGGGCGTCATGGCCATGGCGTCATCCCTCGTGCGGGCCGACGGCCTGTTGCTCCGCGCTCCAGCGCGGCCAGGTGCGCGCGCGGGTGGTGAGCGCACCCTCGAACTGGGTCTGGTCGTTGAGCCAGACGCGCGAGAGGTCGGCGCCAAACAGGTTGCTGCCGCGCAGATCGGCGCCACGCAGGTCGGCCTGCGCCAGCACGGCGTCGTGCAGGTTGACGCCGGCCAGGCGCGCGCCCTGCAGGCGCGATTTGCGCAGCAGCGCGCCCTTGGCCAGGCCCAGGCGCAGATCGCTGCCGCTGAGGTCGGCCTCGCCCAGGCAGGCGCCGTCCAGCCGCGCCTTCACCAGGCGCAAGCCAGCGGCGTTGCTGTCGCCCAGGTTGGCGCGGCTGAGGTCGGCCTGCGAGGCATCGGCATCGCGCAGCGAGCAGCCCTTGGCAAACACCGCCCCCACCAGGCGCGCACCGGCCAGTTGCGCGCCGTCGAGCACACAGCCCACAAAGGTGGCGCCATCGAGCGTCGCAGCGCGCAGATCGATCCCGCCGAGCCGGCATTCGATGAACATCGCACCGGCGAGTTGGGCCTCGGCCAGCACCACCCCCTGCAGATCGAGCTTGTAGAAGGTGGTGCCGGGCAGTTCGGCGCCGGTCCAGTCGGCCGCCCCCCAGGTGGTGTCCATCAGCTGCGCGCTGGGCAGCCGGGTTTTGCGGCACTGGGTTTGCGCCAGCGCGCAGCGGCTGAGCGTGGCGCCGCTGAGGTCGGACTGGTCGAACACCGCGCCGGCCAGGTGGGCACCACCCAGGTTGGCACCGACCAGCGTGGCGCCGATGAGCATGCAGCCGCGCAGGTTGGCGTGGGCCAGCACCGCGCCGGTGAGCTGGGCGCCCGAGAGGTTGGCACCCGAGAGGTTGGCGCTTTCCAGCCAGGCGCCGGAGAGGTCCAGGCCGCGCAGGTCCAGGCCCGAGAGGTCGACACCGGTCCAGTCCATGTTGGGCTGGGCGCGCACGCCACGCGACAGCAGCCAGGCCATCTCGTTGCGGCGCTGCACAGCCGCCTCGCCACTCAACGGGTCCACCGGCGGCTGCAGGTGGGCACCCTGCAGGTAGCCCACGCGCTCCATGGCTTCCTTCTTCTGCAGCCGCGGCGCGAGAACGGCGGTGTTCAGTGTCTGCCCGGCCTGGCCGAACTGCGCGACGAGTTCGCGCAGGTGGGCGTCGGCGCGGTAGGCGGGTGGACCGCGGTGGACCACGTCGGCCAGGCGCAGGGGGCGTTGGCGGGCCATCTCGTGCACCTTTTCGGCCAGCTTGAGGGCGTCGTCCAGCGCCGCCCACTGCTGCTGCTGCAAGGCCTTGCCCTGGGCCTTGAGGTAGGCCGGCAGCTCGGCCAGGGTGGGCGGCTTGTCGCGCGGCGGCAGGCGCACGCCCATGGCGTCGGGGTCCTTGCCCTGGGCGCGCAGCTTTTCGCGCGCCAGCTCCATGTCGAGCTGGGCGCGGCGGTACTGGGCCTCGGCCTGCAGGCCCTCCATCTTGAAAACGGCGGCCTCGGCCTCGGCGGCGGGGTCGGTGGCGTCCAGCCTGTCGGGCAACAGGTCGGCATCGTTGAGGCTTTCCAGTCCCCCGTCGCGCGGGTCACTGCGCCGGGCCATGACGTCCACGTAGTGTTCCACCGGGCGCGGTTCGCTCACCCGCTCCACGGCAGCGAGCAGCCGTGTGACGTCGGAGGCGTCGTCGCGCGACACCTCGGCCAGCCCATGCCAGCACAAGACCATGCGCTCCAGCTCGGGGAAAAACCACACCGTGGTCAGGCGCAGCGGAACCTCCTTGAGGCGGCTTTCGCCGTCGGGTCGGCCGTAGTCCACCAGCACGCGCACGCGCAAGCCCGGCAGGCGACCCTCGATGCGGGCATGTGTGGGGTGCAGGTTGTCCAACGCGTAGGCCTCGTCGCCGTTCAGTGCCTGCGGCAGCCACTGGTCCTGGGGGGCGCGGTTGAAGTGGCGCCAGTCGGTGTCGGGGGGCAGGCCGGGGGCGTGGGTCTTGAGGTAGTTGTCGTCGTAGGAGCCGCGCAACGCGGCGCGCTGCGGGTGCATCATGTCCAGCGCGCCGAGGCCGGCCGGCACCACGGCCTGATCGGGCGCCGTCAGGCGGCTGCCGGGCAGCTCCAGCCGGGGCAGCCAGCGCACGCCATCGCGCGCGACGCGGCCCGTGCCCTCGGGGTTGGCAGCAAAGTCGGGACCGCCGTAAGCCTCGCGCCAGTGCAGCGGCACCGGGCTGAAGGGCTGGTCGTCCTGGATGCGCGAGCCGTTCCAGTGCCGGGGCGCGAAGGCCAGCAGCGTCTTGCTGGCGCCGCCCAGCGTGACCCGGGCCGCACAGGCACGCGCGCCCGGCGGGTGGGCGTGCACGCTGCCGTGCACCAGGTACTCGGGCTGCATCTTGACCACAGCTTCGTCCAGCACCGCCGCCATGCCGGCCTGGCCCACGAAGGCCCACAAGGACTGTTCGCCCCACAGATTGCCCTGCGGCGGCTGCGCCATGGGCACGTGCAGCAAGGCGGAAATGCTCAGGCCGAAGCGGCCACGGTATTCCAGCGGCCGGTTCAGCAGCGATACCTGGGCCGGCTTGAACAGGATCATCGGCGGTCCATGCTGTGCTGCGCCGCTCGATCAGGCGTCGGCCGCAGGCGGTCCGGGCATGGGCTGGGCGGCCGGCGCCTCGGGCCCACTGCCGACCGGGCTGGTGTTGTTGGCGGTGGCCGCGGGGTTTTCGACCCCGGCCAGGCTGGCCGCCGCATCGGCGTTGGCCGCGTGCACGTGGGCCGCGCTCACCGCGCCTTCCTCGCCCCGCGCGGCGGCGATGTTCTTGGCCGCACGCAGGCGGGTGGACAGGCCTTCGAGGTTCTGCGCATCGGCCTGCTTCGCCGCTTCTTCCAGCGCCAGCGCGGCATCCTGGTACTGCTGGCGCGTGGCCTGGACGTCGTTGTAGGCCGCGAGTATGGACACACCCACCGCGCCGATGGCCGCACCTATGGAGGCGCCCATGACCGCCGCACCCACGCCGCCGGCCGCCCCACCGCCGGGCATGATGACCTTGAAGGCCTTTTGCTCCACGTCCACCGGGGCAATGCTCAGGTCCACGCCGGCAAAGCCCATCTTGACGGCCACGGCCGCCTCGATCTGCACCGCCAGGCAGGTGTTGGAGCTCAGGCCCAGCATGGTGTCCACCTGTATGCCCATGAAGGTGGAGCGCGCCATGCCCAGGTTGGCCTCGCTGTTGACGCCGATGTAGCCGCTGGCGTTGGCACCCAGCACCGTGGTGTTGTTGCCTATGGAGGTGGAGTTGATGTTGGCCACCGCCAGCAGGTCGATGTTGGTGTTGGAGATCTGCTTGATGCCGTTGGCCAGCATGGAGTGGATGCCCACGGTGGCATCGGTTCGCGCCGCATTGGTCTTGATGTCGATGGCGCCGACCGCGCCTATGGTGGTCGAGCCGGTGGAGGTCAGCTTGGTGTCGGTGGCGATGCCCACCGTGAGGCTCTTGGCCGTGAGCGAATAGCCGCCGACCGCGGAGACGCCGATGTTGGCGTTGCTGTGCTCTTTGATGTTGCCGTTGACGATGTTGGTCATCTCGCCGATGGTGCCCAGCGTCTGGTTGCCCTTGGTGGTGGTGAAGGTGTGGGCGTCGTAATGGTTGGTCTGGTTGCGGATGACGTGGTTGATCTGCTCTTTTTTGACCGTGTACTTCTCGATGCCGTCGATGATGACGGTGCGGTTGTTTTTCACGTCCAGGGTCTGGTCGTGCCACACCGTGGTGCCCTGGTCGTTCTCGACCGTGGTGCTCATGTTCTTCTCGGCATGGAACTTGAGCAGCTCCTGGCCTTTCTTGTCCTCGAACATGATTTCGTTGTAGTTCGCCGGGCCGCCGCCGGGCGTCGAGCGCGACTTGAAGCCGCTCTGAGTGGGCGAGGTGTAGATGATGGGCTGGTCGTCGTTGTAGACGCGCCCGACGATGATGGGCCGGTCCGGATCGCCATAGAGGAAGTCGACGATGACCTCCTGCCCGATGCGGGGGATGAACTGCCCGCCCCAGGTCTGCCCGGCCCAGGGCTGGGACACCCGTATCCAGGCGGTGGATTTTTCGTCGTTCTTGCCGTAGCGGTCCCAGTGGAACTGCACCTTGACGCGGCCGAACTTGTCCATGTGGATTTCCTCGCCCGCTGGCCCCACCACGATGGCGGTGTGCGGGCTGGACATCTGCAGGCGCGGCGTGACGCGCGGCGGGCGGTAGGTGGTGTTGGCCGGCGCCACCTCGATCAGGTAGGCGTGGCTGACCCGCGCCCGCGTGTAGGCATCGAGCTTGCGGTCCATGCCGGCCCACACGCCCAGCGGCGCCATGGCCTGGGCAAAAAACTGTGCCGTCAACACCTCGTGCGCGCGGGCGTCCACGGTCACGCCCTCATAGCCCGGGTGCGACAAGACCAGCAGGCAACGCGCGATCAGCCACTCCTGGTTCATGGCCTCATCGGTGTGGCCCGAGAGCTGGAACACGCGGCCCACCGCCACGTCGGGCCAGCGTGTGGCCGCCCAGCAGGCTTCGTTGCGGGCGGTGCGCTCGTCGGCCCGCAGTTCGGCCGTGCGCTGTGCGCCATCCTTGTCGAAGAAGCCACCGGGGAATTCGAACACCTCGTAGTCGGCGTGGTCGTGCGGCGCCGCGAAGTCCACCTTGTGGCTGATCTTGGAGCGGATCTTCTTGAAATCGCGGTCGGCCAGCTCCATGCGTCCGGTCTGCACGGCGCGTTCCGACCACCATTCCTGGACCTCATTGAAACGCGACTCACCCGAGGTGCTTTCGACCGCGTAGCTCAGCTCGCTTTCCACCGGCAGCTTCTCATGCACCGAGACGTTGTCGGCCAGCATCATCTTCTTGCCGTCGCCGCTGCCCGCATTGTCGAACCAGTAGTACACGCCCTCGTGCTCCATCAGCCGCGACAGGAAGTCGAAGTCGCTCTCCAGGTACTGCACGCAGTAGCGGTGAGGATCGTGGGTTTCCCGCAGGCCCGCGTAATCGATGTTTTCGACCGTGCGGATGTTGCTGTCCTGCATCACGTCCTTGATCACGTCATCGAGCTTCTTCTCCTGGAAGATGCGCGCGTTGGTGCGGTGCTGCAGCAGCGAAAACCACGAGTCGAGCTCGATGTGGTATATGCACAGGCGGTCGTTGGCGTCGCCCACGCGGCGCATGCGCATGGCGTAGCCCTGGTACTGGCGCTTGTGGGCGCCGCCGCCCTCGTCATGGAATTCGAGCTTGACGGTGAAGGACTTGCCCAACACGTCGTCGGGTTTGATCTGGCGGTTGCGCGACAGCACCGTGAGCATGAAGCGCGAAGGCCGCGAGAACGACTCGACGCCGGCCAGTTGCCAGAACATCATGTCTGGTTTGGCGGGCGAGTCGGACTCCAGTTCGAATTGGGTATCGGCCATGGCAGTGCCTCAGATTGACCTTGATCGCCCAGCACACTCCCCGCCGGGCCATGACCACGACCACCATGGGCTGGCGCCCATGGGGCGACACCTGTCGCCCCCGTGGCGGCCTCAGCGTGTCGTGGTGTCCTTGACGTTCCAGCCAAACTTCACTTCGCCGCCCAGGCCGCCCTTCTCGTCCTGGGGCTTGTAGCCTATCTCGATGTCGCCGAACGACATGGTGACGGACTCCGTCAGGTCGGCGCCGGAACTGCCGCTGACCTGGTAGTTGGTGATGAACACCTCCTTGAGCGTGACCTTGAGAAAGTCCTTCTGGCCGTCGCCCGATTTGGCGGCGGTCAGCACCGCGTCGGCAAAGTGCTTGCCGGTGGCGCAGTGTTTGGCGATGGTGGGCGAAGCCTTGTCCATGCGCTTGACGATGGTGAGATCGCTCGGCTGGGCCTTGCCCTTGCCGGAACCGCCACCACCGGTGAAGGCCTGGTTGCTCACGCCCCAACTCCAGGAATAGAGTTCGATTTCGCCTTTGTGGTCCTTCTGTGTGGCTTCGCCGTCCACACCGGCTATTTTGAGGTGGCTGTCGATGGACATGATGTGCTCCTGATGAATGGGTGATGAAAACGGGTGGCCAGGAATGACTGCCGCTTAGGCGGCGCCCTTGGCCGACGGTAGTTTGGAGACCAGTCGCAAAGACACCGTCAGGCCTTCGAGCTGGTAGTGGGGACGCAGAAAGAACTTGGAGGTGTAGTAGCCCGGATTGCCTTCCACCTCCTCGACCACCACCTCGGCTGCGGCCAGCGGCTTCTGCGACTTGGTGATTTCCGACGAGTTGGCGGGGTCGCCATCGACGTAGTTCATGATCCACTGGTTGAGCCAGCGCTCCATGTCGGAGCGCTCCTTGAACGTGCCGATCTTGTCGCGCACGATGCACTTGAGGTAGTGGGCAAAGCGGTTGCAGGCGAACAGGTAGGGCAAGCGGGCCGCGAGGTTGGCGTTGGCGGTGGCGTCCGGGTCGTCGTAGAGCGCCGGCTTGTGCAGGGACTGTGCGCCGATGAAGGCCGCGAAATCCGAGTTCTTGCGGTGGATCAGCGACAGCAGGCCGTTGGCCGACAGCTCGGCCTCGCGCCGATCGCTGATGGCGATTTCGGTCGGGCACTTCTGATCCACGCCGCCGTCGTCGGTTGGGAAGGTGTGCAGCGGTAGGTTCTCCACCGCGCCACCCGATTCGATGCCGCGTATGCGCGAACCCCAGCCGTACAGCTTGTAAGAGCGATTGATGTTGGTGGCCATGGCATAGGCCGCGTTGGCCCAGGCGTATTTGCTGTGGTCGGCCGCACCGGTGTCTTCCTCGAAGTCGAACTCCTCCACCGGGTTGGTGCGCGCGCCGTAGGGCGGGCGGGCCAGAAAACGCGGCATGCACATCGCCAGGTAGCGCGAGTCGTCGGACTCACGCAGGCTGCGCCAGGCGGCGTATTCGGGGGTGCCGAAGATTTTGGTCAGGTCGCGCGGATTGGACAACTCCTGCCACGAGCCCATCTGCATCAGCGACGGCGAGGCGCCGGTGATGAAAGGCGCGTGCGCCGAGGCCGAGATCTTGGCCATCTCGCCCAGCAGCTCCACGTCGGCCGGACTGTGGTCAAAGTGGTAGTCGCCCACCAGGGCACCAAAAGGCTCGCCGCCGAACTGGCCGTATTCCTCTTCGTAGACTTTCTTGAACAGCGGGCTCTGGTCCCAGGCGGCGCCCTTGTAGCGCTTGAGCGTCTTGGCCAGGTCGGCCTTGGGCATGTCCATCACCCGGATCTTGAGGTGCTGGTCGGTCTCGGTGTTGTTGATCATGTAGTGCAGACCACGCCAGGCACCTTCGAGCTTCTGGAACTCGGCGTGGTGCAGGATGATGTTGACCTGCTCCGACAGCTTTTTGTCGATGGCCGCGATCATGGACTGGATGGACTCGATCACGTCCCGTCCGATCAGGGTGGTCTGAGACAGTGCCTGCTGGGCCAGCGTCTGGACCGCCGCCTCCACCGCACTGCGCGCCTCGTCGGTCTTGGGTTTGAACTCCTTGTTCAGCAGGGCCGCAAAATCACCGCCTGCGAACGTGACGCCTTCGAGTGCGCCGGAACTCTGCTTCTGGGCTTCAGCCATGTTGTTGCTCCTGTGCTGTGGGTTCAAGCCTGATCGGACGCATCACCGGCCGCAGGGGCGTCGGCGGGTTTGGACTTGGCCGCCAGGGTTTGCAGCAACGCAGGGTCCTCCAGCACCTTGGCCAGCAACTCCTCGGCGCCCCCCTTGCCATCCATGTAGGTCACGAGGTTGGCCAGCTGGGTGCGCGCCTCCAGCAGCTTGTTCAGGGAATCCACCTTGCGCGCCACCGCCGCGGGCGAAAAGTCGTCCATGCTCTCGAAGGTGATGTCCACGTTGAGGTTGCCCTCGCCGGTCAGCGCGTTGGGCACCTGGAAGGCCGCGCGCGGCTTCATGGCCTTCATGCGGCTGTCGAAGTTGTCCACATCGAACTCCAGGAATTTGCGGTCCTGCACGGGCGCCAACGGATCGGCCGGTTTGCCCGACAGATCGGCCAGCACGCCCATCACAAAGGGCAATTGGATTTTTTTCTCGGCGCCGTAGAGCTCCACGTCGTACTCAATCTGGACCCGGGGCGCACGGTTGCGGGCGATGAATTTCTGACTGCTGGTGGCCATTTCAGTATTTCCTTATATAGATTCGGAAGGGAAACAAGTCTGCTACTTTTGAAATATCTGCTTACACAAAATCAAAATTTATCAACCGTTATCACCTGAGCGATGCCCGGAAATGTGTTCGACGCCACTGACGGCATCGGGAGCCAGGTCCGCCATGATGTCCATGAAACTGGCGCCTATCAAGCGTTTGGCACGCTGGATCAGCAATGGCGCCGGATTGCTGGGTTCGTTCTTTTCGAGGAATTCAATGACCCGGTCCAGGGTCCGGATCGCGTCGTCGCGCGAGGCAATGCCCCGGTTCATGGCGGCAACACCGGGCGCCGCCACAACCGCAACGCCATCGGTGGGCGCATCGGCCTGCGCCGACACACCGCCGCCGTCCCCCACGGCCTCGGCCTGCAGCGTCTTGCACAGCTGTTGCACCACGTGGGCCGGTCGGCGCAATGGCGAGAGGTCCAGCAGATCCCCACGGCCGCAGCGTTCGTTCACGGTCTGCTGCAATTCGCTCACCACCGAGGCACACACCAAGGCCGCGTCCAGCGCATCGGGCCGCTGGGACAAGACCTCCGACAGGCCACGCGACACCTGCTCCTGCGTCAGGCCGGCGCCATCACCGCGCCCGGGCGCTGCGCCCAGCGCCAGCTCGATGTCCTTGACCCGCAGCGGCCCCAGGCCAGGCACATTGGCCACCACCGCCTCGCGCAGATCGGCCACCAGCATGCCGGTGTCGGCCAGGGCCTGCAAGGCATTGACGCGCATGGTCGGGTCGTTGTCATCGTCGGCGTCGAGCAAGGGATGGATGCCCTCCCAATGGCGCTGCAGCAAGGTGTTGAGCCAGCGCCCTGTGGACACGAAGGAGGCCAGGCCACCCAGACGCGTGGCACTGCGCATCAGAAGCGCCGCGACGCGCAAGTCCTTGGTGCGCTCAAGCAGGGCCGTGGCCTGCGCCAGCACCGCCCGCCATTCGGGCTCCTCACCCGGAATGACGGTGTCGCCGAACTGCTGCTCCGGCTTGCCCGTGGCCGCGTTCTGCAATTCGATGAACGCCAGGTCGTACTCGAGGTCGTCGCCACAGGGCGAGCTGTCCGACACCGGAGCCAACAAGCGATCAAGCGCCGCGTTGTCGATCACAAAACCTCCTCCTCGGCGCACAGGTGTGCGGTCAAAAACGGTCTGGATGGAATCTCGCGAACGTCCACGAATGAACGCCGCTGACGACAGAATACGAGGGAATTGCGCCGCATGATAGACAAATCTTCAAGTCAAAAGAAAAATGTCCACCAGAGAAAATGATTGGCATCAGAACACTGCGTATGATGCAGTTTTCAGGGTTTCCAAACACTTGTCAAGCCAGCCAACGGGCTGCTAACCTGAGCCCTCCAGGCCAGCACACAAGGGGACTGTCATTTGCCTTGCATTGGCAATTGACATAGGCGGAATGTGTCACCGACCGAAACAAAGAGCGCAGCGGACAAGCGCAATGCAGATGTCATCCAACCGAAACAAGGAATGGGCATGAAACTGGACAGGAGAAGCGTGGTGTGTGCGGTGCCTTTGGGCGTGTTGGCCGGTTGCGCCAAACCGCCTCCACCGCCGCCGCCGCCGCGCAAGCTGCCCATCGAGGTGGTGGCGGCCCCCGACATCAACCCCGACCTGCGTGACCGCCCCTCGCCCCTGACCCTGCGCGTGCTGGGCCTGAAGGCACAGGCCGCGTTCACCTCAGCCGATTTTTTCAGCCTGTTCGACAAGGAAACCGCCACGCTGGGCGCCGACCTGCTGCTGCGCGAAGAAATGGTGTTGCGCCCGGGCGAGTCGCGCCGCTTCGTGTGGACGCTGCCGGGCGATTTCCGCTTTGTCGGCGTGGTGGCCGCCTTCCGCGAACTGGAGCGCTCGCAGTGGCGCGACACCCACACCCTCACCGAGGCGCCGGCACTGCGGGTGCTGCTCTCCGGGCGCCGGGCTTTCATACAGGCCGTGTCGGCCTGACGGCCCTGCGGCACTCACACTCACGCTGGCAGGACTTGACATGGGTTGGCGCAACAAGGTGGTCTGGTCGGAGGGGATGCTGCTGCAGCCCCAGCACTTCCAGCAGAACGAACGCTGGCTGGAACACACGCTGCAGCGCCGCTTCGTCGCGCTGTCGCCCTGTGGCTGGGGCTTTGCCGAAATCGAGATCGACACCGCGGCGCTGTTGCTGGGCAAGCTGGCACTGACCCGCGCCGTGGGTGTGTTTCCGGACGGCACGACCTTTGACATGCCGGCGGTCGATCCGCTGCCCGAACCGCTGGAGTGGCCCGCCGACGCGCGCGACGAAGCGGTGGTGATGAGCCTGCCCATGCGCCGCCCGGGCGCGCGTGAATCCAACACCGAAGCCGACGAGCCACTGGTGCGCTACGACGTGACCGAGGAATCGGTGGCCGATGCCAACACGGCCGGCGAGCGCGACGCGCTGATCCAGCTCGGCCACCTGCGCAGCCGCTTGCTGTTGCAGCGAGACGCCTCCGACGCCATGGCCTGCCTGCTGGTGGCGCGGGTGATCGAACGCCGGGTGGACAACAGCCTGCAGCTGCAGCGCCAGCACATCCCACCCCTGCTCGACGTGCACACCAGCGAGGTCTTGCGCGGCTACCTGTCAGAGCTGCACGGCCTGCTCAACCAGCGCTCCATGGCGCTGGCGCCGCGCCTGACGCAGGGCGGGCGCGGCGGCGTGGCCGAAATCGCCGACTTCCTGCTGCTGCAAACCGTCAACCGCTACCTGCCGGTGCTGACCCACCAGCTGCAGCTCGCACCGCTGCACCCGCTGCCGTTTTTTGAAACCGCACTGGCCATGGTGGGCGACCTGTCGGTGTTTGGCGAAGCGCGCCGCCCGCCCGAGCTGCCGGCCTACCAGCACGACGACCTCGACGCCACGTTCCGCCCGCTGATGAACGAGCTGCGGCGCGCCCTGTCCATGGTGCTGGAGCAGAACGCCATCCAGATCGAGCTGCACGACCGCAACCACGGCATACGCGTGGCCATACTGCACGACGCCGGCCTGCGTCGCGACGCCAACTTCGTGCTCGCGGTCAACGCCCGCATGCCCGACGACGCGCTGCGCGCGCGCTTTCCTTCGCAGGTCAAGATCGGGCCGGTCGAACGCATACGCGATCTGGTCAACCTGCAGCTGCCCGGCGTCGGTCTGCGCGCCCTGCCGGTGGCGCCACGGCAAATCCCCTACCACGCAGGCTACACCTACTTCGAACTCGACACGCGCAACAACGACCTGTGGCGCCAACTCGACCAATCGGGGGGGCTGGCCATGCACATCGCGGGCGAGTTCCCCGGCCTGGAACTCGCCTTCTGGGCCATACGGACCTAAGCGCCCCCGCAGAACAAGGTGCCGCTCATGAACACGCCCGATCCCTTCGCTTCATTCGAATCCGAGCGCACCATCATCAAGCCCAAGCCCAGGGTGGGTGGGCAGGCGCCGGCAACCGCCCCCAGCGCGCCGCCGGCGGCGCCCGGCGCGGACAACGCGCCGGCCTTCGACCTCAGCACCCTGCCGCACCTGAACCCGCTGGTGTCGGCCGCCAGCGCCCTGCTGGGCCTGATGGCCCAGGTGCGGCACACGGTGCACCACCCCAACCCGAGCGCCTTGCGCGCCACCCTGATCCAGAGCGTGCAGGACTTCGAGACCGCCGCGCGCCGGGGCGCCACCCCGAACGAAAAACTCATCGCCGCGCGCTACATCCTGTGCACCGCGGTGGACGAGGCGGTGGCCAACACCCCCTGGGGCGCGCAGTCGGGCTGGAGCCAGCAAAGCCTGCTGGTGCACTTCCACAACGAGACCTGGGGCGGCGAAAAGGTGTTCCAGCTGCTGGCCCGCCTGGCGCAAGACCCCGGCGCCAACCGCGACCTGCTGGAGCTGCTGTACTGCGTGCTGGCTCTGGGTTTTGAAGGCCGCTACCGCGTGCTCGACAACGGCGCGTCCCAGCTCGACAGCGTGCGCACGCGCTTGGCCGCCATGATCGCGCAGCACCGCCCGCCGGTGGAGACCGAACTCTCGCCGCAGTGGCGGGGCCTGGCCGGCATCGGGCAGGACACGGGCGGCAGCGTCCCGCTGTGGATGATGGGCCTGGTGCTGCTGTTCCTGGTCGCGCTCACCTACGCCGGACTGCGCATGGCACTCAACAGCGCCTCCGACCCGGTGTTCGCATCCATCCAGAACCTGCGCGAACAGCCGCCGACGGCGCCCGCCGCCGCCGCGCCCCTGAGCCAGCCGCGCCTGGCCAAATTCCTCGAAGCCGAGATCCGCGAAGGCCTGGTCTCGGTGCGCGAAGACGCCGACCGCAGCGTGGTCAGCCTGCGCGGCGACGCCTTCTTCGCGCCCGCCAGTGCCGAGCTGCAAGGCCGCGCGGTGCCGGTGGTGATCCGCGTGGCCAAGGCGCTGGCCGAGGTGCAGGGCCAGGTGCTGATCACCGGCCACTCCGACAACCAGCCCATACGCTCGCTGCGCTTTCCGTCCAACTGGCACCTGTCGCAAGCCCGCGCGCAAAGTGTGCTGGACCTGGTGGCGGCCACCGTGCCGCCCGCACGCCTGAAGGCCGAGGGCCGCGCCGAATCCGAGCCGGTGGCGCCCAACGACACCCCTGAAAACCGGGCGCGCAACCGGCGCGTCGAGCTCACCTTGCTGGTGCCTCCCGGCGGCACCGTGGGAGCCGCCAAATGAAAAAGATTTTCGCCTTCATCTTCCACCCGCTGTGGCTGCTGCTGATCGGCCTGCTGCTGTTCGCGGTGCTGGTGTGGTGGTTCGGCCCGCTGGTTTCGGTGGGCACCTGGCAGCCGCTGGTGAGCGAACTGGCGCGCGCGCTGCTCATTGGCGTGGTGGTGCTGCTGGTGATCGCACGCATGGCCTGGCGCCGCTG
Source organism: uncultured Hydrogenophaga sp. (assembly GCA_964442375.1). Lineage (GTDB taxonomy): Bacteria > Pseudomonadota > Gammaproteobacteria > Burkholderiales > Burkholderiaceae_C > Hydrogenophaga. Next base: position 14,751 of record CAYUAH010000009.1, on the reverse strand, counting down.
GCAGGCCAAGCGCGCGGCGCGCCAGCTCATGGACGGCATGATGCAAAGCGCCCCGGCGTCGGCCGGCGACGGCAAGGGCGCTCCGAAGGTGGCAGGTGAAGCCGACGTGCTGGCCGGCCGCTTCGCCGAGGCGCTGATCTCGCTGCGCGACATGCGCCTGAGTGCGGCCGGCAAGAAGCCGGGCTGGCGCGACTGGTTTTCGCTCGGCAGCAAGAGCTACCTGTACGAGCTGCCGTGGTATGTGTTCATCGGCGCACCGGGCTCCGGCAAGACCACCGCCCTGGTCAACTCCGGGCTGAACTTCCCGCTGGCCGAGAAGTTCGGCTCGGCCGCCGTGCGCGGCATCGGCGGCACGCGCAACTGCGACTGGTGGTTCACCGACGAAGCCGTGCTCCTGGACACCGCCGGCCGCTACACCACCCAGGACAGCGACCAGCAGGCCGACAAGTCGGCCTGGGAGAGTTTTCTGGCCTTGCTCAAGAAGACGCGGCCGCGCCGCCCTCTCAATGGCGTCTTCCTCACCCTGAGCGTGCCCGACCTGATCCAGTTGCGCCCGGAGCAGCGCAGCGAGCTGGCCGCCAGCCTGCGCCGGCGCCTGCACGAGCTGCAGGTCACCCTGGGCGTGCGCCTGCCGGTCTATGTGCTGGTCACCAAGACCGATTTGCTCAATGGCTTCGTCGAGTATTTCGCCGAGTTCGGCAAGGACCAGCGAGCCCAGGTGTGGGGCTTCACGCTGCCGCAGGAAGGCCCGGGCAACGCGCCGCTGGGCGCATCGGTGCAACGCGAGCTGCGCCGCCTCAGCGAGCGCCTGTGCGATGGGCTGGTGGAGCGCCTGCAGCGCGAGACCGACCCGGTGCGCCGCGCCACCCTCTTCGGTTTTCCCACCCAGCTCTCCAGCCTGGAAGGCGGCCTGATCGAGTTCTTCGACGAGGTGTTCGCGCCCAGCAAGTCCCAGCAGCCGGCCCTGGTGCGGGGTGTCTACTTCACCAGCGGCACCCAGGAAGGCAGCCCCATCGACCGCATGATGGGCACGCTCTCGCGCACCTTTGGTCTGGACCGCGCCATGGTGGCGCCGCGCGCCGGCAGCGGCAAGAGCTTCTTTCTGCTGCGCCTGGTGCGCGAGGTGGTGTTTCCCGAGAAGAACCTCGCCGGCCTGAACCTGGCGCAGGAACGGCGGCGCCACCTGCTGCGCGCGGCCGGCATCGCCGGCATGCTGCTGGTGGCCTCGGCGGTGGTGGCCGCCTGGGGCTACAGCTTCGTGCGCAACAAGGACTACCTGGCCGCCGTGTCCCAGCAGGTGGCCCAGCTCGACGAAACGCGCAAGTCCTTCGTGGCCGGCGCCAGCAGCCCCCTGCCCGCCATCGCCCAGCGGCTACAGGCGGTGCGCGATGTGTGGATCACGCCACTGAACCCTGAGGGTTCCGCGCCCACCAGCATGACCTTCGGCCTCTACCAGGGCGACAAGCTCGACGCTGCGGCCCTGGCGGTGGACCAGCAACTGGTCTCCAGCGTGATGATGCCGGAGGTGGCGCGCCGCCTGGAGAACATGCTGCGCAGCAGCCGCAGCGACAACCTGGAGCTCACCTACGAAGCGCTCAAGGCCTACCTCATGCTGGCCACGCCCGAGCGTTACGACCCCGAGGCGCTCAAGGCCTGGATCACGCTGGACTGGGAACGCAACCTGCTGGACCGGGGCGTGAACGACGCCACGCGCGCGGCCATGTTCAAACAGCTCGACGTGCTGCTGGCCCAGGGCCCGGTGCGCGCCAGCGCCGTCATCGACCAGCAGCTGATCCAGAGCGTGCGCGCCCTGCTGGCCAGCTATTCGCTGGAGCAGCGCATCTACAGCCGCCTCAAGCGCATGCAGTTCGCCGGCGACGTGCAGGCCTTCAGCGTGGCGACGGCGGCCGGCCCATCGGCCCCGCTGGTGCTGCAACGCGCCAGCGGCAAGCCGCTGACCGAAGGTGTGTCAGGCACCTTCACCAAGGCCGGCTACAGCCGCCGTTTCCAGATCGAGCTGGAAAAAGTGACCGCCGTCCTGCTGGCCGAAGAACCCTGGGTGCTGGGGCTGAACGCCAGCGCGTCCAAGGGCCTGGCCTCGCAGGGCGCCGTGGCCGACCGGGTGCGCACGCTCTACCTCGGTGAATACGCCAAACAGTGGGAAGACCTGCTGGCCGACATCCGCATCGTGCGCGGCGACAGCATCGAAAAAAACATCCAGATCGCGCGCATCCTCTCGGGCGCAGACTCGCCCCTGGCCCAGTTCCTGCGCGCGGTGGTCAACGAGGTCACCCTGGTCACACCCGAAGCACAGAAGACGGTGGTGGACAAGGCCGCCGAGTCGGTCAACAAGACCCGCAAGAGCCTGGAGGCCGTGCTGGGTTCGCCCGCGCCCACCGCGCCGGTGGCCGCCGGCAAGCCCATCGAATCCCTGGTGGACGACCGCTTCATCGCCTTGCGCCGGCTGGTGCAGGGCGCGGGTTCGGGCCCCGCGCCGCTGGACGAAGCACTCAAGCTGTTCAACGACGTGTACGTGCACCTCAACGCGGTGGACACGGCGGTGAAGTCGCGCTCCACCCCGCCGCCGGCCGAGGCCGCCAACCGCATCAAGGCCGAGGCCGCCCGCCTGCCCGAGCCCATGCGCTCCATGCTGGAGACCATCAGCCAGACCGGCAACGCCCAGGCGCAGGGTGCGCAACGCGCCAACCTCAGCATGGACCTCGGCCCGGTCAGCGGCTTCTGCACCACGGCGGTGGCCGGGCGCTACCCGCTCACCGCCAACGCCACGCGCGAGGTCTTGCCCGAAGACTTCGGCGAGCTGTTCGGCCCCGGCGGCAAGATGGACCAGTTTTTCACGCAACGCCTGGCCACCCTGGTGGACACCGGCGTGACCCCCTGGCGCTACCGCCCGCAGGGCGAGGGCGCGGCGCTGTCGGCACCGGCGCTCAAGGAGTTCGAGCGCGCCAACCGCATCAAGGAGGTGTTCTTCCGCGGCGGCGCCCGCACGCCGGGGCTGCGGCTGGATTTCCGTCCGGTCGAGATGGACGCCGGCATCACCCAGTTCATCCTCGATGTGGACGGGCAACTGGTGAAGTACGCCCACGGCCCGGTGGTGCCCACCTCGGTGCAATGGCCCGGCCAGCGCGGCAGTGGCCAGGTGCGGCTGCAGCTCAGCCCGGCCTCGCCCAACGGCGAATCGGGCTTCGTGATCGATGGCCCCTGGGCGCTGTACCGCCTGTTCGACCGCATCACGGTCGAGCCCGGCAGCGGCCCCGAAAAGTTCTTCGCCACCTTCACGCTGGACAGCCGCAAGGCCAAGTTCGAGGTCACGGCCAACAGCGTGCAAAACCCCTTCCGCCTGCGCGAGCTGCGCGAGTTCAGCTGCCCGGAGCGCCTGTGACACACACGGCCGACGCCCACCTGCACACCGGCTGGTTCGGCAAGCTGCCGGGCAGCGGCGACTTTGCGCAGCGCCGGCTCGACCACGGCTTCACCCACGCCTGGGACGGCTGGCTGCAGGACGGCATGGCCGAGCTGCGACAACGCCACGCCGACTGGCTCAGCCACTACCTGCAAGCCCCGGTCTGGCAGTTCATGCTCGGCCAGGGCCTGGTGGCCGACGGCGCGTGGCTGGGCGTGATGATGCCCTCGGTGGACGCGGTGGGCCGCTACTTCCCGCTGACGGTGGTGATGCCGGTGGACGCGGGCCTGTCGCCCCAGCGGGCGGCGTGGTGGTGGCAGCGCGTGGGTCACAGCCTGCTGGCCGCGCTGGACCAGGAAGACGACGTGGCGCGCTTCGACGCCCGCCTCGCACAGGCGCTGTCGGAACGCCCCGCCGCCGAAGCGGCCTGGCCCGACATGCCGGCCGCACCCATGCCCGGCGAATCGGTCTGGTGGCCCATGGCCCACGACGCCGCGCCGCGCACGCTGCGCCTGCCGGGGCTGCCGGGGGCGGCGCGTTTTGTGGACATGTTCATGAACCCGGACTGGCTGCCGGTGAAGGCCTGAGCGATGAGCGACGACAGCACCCGCATGGTCACCCGCCCTGGCGCCGCGCCAGCCAACGACAGCGAAGGCGTCACGGTGGTGCTGGGCGGCACCCAGCCGCCACCGCCGGCCACCGAAGCCGAAGCCGCCGCCGGCACCGGCTCGGAGGTGCTGGCCGTGGGCACCGACGTGGCCGAGTTCCGCATCACCGAGCTGGTGGGGCAGGGCGGCTTCGGCATCGTCTACAAGGCCTGGGACCAGACACTGGAACGCGTGGTCGCCCTCAAGGAATACCTGCCCAGCGCGCTGGCCGTGCGGCGGCAAGACGGCAGTGTGACCGCGCGCTCCGAGCGACACCAGGAGACCTTCGACGCCGGCATGCGCAGCTTCATCAACGAAGCCCGCCTGCTGGCCCAGTTCGACCACCCCTCGCTGCTCAAGGTCTACCGCTTCTGGCAGGACAAGGGCACCACCTACATGGTGATGCCTTTCTACCGCGGCGACACCCTCAAGCAGGCCCTGGCCGCGATGGCCGAGCCACCCAGCGAAACCTGGCTGCTGAGCGTGCTCGACAGCGTGACCCAGGCGCTGGCGGTGATGCACGGTGCCAACTGCTACCACCGCGACATCGCGCCCGACAACATCCTGCTGCTCGAAGACAGCGGCCTGCCGGTGGTGCTGGACTTTGGCGCCGCGCGGCGCGTCATCTCCGACATGACGCAGGCCATCACCGTCATCCTCAAGCCCGGCTACGCGCCGGTGGAGCAGTACGCGGAAACGCCCGACATGAAACAAGGTCCGTGGACCGACGTGTACGCCCTGGGCGCGGTGCTGCATTTTGCCGTGACGGGCAAGACCCCCGTGCCCTCGGTGGGCCGCATGATGAAGGACGGCTACCAGCCGCTGGCCGGGCGCACGCCGCCGCTGGCCGGCTACAGCGAGCGTTTTCTGCAGGCCATCGACCAGGCACTGCGCGTGCACCCGGACGACCGGCCGCAGTCCATGCTGGAAATGCGCCAGCTGTTCGGCCTGGAGTCGGGCGACGCGCCCACCCGCATCCTCACCCCGCCGCCCACGCGGCCCGAGCCGCGCACGGGTGTCACAGCCGCAGCGCCAGCCGCCCGCCGCTCCGGCACCCGCGGGCTGCTTGTTGGCGCGGCCGTGGCCGCCGTGCTGGCCGCGGTGGCCGGGGTGTGGTGGAGCCAGTCGGGCCCCTCCGGACAAGTGGCCACCACCAGCGTGGCACCTGCCGCACCGGCGGCACCCGCACCGCAGCCCAAGCGCCCCTTCACACCCGCCACGGCACTCAACGAAATGCTCGCCCAGGCCAGCCCCGACATCGCGGTGCGGGTCACGGTACCGAAGTCGGTGGTGAAGATCGGCGTCGACAAATTCGCCTTCACCGTGGAGAGCGCGCGTGCCGGCCACCTCTACGTTTACCTGGCATCGGCCGACGGCAACTTCAACATCCTGTTCCCCAACGCGCTGGACAAGCACAACCAGATCGAAGCCAACAAGCCGCTGGCGCTGCCGCGTCCGGCCTGGGCCCTGGTCGCGGGCGGCCCGGTGGGGACCGACCGTTTGCTGGCGGTGGTCAGCGCCGAGCCACGCGACCACAGCTCGGCCGGCGTGCAACGTGACGACCTGTTCTCGCAATTCCCCGCTGCGGTGGCGCAAGCCATCGATGCCGCCCACCAGGCCGGCCCCTCGCCTTTCCTGGGCACGCCGGTGTGCGACCCCAACAAGCCCTGTGACGACCGCTTTGGTGCCGCGCAGTTCAGCATCCAGCAGCAATAGCCGCCCCGCCCACACAACGCACAGGCCCTGCAGGTGACTCCATGAATCCGCACCGCTCTCTCACGTCAGCTTCAAACCCCTGGCCCACCCCCTGGCTGTGGCTGGCGCTCGCGGCCTCCCTGGGCGGCTGCGCCAGCGCGCCACCCCAGGCCATCGTGCTGCCCACCGAAGTGGTGGCAACACCCGCCGCGCCGACCGGCCAACCCACCGCGAGCGCGGCCCCGGCCACCGCCGCGCCCGTTGCCGCTGTGACCGCACCCCGCCCGCCGGTGGCCAGCAGCACGGCCGGCGAGGCACAGACTTTTGTGACCGCTGGCGCGCGCTACTCGCTGCAACCCTTTGCCGACGTGCCGGGCTGGCGCGACGACAACATGGTGGAAACCTGGCCGGCGTTTCTGGAGAGCTGTGGCGTCAAGGCCCGCACCGATGCCACCTGGAAAGCCCTGTGCGAACGCGCCGCCCGGGTCAGGGCCAACAGCCGCGCCGAGATCGCGGCCTTCTTCGAACGCGAGTTCGCGGCCTACCGCATCCAGGACGCCAGCACCGCCTCCTCGGACGGTGTGGTGACCGGCTACTTCGAAACCCTGCTGCAGGGCAGCCGCCGCTACCAGCAGCCCTACATCCACCCGGTCTACGCCACGCCGGACGACATGGTCATTCTGGACGCCCGCCGCGTGAGCGCGGCGCAGCGTCGGCAGGCGTCGGCCCTGGCCCGCGTGCAAGACAAAACGGTGACGCTGCAAGCCACCATGACCACCCAGGACCTCAACAGCCCGGGGGCCTACCTGATCGACCTGACCGCACTGAACTACACCGCGCTGGACAAGAAAATCCGGCTGCGCGCCGATGGCCGCCGGCTGGTGCCCTACTACACCCGCGAGGAGATCGAGCGGCTGGGCGCGCCCAACGCGGCGGTGATCGCCTTTGTCAACGACCCGGTGGCCTTGTACGAAACCCAGATCCAGGGCAGTGGCCGCATCCAGCTCACCGACGGTGCCACCATACGGGTGTCCTTTGCCGAACAAAACGGCCACGCCTTCAAGCCCACGCTCACCAGCAACAGCAAGGTCAAGCTGCGCGGCGGCGAGGTCGAGCTCGACATCGAGGACGAAGACGAGGAAGGCGGTGCGCTGCGCACCCGTGGCTTCAAGCTGGCCACCTTGAACACGCCCACCGCGCGCACCGGCACCGGTACTGCGGCCCGCACACCGGCCGGACCCGTGCGCATCACCGACCCGAGCTACGTGTTCTTCCGCGAGAACAAGGTGGCCGACGACGGCCCCATCGGCGCCATGGGTGTGCCGCTGACGGCCCAGCGCTCCATTGCCGTGGACCCGCGCGCCACGCCGCTGGGTTTCCCGGTCTTCATCTCCACCCGCGAACCCGGCCAGGCCAAACCGCTGCGCCGCCTCACCGTGGCGCAAGACACCGGCGGCGCCATCCGGGGCGTGGCCCGCGCCGACTACTTCTTCGGCTTCGGCACCCAGGCCCGCAACGCGGCCCGGCGCATGAAGGAACGTGGCCAGATGTGGGTGCTGCTGCCGCGCGGTTTCAAGGTGTCGGCGGTCGACACCTCGGTGCGCGTGCGTGGCGCGCCGCCACCTTCGCCAGACGAGTTGCCCGACTGCCTCGTCGATGACGGTTTCTGCGGCAACACGCCCGACTGATCCACCCATTCACGCCACGACAAGGGGACCACCATGAGCTTCAACAGCGACGGTTTGCTGGACATCGACGAGGTGCTGCGCATCGCCGAGCTCTCGATCAACCCGCAGATGGGCATGGACATGTTCCTGGTGGTCGAGTCTGGCGGGGCGCCGGTGGAAGGCGAGTCCACCAGAGCCTTCGGCGACGGCAAGCCCCACATGGACATCCAGGGCTATTTCATGTTTGCGCACCAGGTGCAGCAAGGCAGCGACAAGAAATACAAGGCCAACCTGTCGCCATTGGTGGTGGTGCGACAAAGCGACGCCGCCACCGCATCGCTCTACAGCCTGCTCAACAACGGAAAAATCGATGTCAAGGCGACGGTGCAGGTGTACCGTGCAGGCGGCAACGAGAAGTCCACCCAGGCCGAACCGATGATCGAGATCATTGCATCGGATGCCCGCATCTACGGCATTTCCTCCTACACCAGCCAGCAGCTCAAGCAGCCCTGCGACATCGTGGTGTTTGCCCACCGCAAGCTGGAAATCAAGACCGCCCCGCAGAAGGCCTCCGGCCTGCGCGGCGCGGTGCGCACTTGCACGATGACCAGCTGACCCAGGTTCAACCCGCCTGCCCACCGGAGCCGCCATGACCACCTCTGCCGAACTGATTGCCGCCCACCAGCCGCGCGAGGCCCTTGCTGCCTTGACCGACGAGGTGCGCAAACAGCCGTCCAACGCCAAGCTGCGCGTTTTCCTGGCGCAGCTGCTGTGCGTTCTGGGGCAGTGGAAACGCGCGATCGAGCAGATGGACACGGCGGCCCAGCTCGACCCGGCTGCCATTCCGATGAAGCAGATGTACGGCGACGCCGCGCAATGCGAGGCGGTGCGTGAACGCGTGTTTGCGGGCCAGAGCGCGCCCATGCTGTTCGGTGAACCCGAGGAGTGGACGGCGCTGCTGATCGAGTCGCTGTTGCGCGGCGCACGCGGCGAGGACGAGGCCAGCGAGACCCTGCGCAGCAAGGCATTCGACCTAGCGCCCACCAGCGCCGGACAAATCGATGGCGTGGCCTTCGAATGGCTGAGCGACGCCGACATGCGTTTCGGCCCGGTGCTGGAGGCCTACATCAACGGGCGCTACTACTGGGTGCCGATGTCGCGGCTGAGCTGCGTGAAGTTTGAAAAGCCCGAGGACCTGCGCGACTGCGTGTGGCTGCCCGCCCACCTGGACTTCACCAACGGCGGCGAGACCCTGGCGCTCATCCCGTCGCGCTACCCCGGCTCGCAGGCCAGCACCGACGGCGCGGTGCAGCTGGGACGACGCACCGACTGGCTGGAATCGCGCCCGGACATGTGGACCGGCCTGGGGCAGCGCATGTTCAGCAGCGACCAGGGCGAACACCCCATGCTGGGGCTGGAGCGCATCGACTTCCATCACTCGCCCTGAACCCCTCATGCCCGAACTCACCGCACAGGAACGGCTGCAGCCCTCGCTGCTCGACCGGCTGGTGGATTTCCAGCCGCAACACCAGGTGGAGCCACCCGAAGCCCGCGTGATGACCAAACAGTCGCTGCGCCAGGCGGTGCTGCGCGACCTGCAGTGGCTGTTCAACTGCGAGGCCCACGGCGCCGAGTTCGAATCGGGCCGCTACCCCCACACGGCCGAGTCGGTGCTGAACTTCGGCCTGCCCACGCTGTCCGGCCAGTTCGCGTCCACGGTGCAGGCCTCGGCACTGGAGAACGGCATCAAACGCGCCCTGCTGCGTTTCGAGCCCCGCATCCTGCCCAAGACGCTGGAGGTGGAACTGGTGGCCGAGCAGTCGGCCCTCGACACCCACAACCGCGTGAGCCTGATGCTGCGTGGCATGTTGTGGGCGCAGCCCGTGCCCATCGAGTTCATGCTGCGCAGCCGCATCGACCTGGAAGAAGGCCGCATCACGGTGGAAGACATCTCAAGGTAGCCATGGATCCCCGACTGCTGGAACACTACGAACGCGAGCTGCGCTACTTCCGCGAAAGCACGGCGGAGTTCGCGCGTGCCTTCCCCAAGATCGCGGGCCGCCTGGGCATCGATGGCATCGAGATCGCCGACCCCTACGTGGAACGGCTGATCGAGGCCACGGCTTTTCTGTCGGCGCGGGTGGGCGTCAAACTGGACGCCGAGTTCCCCAAGTTCACGGCGCAACTGCTCAACGTCGTCTACCCCCACTTTCTGGCCCCCACGCCGGCCATGCTGATCGCCCAGTTCGACCCCAAGCTGGACAACGCGGGCCTGGCCCTGGGCTACGACGTGCCACGCGGCACCCAGGTGCAGTCGCGTGCGGCGGTGGGGCAGAACACACACTGCGAGTTCCGCACCGCCCATGCCCTCAAGCTCTGGCCGCTGGAACTGACGCGGGCCCAATACTTCACCTACGCGCCCGACCTGCCGCTGGCGCGCCTGGGCGACGAGCGCCGCATACGCGGCGGCCTGCGCGTCACACTGCGCACCACCGCCGGCCTGAACTTCGACCAGATCGCGCTGGATGAGCTGACCCTGCACTTCAGCGGCGACGACGACGTGGCCTGGCGCCTGCACGAATGTGTGCTGGGCCAGCCGCTGGGCGTGCTGCTGGTACCGCCACAACAGGCGGCCAAGGCGCAGGTGCTGCCACCCACCGCCATTGAGCCCTGCGGCTTTGACGACGACCAGGCGCTGCTGCCCCCCACGCTGCAGGGCTTTTCCGGTTTCCGGCTGCTGCAGGAGTACTTCGCCTTTCCGGCCCGCTTCCAGTTCGCCACCCTCAAGGGCCTGAAGGCCGCGTTGGCGCGCTGCGGCGGCAACGAGGTGGAGCTGGTGCTGCTGTTTTCGCGCGCCGATGCCGCGCTCGAAAAGCTGGTCAGTGCGCAGCATGTGAAGCTGCACTGCACGCCCATGATCAACCTGTTCCCCAAGCGCATGGACCGGATCATGGTGTCGGACGCGGTCAGCGAATTCCACCTGCTGGCCGACCGCACCCGGCCCATGGACCACGAGGTGCATTCGGTGCTGGAGGTCAAGGGCTACGGCGCGGGCACCCAGGCAGAGCAGGATTTCCTGCCCTTTTACGGCGCCTTCCACGGCGCCCGCCAAAGCCACCCCGCCTACTACACGCTGGCGCGCGAACCGCGCATGCAGTCGGCCCGCCAGCAGGAGAACGGCCACCGCACCAGCTACATCGGCTCCGAGGTCTACCTATCGCTGGTGGACCCGCAACAGGCGCCGTGGCAAGGCTCCCTGCGCCAGCTGGGCGTGCGCGCGATGTGCTCCAACCGCGACCTGCCACTGCTGCTGCCGGTGGGCGGTGAACACGATTTCGACAACGCCGAAGGCCTGCCCACGCGCGCCATACGCCATGTGCGCGGCCCGTCTCGGCCGGTGACGCCGGTGGCAGCGCAGGGCCTGGCCTGGCGCGCCATCGACCACCTCTCGCTCAACTACCTGTCGCTGGTGGACAGTGGCGCGCAGGAAGGGGCGGCCGCCCTGCGCGAGCTGCTCGCGCTCTACGCCATGCGCGGCGACGACGCGCAACAAAAGCTGGTGCAAGGCCTGCAGTCGGTGGACAGCAAGCCGGTGTTCCGCCGGCTGCCACTGCCCGGACCCATCGCCTTTGGCCGTGGTCTGGAAATCCGCCTGCAGGTCGACGACATGGCCTTCCACGGCCACAGCAGTTTTCTGTTTGGCGCGGTGCTCACGCGTTTTCTGTCGCGGCACGTGTCGCTCAACAGCTTTGTCGAGACGGTGCTGACGAGCAGCCGCCGGGGCGAAATCATGCGCTGGAGGCCCACATGCGGGAGCCGTCCGATTCTGTGAGCGCCACCACCGACTGGCCCAGCCACCTCAACGAGCTGGCCGAGGCCCCCTGGGCGCACGATTTTTTTGCCACACTGCGCCGCCTGGAAACGCTGCGCCCCGACCTGCCGCGCTGGGGCATGGCGGTGGTGCCGCAACAGGAAGCGGTGCGCATCGGACAGGAACCCACGCTGGCGTTTGCGCCGTCCACCTTCACCGCGCTGCAGGCCGCCACCGACGTCCAGCCACCCCGTTTGCGCCAGGCCTTTTTTGGCTACATCGGCCCCAACGGCCCGCTGCCCGGCCACCTGTCGGACTTTGTGCGAGAGCGCGTGCTGCAGGGCGGTGACCACACCCTGCTGCACTTCCTCGACCAGTTTGCCCACCGCTTCGCCCTGCACTTCTACCGCGCCTGGGCCCAGGCGCGGCCGACGGTGGGGCTGGACCGTCCGGGTGAAGACGATTTCCGCCGTCGCCTGGCCAGCTTTGCCGGCGCGTCCACGCCGGGCCGCCAGGGGCAGGACCGTTTTCACGACGACGCGCGCGTGTTCTTCAGCGGCTGGATGCTGCGGCAGGTGCGCAACCAGGAGTCGGTGGAATCGGTGCTGGGCGCCTACTTTGGCGTACCGGTGCAGGTGGTGCCCTGGGACGGCCACTGGGAGCCCCTGGAGCCGGCCGACTGCACCCGCCTGGGCGGCCTGGGCCAGCGCCTGGGCCAGGGCGCGCTGCTGGGAACGCGCGTGTGGGACCGGCAGCACCGCATCAACATCCGGCTCGGGCCGCTGAGCATCCAGCAGTACGAGGACTTCCTGCCCATAGGCACGGCCTTCCCCAAGCTCTGCGACTGGATGCAGCACCTGCTGGGCGACGAATACGCCTGGTCGCTGACGCTGGTGGTGCGCCACCGCGAAGTGCCCGCAGCGCGCCTGGGCACGCGTCTGGGCAACGGCACGCGCCTGGGCTGGACCACCTGGATCGCCACCACCCAACGCGTGCGCGACGCCGACGAAGTGCGCATCCCCATGGCCCGCCGCGGCGGGCGCCACCCCCATCAACGCCATTGAACACCCACCGCTGGAGGCATCCCCATGAGTGAAATCAGCCGCACCGCCCTGTTTGGCAAGCTCAATCCGCTGGCCTACAAAGCCATCGAAGGCGCCACCGTGTTCTGCAAGATGCGGGGCAACCCCTACGTGGAGCTGGAACACTGGTTCGCCCAGCTGCTGCAGAACCAGGAGTCGGACCTGCAGCGCATCGTGCAGCACTACGGCCTCGACATCTCCCTGCTGGCCAAGGACGTGACCGCCGCGCTCGACCGCCTGCCGCGCGGCGCCACCGCCATCAGCGACATCGCCGAACAGATTCCCGACGCCATCGAACGCGCCTGGACCTACGCCACGCTCAAGTTCGGCGAAGGGCAGGTGCGCACCGGCTACCTGCTGGTGGGCATGCTCAAGACACCCAACCTGCGCAACCGCCTGCTGGCTATCTCGCGCCAGTTCGAGAAGGTCAAGGCCGAAGACCTGACCGACCACTTCGCGCAGATCTGTGACGCCTCGGCCGAGGCGCGCATGGGTGCCCAGGACGGCACCGGCATGGGCAGTGGCGCCCCCGGCGAAGACAGCGGTGCCATGGCACCGGCCGCCATGGGCAAGGGCGAGGCACTCAAGAAGTTCGCGGTCGATCTGACCGAGAAGGCGCGCAAGGGCGAGATGGACCCGGTGAGCGGGCGCGACGAGGAAATCCGCCAGATCGTGGACATCCTGATGCGCCGGCGCCAGAACAACCCCCTGCTCACCGGCGAAGCCGGCGTGGGCAAGACGGCGGTGGTGGAGGGCTTTGCCCAACGCCTGGCCCGTGGCGACGTGCCGCCGCAGCTCAAGGACGTGTCGCTGATGACGCTGGACATTGGCCTGCTGCAGGCCGGCGCCAGCATGAAGGGCGAGTTCGAGCAGCGCCTGCGCCAGGTCATCGACGAGGTGCAGTCCAGCCCCAAACCCATCATCCTCTTCATCGACGAGATCCACACCCTGGTGGGCGCGGGCGGCGCGGCCGGCACCGGCGATGCGGCCAACCTGCTCAAACCGGCGCTGGCGCGCGGCAACCTGCGCACCATAGGCGCCACCACCTGGGCCGAGTACAAGAAGTACATCGAGAAAGACCCGGCGCTCACACGGCGCTTCCAGGTGGTGCAGGTGCCCGAGCCCGACGAGACCAAGGCCATCGTCATGCTGCGCGGCGTGGCCTCGGTGCTGGAGAAACACCACCGCGTGCAGCTGCTCGATGAAGCCATCGAAGCGGCGGTGCGGCTGAGCCACCGCTACATCCCCGCGCGCCAGCTGCCCGACAAGGCCGTGAGCCTGCTCGACACCGCCTGCGCACGCGTGGCCGTGTCGCAGCACGCCACGCCGGCCGAGGTGGAGGACTGCCAGCGCCGACTCGAGGCCCTGCGCACCGAGCTGGACATCATTTCGCGCGAAGAGACCATTGGCCTGGACGTGGTGAAACGCCGGGGCGCGGTGGAAGCCGCCATCGAGGCCGACGAGGCCGAACTCGCGCAATTGCAGGCGCGCTGGGACCAGGAAAAGGGCTTGACCGACGAGTTGCTGAAGATCCGCGCCCAGCTGCGCGAGCAGGGGGCGTCGGCCGACCACCCGGAGGCCACGCCGGCCGAGGCACCACCGGACGCTGCGCCCGCCGCGAGCCGCGATGATTTGCTCGCCCAGCTGCGCGACGTGCAGGCCCGCATCGCCGAGGTGCAGGGCGAGTCGCCCCTGATCCTGCCCTCGGTGGACGAGCAGGCCGTGGCCTCGGTGGTGGCCGACTGGACGGGCATCCCCGTGGGCCGCATGGTCAAGAACGAGGTGCAGGCCATCCTGCAACTGGCCGACACGCTGAACCAGCGCGTGATCGGCCAGAAGCATGGCCTGGAGATGATCGCCAAGCGCATACAGACCTCGCGCGCGCGGCTGGACAACCCGAGCAAGCCCATTGGCGTGTTCATGCTCTGCGGCACCTCGGGCGTGGGCAAGACCGAGACCGCGCTGGCGCTGGCCGAGGCGTTGTACGGCGGCGAGCAGAACGTCATCACCATCAACATGAGCGAGTTCCAGGAGGCGCACACCGTCTCCACCCTCAAGGGCGCGCCCCCCGGCTACGTGGGCTACGGCGAAGGCGGCATCCTGACCGAAGCGGTGCGCCGCCGGCCCTACAGCGTGGTGCTGCTCGACGAGGTGGAAAAGGCCCACCCCGACGTGCACGAGATCTTCTTCCAGGTGTTCGACAAGGGCTGGATGGAAGACGGCGAAGGCCGCATGATCGACTTCAAGAACACCATCATCCTGCTGACCTCCAACGCCGGCTCGGACCTGCTCATGAGCATGTGCAAGGACCCCGAGCTGCTGCCCGATCCGGAGTCGCTGGCCGGGGCGCTGAAGGCGCCGCTGATGAAGATCTTCCCGCCCGCGCTGCTGGGCCGCCTGGTGGTGATTCCCTACTACCCGCTGTCGC
>CAYUAH010000008.1:1513-30269 GCA_964442375.1 uncultured Hydrogenophaga sp. | reverse complement strand
TGGGCGTGCGGAATTCGGGCTGGTTGTCCAGCTTTTCGATCACGCTCATGTCGGGTGCCAGGCCCTGGGTCAGGCGGGAGAAGGCGGCGTCGTTCACACCGGCGGCGCGGGCCGGTGCGCGCAGGCCGGCAAGGCAGCTTTGAAAGCCGTCTGCCGATTGGGCCCAGGCGGAGGAAACGGCCAGGGCCAGGGCGGGAAGCAGCAGGTGTCGCATGGTGTGTGTTCAGCCTTCGGTGATGCCGCTGGCACTCAGGCGCAGCCGGCGTTGGGTGCGGGCGGCCGCGTGGTCGGAGTGGGTGACCAGCACCAGGGCGGCACCGTGTTGTTGGGTCTGGGCCAGCAGCAGGTCCAGGACTTGCTCGGCGGTGTGGGGGTCGAGGTTGCCGGTGGGCTCGTCGGCCAATATCAGGGCGGGGCGGTGCACCAGGGCACGCGCAATGGCCACGCGCTGCAGCTGTCCGCCCGAGAGCTGCTGCGGCAGGCGCGCGCCCAGGTCGCCCAGGCCCACGGCACGCAGCACCTCGGCCACGCGGGCGGCGTCGGGGCGCTGTTGCAGCAGCAGGGGCAGGGCCACGTTCTGCGCCACGTCCAGGTGCGGCAGCACGTGGAAAGCCTGGAAAACGAAACCCACGCGGTCGCGCCGCAGCAGGGCGCGGGCCGTGTCGTCCAGCGCGCCCAAGGCTTGGCCACACAGGCGCACCTCGCCGGCGTCCCAGGTGTCCAGCCCGGCCAGGCAGTTGAGCAGGGTGGATTTGCCCACGCCCGATTCGCCGACGATGGCCATGCTTTCACCCGGCATCACGCGCAGGCTCACGCCCTCGAACACGGTGCTGGCGCCGTAGCGTTTGGCCAGGCCTTGCACATCAACCACAGGTTCAGCCATGGGCGTCCAGGTGCCGGGCGGCGTGTTGCAGCACCTGCGTCAGCGCGTCGGGCGCCTCGCAGGCGACTGCGGTGCGTTGCGGCATGCTGCGCAGCCAGGTGATCTGGCGCTTGGCCAGCTGGCGCGTGGCGGCAATGCCTTGTTCGCGCAGTTGCTGCAACGCGGCGGGCGTACCGGCGTCCAGCGCCTCCCAGGCCTGGCGGTAGCCCACGCAGCGCATGCTGGGCAGGTCGGGGTGCAGGTCGCCACGTGCGCGCAGGGCCTTCACTTCGTCCAGAAAGCCGGCGGCCAGCATGGCGTCAAAGCGCTGGGCGATGCGTTCGTGCAGCCAGGCGCGGTCGGTGGGTTCCAGCGACAGCAGGGCGCCGGCCGGCAGCGGCCACGCGCCCTTGCGCGCACCTTGCTGCAGGGCCGAGATGGGCTGGCCACTGACGCGGAACACCTCCAGCGCGCGCGAGATGCGCTGCGAGTCGTTGGGCGCGAGGCGGGCGGCGGTGGTGGGGTCCACCAGGGCCAGTTGGGCGTGCAGGGCCGGCCAGCCTTGTGCCAGGGCTTCGGCCTCGATGGCGGCGCGCACGTCGGGCTGCGCGGGCGGCATGTCGTCGATACCGTCGAGCAGGGCCTTGAGGTAGAGCATGGTGCCGCCCACCAGCAGCGGCACGCGGCCGCGCGCGGTGATCTCGTCGCGCAGCCGGGTGGCGTCGCGCACGAATTCGGCCGCGCTGTAGGCGTCCAGCGGGTCGCGGATGTCGATCAGGTGGTGGGGCACGGTGGCCAGCTCGGCGGCGCTGGGCTTGGCGGTGCCGATGTCCATGCCCCGGTAGACCAGGGCCGAATCGACGCTGATGATTTCCACCGGCCAGCGCTGGGCCAGGGCCAAGGCGGCGGCGGTTTTGCCGCTGGCGGTGGGGCCGGTCAGGGCCAGCCAGCGGGTGCTCATGGTGCGCTGGCTCCGGCCACGCGCTGGGGCGGTGTCTGGGGTTCGCCGAAACGCCACACCAGGGTCCAGGCCGTGAGGGCGATGGCCGCGGCCCAGAACCAGATGCCGTGGGTCAGCGGCAGCACCGAACCGCCGGCGCCCATTTGCATGTGGCGGCCCAGCCAGCCACCCATGGCAAAGGCCACCACGGTGATGAGGAAACCGCTGAGCGCCGAGGCCGCGCCCGCCGCCTGCGGGAAGGGCCCGACGGCGCCGCTCTGGCCGCAGGGCTGGTGCACGCCGTGGGCGATCATGAACAGGTAGAAGGGCAAGACGATGGCCCACACGCTTTGCACGCCCAGCAGCGGCAACACACCCACCAGCGTGCCGCCGGCCAGGGTGAGCCCCGCAGCGAGTCGCACGGTGCGGCGCACGCCCAGGCGCGGCAGCAGGCGCCGGCAGACAAAGGTGCCGGCGATGTAGGACAGCGACACCGTGCTCATGACCAGCCCGTAAGCGGTTTTGCTCAGGCCCAGCACCTGGATGAATACAAACGACGACGCCGCCAGAAAGGTGAACAGCCCCCCGTAGGACGCCGCCGTCAGCAGCGCGTAGGCCCAGAAGGTGGGGCTGCGCAGGATCAGGCCCCAGGTGCGCAACAGGGTGCCGGGTTCCAGCGCCTGCGGGTTTTTGGCGGGCAGGGTTTCCTCAAAGCGCCAGACGATCAGCGCCAGTGCCACCGCGCCAAAAATGGCCAGCACCAGCAAGGCCATGCGCCAGCCAAAGGCTTCCGACAGCAAGCCCCCCAGCGGTGGGCTCAGAAACGCGATCACCCCCAGGCCCGACAAACCCTTGGACATGGCCCGGGCCCCATCGTTGGGGGTGTAGAGGTCGCGCACGATGGCGCGTGCGCACATCACGCCCGCGCCCATGGCCGCGCCTTGCACCGTGCGCCAGACGATGAGCTGCTCCATGCTGGTGGCCACGGTGCAGCCCACCGATGCCAGCACATAGGCCAGCATGCCGGCGAGCAGCACGGGGCGGCGGCCGAAACGGTCGGACAAGGGGCCCCACACCAACTGCGACAGGCCAAAGGCCAGCAGCAGGGCGGTGAGCGTGAGCTGCGCCTGCGACATGGGGGCACCAAAGCCCTGGGTGAGGGCCGGCAGGGCGGGCAGGTACAGATCGGTGGTGATGGGCTGCAGGCCCAGCAAGAGCGTGAGCACCAGCACCACCAAGGCAGGTGACATGCGGTTGGACGGGGGCGAGGAAAGCATCTGGCGGAGCGTATCAGATGCGCGCGCAACCACTGGCCGTCGGGCGCTTTCAACGCAGTCCAAACAGCTCCGCAATCGCCACCCGGTACTGCGCCTGACCGACGGCGTTGGTGTTGTGGTGCGAGCCGCCTTCGACCAGCACGAAGGCCTTTTTGCCCATCGCAGCGTCAAACAGGCGCCGCCCCAGTTCGGACGGGATCAGCCGGTCTTCACCGCCGTGCACCACCAGCAACGGCGAGCCGATGCCGGCCACGCGCTTGACCGCTTCGAAGCGCTGGGTGATGAAGGGCGACACCGGCAGCCAGCCCCATTTGAAGGAGCTGACCACGTCCGGGATGGAGGTGAAGCTGCCTTCGACCAGCGTGCCAGCTTCGTCGCCCACCTGTGCGGCCAGGTCGATGGCAATTGCCCCGCCCAATGAATGGCCGAAGATGTAGCGCGGCCGGCCGGGGTAGGTCTTGCCCAGCCACTCCCAGGCGGCGCGGGCGTCTTCGTAGGCCATGGCCTCGGACGGCAGATCGGCCGTGCTCTTGCCAAAACCCCGGTAGTCGATGCCCAGCACCGAAAAGCCCAGTTCCTGCATGCGTTGCATGCGAAAGGCCGAGCCGGTCACGTTCCAGCGTGCGCCGTGCAGGTAGAGCAGGATGGGCGCGTCGGCGCGGCGTTCGAAGTCGGCGTGGGGCGCCCACAGCCCGTGCAGCTTGACCGGCTGGCCGGTTTCGCGGGATTCGAACGCTATCCACACGTCGGCCATGCCGGTGGCGGCTTCGGCACCGCGCGACCAGCTGCGGTCCGACGGCTGGAAGATCCATTGGCGCTGTTTTTCGTCCAGCGTGGCGCAACCGGCCAGCAGGCCCAGGGCGGTGATCAACAGTACAAGCAGGCGTTTCATGCCGGAGTCCGAGCCGCCGTGGCGCCAAAAGTTCAGGGCAAAATGACCGGATGACCGACAGCGTCTTCACCCGCATCATCCGCCGCGAGATTCCCGCCGCCATCGTGTTCGAGGACGAACAGGTGATCGCCTTCATGGACGCCGGCCAGGTCAACCCCGGCCACGTGCTGGTGGCCACCCAACGCCAGGTGGAAACCGTGATGGAGCTGACCGAGGCCGAGGCGGCCCATCTGTTTGCCATCGCCACGCGCGTGGCCAAGGCGGTGCAGGCCGAGTTTCAACCCGAGGGCATGACCCTGCTGCAGACCAACAAGCCTGCCGGCTGGCAGACCGTGCCCCACGTGCACGTGCACGTGTTGCCGCGCTGGGACAAGGACGGCGCCGACCTGGTCTGGCCCCGCAAAGACCCGCCGTTGGCCGAGCTGCAGGCGCTGGCCGCGCGCATCCGCGTGGCCTGAGGTGTTGGGTCCCGGGCGCGAGCCCCTCAGGCCATCAGCGGGGGCCAGCGGTGCGGTTCGTCCTGGCCCTCACGGCACCAGGCGTACATGGCGTCGTACATCACCAGCCCATGGCCGAGCATGATGTGGTCGTCGGCACAGAGGCGAGACAGGCCCAGGGACAGCGCGTACAGCCCGGCCGATTGGGGCGTGAGGTCCAGCCGCGAAGTGTCGGCACCGCGCACGATGTCGGCCAGCTGTCGCAGCGCAGGATCGTCCAGGCCGTACTTGTCGAGAAAGGCGTCGAAGCTGCAGCGTTCACCCACATGGCTCATTTCAACGCCCGGGATGTCGTAGGGTGTGGCCCCGGTCTCGGCCGCCACCCGCAGCACCTCCGATGCGGGCACGTAGAGAAACTCAGGCGTCGGGTCAATGAAGCGGGCGATCAGCCAGGGGCAGGCGATGCGGTCGATCTTGGGCCGCTCACGGGTGACCCATTTCATGACGGTTCTCCCTTGGCCGCCACCGGCCGTCCCGCAGCGGCCCAGGCCTCGATGCCGCCGCGCAGAAAGCGGGCGTCCAGCCCCATCGCGCGCAGGTGCAGCGCCGTGCTGCGGCTGACCTCGTGGCCATGCACGCAGTAGACGAGCACCTTGGACCCGGGCGCGAGTTCGGTCGCCCATTGCGCCACCAGCGCAGGGTCGCGCCAGGTGGCGCCGGGCAGTTGGGTGTGTGCCTGCGTGTATGCGGCGGCGCGGCGCACGTCCAGCACCTGGTGGCCAGCCACCTCGGCAGGTTCCACCCCCCAGGGCTCGCTTTGTGTATCCAGGTCGTGGTGCATGCGGGTTCTCCTCAGCGCAGCAGGGTGATGGCCAGCCCGGCCGCTGCGCAGGCGCCGAGCAGGGAAAACACACCGGTCTTGAAGCGGATCAAGGCCACGGCGGCGGCCACGGTGATGGCGGCTGACAGGGCGTCAAACGTGCCGCCGAAGCCCTGCGGCCACCAGACGTGGTAGGCGAAGAACAGCGCCAGGTTGAGGATGACACCCACCACGGCGGCGGTGATGGCCGTCAGCGGCGCGGTGAAACCCAGCTTGCCGTGGGTGGCTTCCACCAGCGGCCCGCCGGCCAGGATGAAGATGAACGACGGCAGGAAGGTGAAGAAGGTGACCACGGTGGCGGCCAGGGCCGCGCCCGCAAAGAGGGCGTCCGGCCCCAGCACCTGCTGCTGCCAGCCACCCACAAAACCCACGAAGGCCACCACCATGATCAGCGGCCCCGGCGTGGTTTCGCCCAGCGCCAGGCCGTCGATCATCTGGGTGCCGCTGAGCCACTGGAAGCTGTCCACCGCGCCCTGGTAGACGTAAGGCAGCACCGCGTAGGCACCGCCAAAGGTCAGCAGCGCAGCCTTGGTGAAGAACCAGCCCATTTGCGCCAGCGTGCTGTCCCAGCCCTGCCAGGCCACCAGCGCCCCCATGGCCAGCAGCCACAGCCCGGCACCCGCCGCCAGCACATTGAGCAGGTGGCCGCGCGAGAAGCGGGCGTGGGCGGGTGTCGGGGTGTCGTCGTCGATCAGGGCTGGGCCGTAGCCGGTGCGGGCGCTGCCGTGGCCGCCGCCCAGTGCGAACACCGCCGGCCAGCGTTGGGCGCCCAGCCAGCCGATCAGGGCGGCGGTGGCCACGATGGCGGGAAAGGGTGTGTCGAAGGCGAAGATGGCGACGAAGGACGCCGCCGCGATGCCCCACATCCAGCCATTCTTGAGCGCCCGGGTGCCGATGCGGTGGGCCGCGTGCAGCACCAGCGCCGTCACGGCCGGCTTGATGCCATAGAACAGGCCCGCCACCACCGGCTGGTTGCCGAAGGCCAGGTAGACCCAGGACAGCGCAATGAGGATGAACAACGAGGGCAGCACGAACAGCGCGCCGGCCACGATGCCGCCCCAGCTGCGGTGCAGCAGCCAGCCGATGTAGGTGGCCAGTTGCTGGGCCTCGGGGCCAGGCAGCAGCATGCAGTAGTTGAGCGCGTGCAGAAAGCGGTTCTCGCTGATCCAGCGGCGGCGCTCGACCAGCTCGGTGTGCATGATGGCGATCTGCCCGGCGGGGCCGCCAAAGCTGATGAAGCCCAGCTTGAGCCAGAAGCGCAGGGCTTCGGCAAAGGACACGGGCGTGGGGCGTTCGTCCGGTGGGGTGGGACTCATGGTGGGGGCACCTCGCCCGGCAGGGCGTACAAGGCGTCAAAAATGGTGCAGGCGGCGTCCAGCAGCGCGTCGTCATCGGCGTGCAGGGCACGCAGGCCGGCCAACACGGCTTCCAGGCCGCTGGCCTCGGGCACCGGGATGCCGCCCGCGTCGAGGTAGTGGACCGCGGTGCCCAGGCGCTGCAGGCGCTGCTCGGCCTCCAGGCCGAAGCTGGCCATCAGCACCTCAAAGGTGACGCGCCCGCCCACATGGGTGAAGCGTGCACCGTCGAAATCGAAACCCAGCGCGCCGCGTGGCAGCGCTGCCACGTCCTGCAGCCAGAGGAACTGCGCCTGCGGGTCGATGAAGCGCCGGATCAGCCAGGCGCTGGCCAGCCGGTCCACCCATGGGCGGGCCCGCGTGGCCCATCGCCTGTTCTGGAACTTGCGGATGTCCAGTCTCTGGAGGCCATGGTCGGCTTGGGGCCGGGGTTCGCCTTGTGCGAAGCGGGCGTCCATGGCCGCGCGTGCATCGGCCAGCGCCGCATCGGCCTGCAGGGTGGCTTCACCAGGGTAGTGGTCGGTGGCCTGGATGTCGCGCAGCGCCTGCTCGATGGCGCGCCAGCGCCGTCGGGCTTCGGTTTCGCCCAGCTCGGGCAAGTTGTTGAGCCAGGTGTTCAAGCCGGCGCGCCACTGCGCATAGGCCTCGCTGCGGTCGAACAGCGCCAGCACCTCGTCGCGCTGGCTGGGGTGGGTGGGGGCCAGTTGCATCACCTGGGCCGTTCCCCCATGCATGCGGACTTCATCGGCCAGCGCATCGAAGGGGCTGGGCTCGGTGTGGGGCAGCAGGTAGGTGCCGTCGCGCAACATGGGGCTGCCCAGGGCCTTGAGCGCACGCCACACGCGCACCCGCACGGCGGTGGGCTGGGTCGGCAGGGTCAGGAACATCACGGTCCACATGGACGTAATGTATGACACAAAAAAAGAAATAGCTATTACTTAATTTGCCATCGGCGTGGCTTCAGCGCCCGCGCTGGAACAGCGCGTCGAGCTCGCGCATGGACAGCTGACGCCAGGTCGGCCGACCGTGGTTGCATTGGTCGGCACGGTCGGTGGTTTCCATCTGGCGCAGCAGGGCGTTCATTTCCTCCAGCGTGAGCCGGCGGTTGGCGCGCACGGCGCCGTGGCAGGCCATGGTGGCCAGCAATTCATTGCGGGCGCGTTGCACCACGGTGCTGGCCTCGTGCTGGCCCAGCTCGGCGAGCACGTTGCGCGCCAGGGCCACGGCGTCGCCCTGGGCCAGCGTGGCGGGCACGGCGCGCACCGCCAGCGTTTGGGGTGAAAAGGGTGTGATCTCCAGGCCCAGTTGCAACAAGGCCTCGGCGCTGGCCTCTGCCGTGGCCACCTCGGCCGGGGTGGCGGCAAAGGTGGCCGGAATCAGCAGCGGCTGGCTGGCCAGGGCGGCTTCGGGCCCGGCGTCGAGCTGCTGCTTCAGCCCTTCGTAGACGATGCGCTCGTGGGCGGCGTGCATGTCCACCAGCACCAGGCCCTGGGCGTTCTCGGCCAGGATGTAGACGCCGTGCAACTGGGCGATGGCGCGGCCCAGGGGCCAGGTGTCGGTGGGGGCCTCGGCGGTGGGTGCCGGCGCGGGTGCCTGCTCCGCCGAGGGGGCCGCAGGCGACCACAGGGCGCCCAGATCGCGCACGCGGTGGCCCAGGTCCGGTTCGGCGCTGGGCCGGTACGCGAACAGGCTGGGGTTGGGCCGCTCGGCCAGCGGCAGCGGGCTTTGCCAGGCGGGCGAGGTCAGGTGCATCGCGGGCGCCACCGTCGGGGCGGCTGCCACCGGCTGGCCGGCCCGGGACGCTGCCAGCGTGTCCTCCACCGCGTGGCGCACCGCCTGGTGCACCTCGCGGCTGTCGCGAAAGCGCACCTCGATCTTGGTCGGGTGCACGTTCACGTCCACCCGGCGCGGGTCGATCTCGATGAACAGTGCGTACACCGGCTGGCGCTGGCCATGCAGCACGTCCTCGAACGCCGCGCGGGCGGCGTGGCCCACGACCTTGTCGCGCACGAAACGGCCGTTCACATAGGCAAACTGCTGGTCGGCGCGCGAGCGGGCAAAGTCGGGCAGGCCCACGCGGCCCCACACGCGGATGGGGTGGGGGTGTTCGCTGCTGCTCTGCCAGGCCACCGGCAGGCTGTTGTCCAGGAATTCGCGGCCCAGCACGTCGCCCAGGCGCTGCGCCATGCCGTCTTCGGGCGTGGCGCCGGGGGGCGCGGCGCGCCATTGCTCCACCAGCTTGCCTTCGTGCCAGATGGCAAAACCGACGTCGGGCCGGGCCAGCGCGTGGCGGCGCACGGCTTCGACGCAGTGGGCCAGCTCGGTGGCGTCGGTCTTCAAGAACTTGCGCCGCGCGGGCGTGGCATAGAACAGCTCGCGCACTTCCACGCTGGTGCCCACGCCACGCGGCGCCGGGCTCAGTTCGCCGGTGCGGCCGTTGAGCAGCCAGGCGTGGTCGGCTTGCACATCGTCGGCGGGCGTGCGCGACAGCAGGCTGAGTTCGGCCACCGCGGCGATGGCGGCCAGCGCCTCGCCCCGAAAGCCCATGGTGCCCACCGATTCCAGGTCGTCCAGCGAGCGGATCTTGCTGGTGGCGTGGCGCTTGAGTGCCACCGGCAGCTCGTGGCGGGGAATGCCCTGGCCGTCGTCTTCCACCGCGATCAGGCGCACGCCGCCGGCCAGCAGGCGCACCGTGACCTGGCGCGCGCCCGCGTCCAGCGCGTTGTCCACCAGTTCGCGCACCACCGAGGCGGGGCGCTCCACCACCTCGCCAGCAGCAATCTGGCTGATCAGCTCGTCGGGGAGTTCAAGAATGGGGCGTCGCTGCGCGGGGAGGTCATGGGGTGCGTTCACGAACGGATTTTAGGGCGCCCTGATAATCCCCACCCATGGACATCATTGCGACCCTGATCGACTTCATCCTGCACGTGGACGCCCACCTGGAGGCCTTTGTACAGGCCTACGGGGCCTGGGTCTATGCCCTGCTGTTCCTCATCATTTTTGTGGAAACCGGTGTGGTGGTCATGCCGTTTCTGCCAGGCGACTCGCTGCTGTTCGTGGTGGGGGCGCTGTGTGGCGCCGGCTTCATGAGCCTGCCGCTGGCCATGGCGCTGCTGGTGGTGGCCGCCGTGCTGGGCGACCAGCTCAACTACTCGATAGGGCGTTACTTCGGCCCCAAGGTGTTCCAGTGGGAGGACTCGCGATTCTTCAACCGCAAGGCCTTCGACCGCGCGCACAACTTCTACGAAAAATACGGCGGCATCACCGTCATCCTGGCCCGCTTCATGCCCTTTGTGCGCACCTTCGTGCCCTTCGTGGCCGGTGTGGCCGAGATGACGCGCAGCACCTTCACCACCTACAACGTGATCGGCGCGCTGATCTGGGTCGTGGGCCTGACCGGCGCCGGTTACCTGTTCGGCAACCTGCCCTGGGTGCAGGCCAACCTGAGCAAGATCATCTGGGCCATGATCATCGTGCCGGGGCTGATCGCCATGTTCGGCGCCTGGCGGGCTTCGCGGGCTGAGGCGAAGGCGGCCGCCTGAGCTTCAGGACACCTGCCGCGTGCGCGCCAGCGGCGGGTTCTTGGCGAAGTAACGCACGATGCCGCGCAGCAGGGCATCGGCCAGCTGGTTCTGGTAGGCGGGGTCGAGCAGGCGCTGTTCTTCGTCGGGGTTGCTGATGAAGGCGGTCTCCACCAGCACGCTGGGGATGTCGGGCGCGCGCAGCACGGCGAAGCCGGCCTGCTCCACGCGGGGTTTGTGCAGCTTGCCCACGCGGCCGATCTCGCCCAGCACCGTGCTGCCGAACCGCAGGCTGTCGTTGATCTGGGCGGCGGTGCTCATGTCCAGCAGCACCCGGCGCACGCCGGCATCCTGGGCACCGAGGTTGATGCCACCCACCAGGTCGGCCTGGTTCTCCTTGTCGGCCATCCAGCGCGCGGCCGCGCTCGATGCGCCCTTGTCGCTGAGCGCGTACACGCTGGCGCCTTGCGGGCGGGGCGTGTAGAAGGCGTCGGCGTGCAGGCTCACGAACAGGTCGGCCTGAACGCGGCGTGCTTTGTTCACCCGCACGTGCAGGGGCACGAAGAAGTCGGCGTCGCGTGTCATGAAGGCGCGCAGCTGGTTGCCATTGACCTGGGTGGCGTTGATGCGCGTGCGCAGGCGCTGGGCGATTTGCAGCACCACGTCTTTCTCGAAGGTGCCGCCGGGGCCGACGGCGCCCGGGTCCTCGCCGCCATGGCCGGGGTCGAGGGCGACGATGATGAGCCGGTCGGTGGGCGGCGCAGGCAGTTCGTTGCGTTTGGTGATGGGGGGCGCGGTCTGGGCCGCAGGCCTGGTGTCCTGCGGTTCGGGCGGGCGGGCAAACACCGGGGTTTCGCTGCGCGCCGGACGCTCGGTTTTCTGCGCAATCAGGTCACCCAGCGGGTCGTGGGCCGGGCCCGGCGCCGCAGCAGGGGGAGGGCCAGGCACGGTCATCCCGGGCGCGAGGTCCTTGAGCCGCTGGGCAATGAAGTCTTCCAGCGGATCGGGTGGCGTCACCGGGTAAAGGTCGAACACCAGCCGGTGCTGGTAGGCCGCCACCGGCTCCAGGCTGAAAACCTGGGGCGTGATGGGCTTCTTGAGGTCTATCACCAGACGCACCACGTTGGGCGCGTTCTGCGCCACCCGCAGGCCGGCGATGTTGGGGTCGTCGGAGCGCACCTTGCCCAGCAGCTCACGCAGGCCGGGCAGCAGGTCTATGCCCTCGATGTCCACCGCCAGGCGCGGTGGATCGGTGACAAAAAACTGGCGCGCGGTCAGCACGCCGTCCGATTCGATGGTGACGCGGGTGTAGTCGCGGGCCGGCCAGATGCGCACCGCCACCACCGAGGCGCCGTGCGCCAAGTGGTGGGCACCGATCATCAGCACCAGCGCACCCTTGCCGATCAGGTCACGCCGCTTCATGGGCGCACGGCCCCCAACAGTTGCTGGCCCAACGGTGTGCGTGCCATGAAGGTGAAACGGCGGCTCAGTTCGTGATCGTCCATGGCTTGCAGCGTGAGGTCGGCATCGGGCGTGGGCATCACGCCCTGGGCCTTTTCGGGCCACTCCACGAGCTTGAGGCCGGGCTGGGCAAAAAGTTCGCGAAAACCTGCGTCTTCCCATTCGCGCGGGTCGCTGAAGCGGTAGAAGTCGAAATGCCAGATGTTCAGCATACCGGCCGCTCGCTGGGGCCAGGTCGCGGGCCAGGGGGCCTCATGCGGCTCCACCACGGTGTAGGTCGGGCTCTTGATCCGCCCGTTCACGCCCAGCGCGCGCAGCAGGTGGCGCACCAGCGTGGTTTTGCCCGCGCCCAGGTCGCCGTGCAAAGCCACCACCGCGTTGGCCAGCAGGGGCGAGCCCGCCAGGTTTTCGGCCAGCGCCTGGGTTTGTGTTTCGTCCTGCAGCAGCGTGCGCCACACGCTGTCGGGTGCGGGGGGGCTGCCTACAATGCTGGGGTGTCCGATGCTGCTCAACTCGTCTCGCAAATACAGGCCTGGGGCCGGGAACTGGGATTTTCCCAAATTGGCGTGACGGGTGTCGACCTTTCGAGCGCCGAACCCGGTTTGCTGGCCTGGCTGGACGCCGGCTTCCATGGCGACATGGCCTACATGGCCCAGCACGGCCTCAAGCGCGCCCGGCCCGCAGAGCTGCTGCCGGGCACGGCGAGCGTGATCACTGCCCGCCTGGACTACCTGCCCGCCCGCACGCCTGACGGTTGGCCCGCGCTGGAACTGGCGCGTCAGCAGCGCCCCGGTGAGGCCGTGATTTCACTCTACGCGCGGGGTCGCGACTACCACAAGGTGTTTCGCCAGCGCCTGCAAAAGCTGGGCGAGCGCATCGCCCAGGCGGTCGCACCCCTGGCCCACCGTGCTTTCACCGACTCCGCCCCGGTGCTGGAGGCCGAGTTGGCCGTGCGCAGCGGCCTGGGCTGGCGCGGCAAACACACGTTGGTGCTGCAGCGCGAGGCCGGGTCGATGTTTTTCCTGGGCGAGGTCTTTGTGGACATGGCCTTGCCGCCCACCGCGCCCACCAGCGCGCACTGCGGCCAGTGTTCGGCCTGCCTCACCGCATGCCCCACGGGCGCCATCGTGGCACCTTACCGGCTCGACGCGCGCCGTTGCATTTCTTACCTCACCATCGAACACGCCGGGCCCATCCCCATCGAGTTCCGCCATTTGCTCGGCAACCGCATCTATGGCTGCGACGACTGTCAGCTGGTGTGCCCGTGGAACAAGTTTGCCCAGCGGTCGGCGCTGCCCGATTTCGAGCCGCGTGCGGGCATGAGTGGCGCCACCCTGGCCGACCTGTTCGCCTGGGAAGAAGCCGAGTTTCTGCAACGCACCGAAGGCAGCGCCATCCGCCGCATCGGCCACGAGCGCTGGCTGCGCAACATCGCCGTGGCGCTGGGCAACGCGCTGGCGGCGGGCGAGCCGGCCGTGTCGCTGCGTGCGGCCTTGCAGGCGCGCAGTGCGCACCCCAGCGGGCTGGTGCGTGAGCATGTGGCGTGGGCGCTGGCGCAGGTTACTTGAAGTTGCGGGCCCGCAAAACGCCTTGCGGCAGCACGATGTACAGATGTCCATCCTGGCCGTACTCGATGTGCTGAACCTGCGGCAACACGTACTGCCCCAAGTTGTCCAGGAAGTCCTGAGGCTTCGCGGCGTACTCGGTGCCCGTCAGTTCAGTCACCGTGCCATTGGAGGTCACCCTGAAGAGTTGCGTGCTTTTGTCGTTTGACGTCGCGCGCACGCCCAGCACCAGCTCGTCCCCCACCACCGCAAAGGCTTCAAACGTGATGGGTTCGGTCAACACGAAGTCGCGCACGCGGAAGTCCACCCGCCTGCGGTCTGTCAAGCGGTGCCACGAGTATTCGGGCCCCCCGCGCTGAACCAGCGCGTGAATGCGTCCTTGGCGGTCGGCATCCAGTGCCTTGACCGTGCCGGTGATGCCCAGGGCAGCGTTGTCCAGTGTGGCGACGTTGAAGGTCGCGTCGATGGTGCGTATCCGGCTTTGGTCGATCAGGTAGAAGCGACCCGTGGCGTCCACCTCCAGATCGTGTGGCGCGTAGAACCCGGCACGGTGCCCTTGCCCGTCAGCCAGCCTGGGCAACTGCCCCACGGTGCCAGCCACCAGATCGTCGTAGCCCGCGAGCGCCTCGGTGAATTTGAACAGCCCTGGCACGTGGTAACCCCAGCCGCCCTGCGCCGTGTACCGTGTGGCCTCGCTGTCTACCAGCGTGAAGCCAATCTCACTGGATGCCGCCGCGTAGCCGAGGACGAACAAGGCCTCGTTGCCTGGCTTGCGCTGCACGCCGCTGGGATACCGCACCATCGCTGGGTGCGACAGGGCCGTGAAGTGATCATTCAGCCGGACAGCCGTTTGCACGGCACCATCGGACACCTTACGGATGGCGGGCCGCAGTTTGCTTGGCACGAAACCGGGCGTGTCGTACATCACATTGGCACAGACCTCGCCCGTTTCTGCCAGATACACCGCATCCTCGTAGACCGTGGCCCGTTGAAGATGCGAATACCTCGCCGTGGCTGCGGCGCCATCGGTGGATTGGCATTGCGCAAAATCCACCGTCGCTTTTCCGGTGAAAAGTTCCAGCTTCTCAGGCGCGGAAGGCGCAGGCACGCCGGGTGAGGGCAATGGACTTGTTGAACTGCCTCCGCCGCAACCTGCGGTCATCACAAGCGCAGTGAGTGCAGCGAGGGTGGTGAGTTGATATGCCATGCCTGACTTTATGAGGGCTGGCATCGCTTGCCCTGCCATCTGACCGAGCGTCGGGCTGAGCGGTAGGCACACCACGACACGTGGCTTCATCTGGCATGCCGAGCGGCCGCATCGATTGCGCTGTGTCGACCAGGTACAGGTCGTCCGATACCATGGCGCCATGACCACTGAGCCACTCCCGCTCCAGGCCCTGCGCGACATGGGCCGCGCGGCCTTGCGCTGGAGCGCGCAGTGGGTCTACATCGCGCGGCTGGCGGCGCAGATCATGGCCTGGGCCTTGTCGCCTGGCAGCTACCCGCGCGCCCTGCGCCCGGTGATGGCGCGCCACCTCTACCAGTCGGCCGGGCCTTCGCTGCTGTGGTACGTGCTGATGTTCGGTTTCTTCAGCCTGGTGCTGGTGCGCATCGTGGTGGTGTCGGCCGCCAGTTATGGCCTCTCGCGCTATGCCTTGGAGATGGTGGTGCGTGTGCTGGTGCTGGAGCTGCTGCCGCTGGCGGCGGCGCTGTTTGTGGCCATGCGCTGCGCCATTCCCTACGGCTCGGATGTGGCCGAGCTGCGCGCCAATGGCCGCTTTGCCGCGCTCAGTGCCCAAGGCCTGGACCCGATGCGCCAGGAGGTGTTGCCGCGTGTGGTGGCTGGGGTGTTCGCGGTGTGGCTGCTCACCGCCTTCAGCGCCGTGGTGACCCTGGTGGTCAGCTATCTGGTGGTTTATGGCTTCACCCCGTTTGGCTGGGAGCCCTACACCCGCACCGTGGGCCAGGTGTTCGGACCGGCCGTCACCTTGGTGTTTGTGGTCAAAACGCTGCTGTTCAGCCTGGCCGTGGCGGTGGTGCCCATGGCCGCTGCCACCCAGTCCCGCCCGAGCAACAAGGTGGGCGCCGAGATCCAGGGCCTGGTGCGCATGTTCATGCTGCTGCTGCTGTTCGAGGCACTGTCCCTGTTGGGCAACTACTTCTGATTTCCATGGATGATCGACCTGCTTCGCCTGGCGGCCTGACCCGCATCGAGTTCAAAGCCGCCTTGCTCATGCTGCTGTTTGTGCTGCTGGTGGTGGGCTCGGGCCTGTACCTGCTGTACGCGCGCGGCGCCTTCGAGGCCCACCAGAGCGTGGTGCTGGTGGCCGATGACTCGGAGGGCGTGACCGTGGGCATGGACCTCACCTTTTCGGGTTTTCCCATTGGTCGCGTGCGCCGAATCGAATTGTCCAAGGAAGGCAACGCGCGCATCGTCATCGATGTGCCGCGGCGCGATGCGCGCTGGCTGCGCCAGAGCAGCATCTTCACCATGGAGCGCAGTGTGGTGGGCAGCGTGCGCTTGCGCGCCTTCAGCGGCGTGCTCGACGATCCACCCTTGCCCGACGGCGCCGAGCGGCGCGTGCTGCTGGGCGATGCGACGGCCGAAATCCCGCAGGTGGTGGCCACGGCGCGCGAGCTGCTCAACAACCTGGCCACCATGACCAACGCGCAGTCGGCGCTCAATACCACGCTGCAGCAAACGCAGCTGCTGACCGAAAAACTCAACGGTCCGCAGGGTGCCCTGGGTGTGTTGGCCGGCAACGACGCCGACCGCCGGCGCCTGGCCGCCACCCTGGCACAGGCCGACACCTTGATGAAGCGCCTCAACAGCCTCACCCAACGCACCGAAGGCCTGGTGGCCAACGCCGACCGCCGCGTGCTGGGTGAGGATGGTCTGGTGACCGACGTGCAGGCCCTGGTGCGGCAGATGAACACCGCCCTGGGCGAGGCCCGCCAAAGCCTTCGCAAAGTGGATGCGGTGCTGGTGGAGGCTCAGGGCATCGCCAGCAACACCCGCGAAGCCACGGTGGACCTGGGCGCCCTGCGCACCGAAGTGGAGGCCAGCCTGCGCAAGGTCGAGGCCCTGGTCAACGAGGTCAACCGCAAGTGGCCGTTTGCCCGCGACACGGAGATCAAGCTGCCATGACCCGTCTGACCATGCTTGTGGCCGCAGCGGTGTTGACCGCCTGCAGCAGCACCCCGCCCCCGCC
Organism: uncultured Hydrogenophaga sp.; assembly: GCA_964442375.1. Classification (GTDB taxonomy): domain Bacteria; phylum Pseudomonadota; class Gammaproteobacteria; order Burkholderiales; family Burkholderiaceae_C; genus Hydrogenophaga. The sequence continues at coordinate 13,867 of CAYUAH010000008.1, read as the reverse complement.
GGACTGGGCGGTGAACGCACAAGGCGCGCTCGCGCGTTCGGTGGACGCCTACCTGAGCGGCAACACACGCGTGGCCACGCTGGAGCTGGACCGCGCCCGTGCCGAGGTGGCGCGTACCGCTGCGCCCGAGCGGCTGGCGCGCCTGGAGCTGGTGCGCTGCGCGGCCGAAGTGGCCAGCGTCGAATTCAATCCATGCCCGGCCTTCCAGGCCTTGGCACAAGACGCCGCAACGCCCGAACAGGCCTACGCCCGCTACCTGTTGGCCCAGGCCACGCCCGCTGATGCCGCACAACTGCCCGAGCTGCACCGTGCCCTCGTCAGCGTGACCCCCGCCGAGGCGCCAGCGCGCCTGGCCGCCATCGCCGATCCGTTGTCGCGCCTGGTGGCCGCCGGGGTGTTGTTGCGCGCTGAACGCGCCACCCCGGGCGTGTTGGCGCTGGCCGTGGACACCGCCAGCGCCCAGGGCTGGCGCCGTCCTCTACTGGCCTGGCTGCAACTTGCCCAACAACGTGCGCAGGCCGCAGGGCAGGGTGAGGAAGCGGCGCGCCTGCAGCGGCGGCTGGAGCTGGTGACGCAGGGCGGGCGCTAGGCCGCAGTGGAAACAACCGACGCCGGAGGTCAAACAAAATGTCTGTTGCCATGGTCGCCGCGCTTATTTTCACGGTCGCTTTGATGGTCACGACGGCCTATTTCATCATGGGGTCGATTCCCTTGCTGATCCTCAAACACGACACGCCGATGGACGCCCGTTTTGTGCGGGGCTTCTTCAACATCTACTACATCGCCGCCTTCGTGACGGCGACCGCGACCTCGGTCAGTTTCGCGCTGGCCGGTCGTCCTTGGGTGGCGGGCGGCGCGGCCGGGCTGGCGCTGATCGCCGTCGTGCTGCGCCAACACATGATCCCCAAAATGGCCTTGCTCGGCGCCCAGATCGAGTCCAGCCAGATGGACGCCATTCCCGGGTTCCGCAGAACCCATGCCACCGCCATCCTGATCAACCTGGCCCAGCTGGTGGCCATCGTCTGGTGCCTGATCGCGGTTTCAGCCGAGCACCACGTGGGCGCTCAGGTCCTGCCCAGCGTCCCCAGCACCCCCAGCGCAAACGGCAGGCTCAGCATGCCCAGCAGCGTGGACAGCGTGACCAAGCCCGCCACGTAGGCGCCGTTGTAGCCCATGCGCGCGGCCAGCACATAGCAGCTGGAGGCGGTGGGCACGGCCGAGAACATCAGCAGCACCAGGGTTTGTGTCGGGTCCAGTGCGAACAGGCGCGACATGCCCCAGGCCACCAGTGGCAGCACAAAGTGCTTGAGCGAGAGCACGGCCACGCCCAGCGCCTTGGCGCTGGCCAGGCTGCCCAGCTGCATGCCGGCGCCAGCGGCCATCAGGCCCAGGGCCAGCGAGGCCTGGCCGATCCGGTTGACCGTGGGGTCGAGCCAGGGCGGGATCTGCAGGCCCATGAGGTTGGCGCTCAGGCCGCTGGCGGTGGCAATGATCAGCGGGTTGCGCAACAGCTCACGGCCAAAACCGCGTTGCGCGTGCCGCGCCATCGGCCACACCGCTCCCATGTTGAACAAGGGCACACAGAAACCGATCAGCACCGCGATCAGTTGCAAGCCCTGGGGGCCGGCCACCTTGTCGGCCAGGGCCAGCGCAATGAAGGAGTTGAATCGAAAGCCCACCTGTGCGCTGGCGGCGTGCAGGCGCGGCTCCAGGTGCCTGCCCAACCATGGCCAGCGCGGCAGCGAATACGACAGCGCGATCGCCACCAGCGCCATCGAGATGCCGGCGCCGATCAGCCCGGAGGTGGCACCGAGGTCCAGCGGGCTCTTGATGATGGAGCGGAACAGCAGAACCGGGAACAGGAAGAGATACACCAGGCTGTCCACCTGCTCCCACACCTTGCGGTCGAGCGCGGTCAGGCGACACAGCAGGTAGCCGATGAGGATCAGGGAGAAGTCGGGAAACAGGAGTTGGGCGAAGTTCACCGGCGCGAGGATACAAGGGTTTGCCCTTGGGGGAATTCATGCGGTCGGGAACCCTGGGTGTTCATTTATATTCGCAGGCATTGCGGCACAGCTGATCCTGTGCCGCATCCTTTTCCATCTCAACAGGAGACCCCGACATGATGTTTCGCCGCGAAGTGCTGACCCTTGCCGCCCTGGCCACCCTCAGCGGTGCCGCGTTCGCCCAGGCCTACCCGAACCGCCCTGTCAAGCTGCAGGTGCCGTTTGCCCCCGGCGGCACCACCGACATCATCGCGCGGGTCATGTCCGAACCGCTGGGCAAGGAGCTGGGGCAGGCGGTGGTGGTGGAGAACAAGGCCGGTGGCGGTGGCGTGGTAGGTGCCACCGAACTCGCGCGCGCCGCGCCCGACGGTTACGTGCTGGGCATGGCCACCGTGTCCACCACCGCAGCCAACCCCGCCATCAATCCCAAGATCAGCTACAACCCGCTGACCGATTTCATCGCCATCACCAACATCGCGGCCACGCCCAACGTGATCGCGGTGCACCCCAGCTTCCCGGCCAAGGACTACGCCGGCTTCATTGCCGAACTCAAGAAGAACCCGGGCAAATACTCCTACGCGTCGTCGGGCACGGGCGGCATCGGCCACCTGCAGACCGAGCTGTTCAAAAACCTCTCGGGCACCTTCATCACCCACATCCCCTACCGGGGTGCGGGCCCGGCTTTGAACGACACCGTGGCCGGCCAGGTGCCCATCATTTTCGACAACCTGCCGTCCGCGCTGCCCTTCATCAACACCGGCAAACTGGTGCCCATCGTGGTGGCCGCGCCGCAGCGCCTGGCCGCCTTGCCCAACGTGCCCACCTTCAAGGACGTGGGCCTGGAGCCGGTCAACCGCATGGCCTACTACGGCCTGCTGGCGCCCAAGGGCACGCCCGCCGACATCGTCAACAAGGTGCATGCGGCGGCCATGAAGGCCGTGGCCGACCCGGCCGTGCGCAAGCGCATCGAAGACACCGGCTCGTTGATCGTGGCCAACACCCCGGCCCAGTTCACCGACCAGATCAAGGCCGAGCTGGCGGTCTACAAACAAGTCGTTGACAAGCAAAAGCTGAAACTTGACTGAGCCCGATCCGGTGCTGGTGGCTGCTGCAGAAGCAGACGCCAGCGCCTTTGTAGACGCCCTCTGGCTGGAGGAGGGCTTGTCGCGCAACACCCTGGATGCCTACCGGCGCGACCTGACCTTGTTGGGCCAGTGGCTGGCCACACAAGGCAAGCGGCTGATCGGTTGCAGCGAGGCCGACATCAACGCCTATTTCGCCGCCCGTCACGCCCAGACCCGCGCCACCACGGCCAACCGCCGCCTCACCGTCTTCAAGCGTTACTTCCGCTGGGCGCTGCGCGAGCGGCTGATCACCGCCGACCCCACCTTGCGCCTGCAGGCCGCCAAACAGCCGCTGCGCGTGCCCAAGACCCTGAGCGAAGCCCAGGTGGAGGCCTTGCTCAACGCGCCCGACGTGGGCACGCCCCTGGGCCTGCGCGACCGCGCCATGCTGGAGCTGATGTACGCCAGCGGCCTGCGGGTGAGCGAGCTGGTGGCACTGCGGACCTTCCAGGTCAGCCCAAGCGAACACGTGCTGCGCGTGACCGGAAAAGGCAACACGGAACGCCTGGTGCCCTTTGGCCTGCTGGCTGGCGAGTGGCTGCAAAGCTATCTGGCAGAAGCCCGCAGCGCCATCCTGGGCGGACAGCAGACCGAGGACCTGTTCGTCACCGCGCGCGGCGCCGGCATGACGCGGGTGATGTTCTGGACGCTGGTGAAGAAACACGCACTGACGGCCGGCATCCGCAGCCCGCTGTCGCCCCACACCCTGCGCCACGCTTTTGCCACCCACCTGCTCAACCACGGCGCCGACCTGCGCGCCGTGCAACTGCTGCTGGGCCACGCCGACATTTCCACCACCACCATCTACACCCATGTGGCGCGTGAGCGCTTGAAAGACTTGCACGCCCAGCACCATCCGCGCGGCTGAGGCTTGCCCCTGTGGGCTTCAGGGGTATCGCGTCTGGCGCCAACAGGCGTAATGTGCGGGCTGCGGCTCGGGTGCCGCAGGAGACCCAACATGAAGAATGCGTTCGTGGCCCTGGCGGCCACGCTGGTGTCATCGCTGGCTCTGGCCCACAACTGCCCCAACGAAATGAAGGCCATCGACGCCAAGCTGCCCAGTGCGCAGCTCAGCGCCGACAACATGACCAAGGTCAAGGGGCTGCGCGCCCAGGGCGAGAAGTTGCACAAGGAAGGCAAGCACACCGAGTCGATGGCGGCGCTGGCCGAAGCCAAGAAGATGCTCGGGATGTGAGGGTGCGGCCTGTGGTGTGGGTGAGGCGGTGCACAATGCCGCATCACCTGCGCTGCCGCCATGCTCCCCGATTTGGATTCTCTTCAGCTGTTTCAACGTGCGGTCGAGCTGCGCAGCCTGTCCAGGGCGGCGGCGTTGTGCCACCTGTCGCTGTCGGCCGCGAGCCGCCGCATTGCCGCACTTGAGCACCACTTCCACACGACGCTGCTGGAGCGCGCGCACAACGGTGTGGCCCCCACGCCCGCCGGCGAGGCGTTGGCCCGCCATGCCCAGACGCTGATGCGCGATGTGGACCTGATGCAAGGCGATCTGTCGGACTACGCGCGTGGCACCGTGGGGCGGGTGCGCCTCTACGTCAACACCTCGGCCCTGAGTCAGGATTTGCCGGAGCGGCTGGCGCAATGGACCGTGCAACACCCCGACATCAAGGTGGACGTGCAGGAGGTGCGCAGCGGGCGCATCGTGGAGGCGGTGCGCGAAGGGGTGGCCGACATTGGCATCGTCACCACCGCACCCGTGCCCGACCTGCGTTTTGAACCGTATGGGCACGACCGCCTGTGTGTGGTCGTCTCGCAGCGCCACCCGCTCAAGGTGCGCTCGGTCAGTTTTGAAGCGCTGTTGGAGCACGAGTTCGTGGGCCTGGACAACTCGGCCGCCCTGACCCACGCCATGAAGCAGGCGGCCGATGCGGCGGGCAAGTTCTTGCGTTTGCGCGTGCAGGTGCAGTCCTTCGAGGGCGTGTGCCGGCTGGTGGCGGCGGGGCAGGGCGTTGCGGTGCTGCCAGAGGGCGCGGTCGAGGCGTTTCGCCACACCATGAAGCTGCGCTTCATACGGCTGACCGACAGTTGGGCCGACCGGCCCATGCATGTGTGCGTGAAACCGGGCGCGATCCCCGCACCCACGCGGCGCCTGCTGCAGTTTTTGACCGGGATGGCACAAGCGGTGTAGCCTGAGGCCAGAACGTCCCGTTCCGGCGTTCGTCATCAGGAAATCCCATGCAAACCGATACGTTCAAATGGACCCAATGGGCGGGTGCCGCTGTGTGCCTCGTTGCGCTCCATGCCCATGCGCAGTTCGACCCCGCCAAAGTCAAACTGCAGCCACCACCTGTGGAGGCGCGCTTTCCGCCGCCCTCGGTGATCTACGACACGCCTGCCTTTGATGCGCCGCAAGTCGGCTTCACGAGCTACGAACAGATGATGGCGCGCTTGCAGGCCCTGCAGGCGCGACCCAACGTCCGGCTGGAGACCGTGGGCACCAGCGAGCAGGGCCGGGCGCTGCCGCTGATCTTGCTGGCGCACGGCGCCCGCTTCGATGCCGCCAAGCCGACCCTGATGCTGGTGGCACAGCAGCACGGCAACGAGCCCGCGCCGGGCGAGGCCGTTCTGGTGCTGCTGGAGCGCTGGAGTGCGCCCGAGCGTGCGCAGCTGCTGCGGCAGGTCAACATCGTGGCACTGCCTCGCGCCAACCCGGACGGGGCGGCTTTGTTCAAGCGCGCCAACGCCCACGACGTGGACCTCAACCGCGATCACCTGCTGTTGCGCACCCCCGAGGCGCGGGCACTGGCCCAGACGGCGGCGCGCTTCCGTCCACAAGTGGTGCTGGACATGCACGAGTTCACCGCGGGCGACCGCTGGGTCACCCGCTATGGTGCCTGGTCCAAGCACGACGTGCTGTTGCAGGCGGCCACCACCGGCAACCTCGACAGCGGTGTGTACCAGGCCGGCATGGATGACTTTTTGCCAGCGATCCGACAGGCCGTGGCGGCGGAGGGCTTGAGCGAATCGTGGTACCACACCACCACGGCCGAACCGAAAGCGCCTGTGGCCATGGGCGGCGTGCAGCCCGACACCTGGCGCAACATCGGCGGCCTGCGCAATGCGGTGAGCATCCTGCACGAAACGCGTGGCGTGGGCATAGGCAAACAGAACCTGGCAAGGCGCGTCCATGCCCATGTGGTGGCGGCCGAGGCGCTGGTGCAACGCGTGGCAGCCCGTGGCCCGTCGCTGGTGGAGCTGGCGCGCCGGGCCGACCGCGACGTGTCGGCCCGGGCGTGCCAGGGCGATATCGTGGTGGCCGCGCAGCAGACGCCGGAGCCGCGCGAGCTGGCGTTGGTGGACGCCAAAACCGGTGCCGACCGTGCGGAGGCGGTGGACTGGCGTTCGTCGCTGACGCTGAAGGTGGCGCAAACCCGACCGCGCCCCTGCGGTTACTGGCTGGCGCCCACCGAGCTGCGCGCGGTGCAGACGCTGCGTGCGCTGGGCGTGCAGGTCAGGCCGCTGGCCAGCCCACGCACGGTGGCTGTGGAGCGCTACGTCTTTGAAAACATTGAAGCCTCGCAGCGGCAGGACGGCCGCGGCGCCATTCAGGACGCGGGCGGTATCGTGAAGGCACAGGTCAGCTTGCAGGCCGCGCGCCAGCGCCTGCCCGCAGGCGGCTGGTACGTGAGCCTGGCGCAACCGCTGGGCGGGCTGGTCACGGCCGCGCTGGAGCCCGATTCCCAGAACAGCTATGTGGCAGCGCGTTTGATTGCGGTGCCCAAGCCGGGCGAGGGCGACCGCCTGGTGCGCGTCATGCAGCGTTTGTGAAGCGGTCGGCGCTGGCCAGCAGGTCGCGGTTGGCGTCGCTCAATCGGGGCGTGCCGGCCAGTTTCATGGCCAGGCGCAGTTCGCTGATGAGGATGTCCAGCGCGCGGGCCACGCCGTCTTGGCCGGCCACGGCCGCGCCAAACAGCGCTGGGCGGCCGATGGCCACCGCCGTCGCACCCAGGGCGCGTGCCTTGAGGATGTCCACGCCCCGACGCACACCGGAGTCGATGAGCAACGGCAGCTGGCCGGCCGTGGCCTCGGCCACCAGCGTCAAGGCGTCGGCCGAGGCCGCCGCCCCGTCCAGCTGGCGTCCGCCGTGGTTGGACACCCACAACCCGTCCACGCCGAGCGCCTGCAGCCGCACCGCGTCCAGCGGGTGTTCCACGCCCTTGACCAGCAGCGGGCCGGGCCAGAGGTCGCGCAAGCGCTTCAGGTCGTCCCAGCCGAAGCCGGCATCCAGGTTCTGGCCCACGCGGGCGGCGATGGTCAGGCCCGCGCCCTGGTCTTTCAGGTAGCCACGCACGTTCTCGAACTCGGGCAGGCCGCCGCGCAGCATGCGCAAGGCCCAGCCGGGGTGGGTGATGCCTTCGATCAGGTGGCGAGGGGTCATGCGCAAGGGCACGCTGATGCCGTTGCGCAAGTCCTTCTCACGTTTGCCGCCGGCCTGCAGGTCCACCGTCACCACCAGGGCGCGGTAGCCGGCGGCGCGGGCGCGCTGCACCAGCTGTTCGTTGAAGGCACGGTCCTTGAGCACGTAGAGCTGGAACCACAACTCGCCCTGCACCGCCTGCGCCATGCGTTCGATGCCGGTGGTGGCCATGGTGGACAGCGTGTAGGGCAGGCCACGCTCGGCGGCGGCGCGGGCGATGGCGATGTCGGCCTCGGGCCAGGCCAGCATGCACGAGCCCATGGGCGCGATGACGATGGGCGCTTTGTGCTCGCTGCAGAACAGCGCGCAGCGGGTGTCGGGCTCGCGCACGTCGGTGAGCACACGTGGCAACAGCCGCACGCGCTCAAAGGCGGCGCGGTTGTCGCGCAGCGTGTGCTCGTCCTCGGCGCCGCCATCGATGAAGTCGAACACCGAACGCGGCAGCCGGCGCTGCGCCAGGCGGCGCAGGTCGGCGATGGACAGCGCCTGTTCCAGTGTCATGCCTTGGGGTTGCGCAGCAGGGTGGCCATCATGTTGTCGAAGGGCAGGTCGCAGAACTGCTGCCACATCACCTGTTCGGCGCGGAACTTGGACCAGTGGGCGTAGATTTTCTTGAACGCGGGGCTCTTGTCCGACAGCTCGCCGTACAGCTCGTTGGCGGCCTTGAAGGAGGCGGCCGTCACGTCTTTGGGGAAGCTGCGCAACTGCGCGCCGCCCGCTACCAGGCGGCGCAGGGCCTGTGGGTTTTCGGTGTCGTACTTCATCGTGAGCCACTGGTTGGCCTCGGCCGTGGCGGCGCGCAGCGCGGCCTGGTACATGGGTGGCAGCGCGGCCCAGGCGGTGCGGTTGATGAACAGGCTCAGTGTGGCCGAGCCTTCCCACCAGCCGGGGTAGTAGTAGTACTTGGCGGTCTTGTGCAGGCCCAGCTTTTCGTCGTCCAGCGGGCCCACGAATTCGGCCGCGTCGATGACCCCTTTTTCCAGGGCGGGGTAGAGGTCGCCGGCGGGCAGCTGCTGCGGCACCACGCCCAGCTTGGACAACACCATGCCGGCCAGGCCGCCGACGCGGAACTTCAGGCCCTTGAGGTCGGCCGCGCTCTTGATTTCCTTGCGGTACCACCCGGCCATCTGTGCGCCGGTGTTGCCCACGGCCATGCTGATGACGTTGTAGTCGGCCAGGAACTCGTCGATCAGGGCCTGACCACCGCCCTCGTACAGCCACGCGTTCTGCTGGCGCATGTTCAGGCCAAAGGGCAGGGCGGTGTGAAAGCCAAAGGCCGGGTCTTTGCCGATGTAGAAATAGCTGGCACTGTGGCCGGCCTCCACCGTGCCTTTTTGCACCGCGTCCAGCACACCCAGCGCAGGCATCAGTTCGCCCGCCGCGTGCAGCGAGACGTGGAACTTGCCATCGGTGAGCTCGTGCAGGCGCTTGGTCACCATTTCCATCGCGCCGTAAATGGAGGTCAGGCTTTTGGGGTAGCTGGAGGCGATGCGCCAACGGATTTCGGGCAATCCCGTTTGCGCCACCGCAGGCGCGGCCACGGCAGCCAGGGCCGCGCCGGAGGCACCGGCGCGGTGGAGGAATTTTCTGCGTTGCATGTCTTGTCTCCTTCTGTTGTGGTGGTGGAACGGGGGCGCGGGGAAACGGAGGAACGTCAGGCGCCGGCCACGGCCGCCGCAATGGCCTGGCCAACCTCGACGGTGCTGGCCGTGCCGCCCATGTCCCGCGTGCGCGGGCCGGTGGCGATCACGTCTTCGATGCATTGCACGATGTGGGCGGCGGCGGCTTCGTGTGCGGCATCGCCCCGGCCCAGGTGTTGCAGCATGAGCGCGGCCGACCAGATCTGACCGATGGGGTTGGCAATGCCCTGCCCGGCGATGTCGGGCGCGGAGCCGTGCACCGGCTCGAACAGCGAGGGGTGGCGGCGTGTGGGGTTGAGGTTGGCGCTGGGCGCGATGCCTATGGTGCCGGTGCAGGCCGGGCCGAGGTCGGAGAGGATGTCGCCGAACAGGTTGGAGGCCACCACCACGTCGAACCAGTCGGGGTGCTGCACGAAGTGGGCACACAGGATGTCGATGTGGAACTTCTTCACGCTCACGTCAGGGTAGCGCTTGGCCATCTCGGCCAGGCGCTCGTCCCAGTAAGGCATGGTGATGGAGATGCCGTTGCTCTTGGTGGCGGCGGTGAGCGATTTGCGCGGGCGGCTGCGCGCCAGCTCGAAGGCGTATTGCAGGATGCGGTCCACGCCCCGGCGGGTGAAGATGGACTCCTGGATGGCCATCTCGTTGTCGCTGCCTTCGAACATGCGCCCGCCCACCGACGAGTACTCGCCCTCGGTGTTCTCGCGCACCACCAGGAAGTCGATGTCGCCGGGCTGGCGGTGGGCCAGGGGCGCGGGCACACCGCGCATGAGTCGCACCGGGCGCAGGTTGACGAACTGATCGAACTCGCGGCGGATCTTGATGATGGAGCCCCACACGGCTTCGTGGTCGGGCACGACGTCGGGCGTGCCCACGGCGCCGAAGAAGATGGCGTTGTGGCCGCCGATCTGGGCCTGCCAGTCGTCCGGCATCATGGTGCCGTGCCTCAGGTAGTGCGGTGTGCACCAGTCGTTGAAGTGGTCGAAATGGAAGGCGATGCCGAACTTCTTGCCGGCGGCCTCCAGCACGCGCAGGCCTTCGGGCATGACTTCGGGGCCGATGCCGTCACCGGGGATGACGGCGATGCGATGGGTGGACATGGGGGGCTCCTGAAAAATGTGGGGGCGAGGCAACCCACCACCCTGGCGGCCCAGGGCGTTGGGTTGAGAAGAAGGGGGTCAGTCCTGGGCGAGCAAGGCCACGAGCTCGGGCACCAGCTTGCGCGGGCCGCCTTGTTGCACGGCGTGGTCGTAGGTGCCGGCCACGGCGTCGGCGATGGCGTGTTGGGCGGCTGCGTCGCTGGCCATGTTGACGTAGTAGCCCAGGTCCTTGAGCGCGTTGCTCATGAAGAACTGCAGGCCGCTGGGGTCTTCGTTCAGCAGGTAGGGCTTGAGGCGCTCCAGCGCGATGCCGGCACCGCCGCCGGTGGCCAGCACGTCCACCAGCACCGGCATCTCGATACCGCCGCGCTGGGCGCAGGCCGCCGCTTCGGCCAGCAGGGCCACCGAGCCCAGCGAGACGAAGTTGTGCAGCAGCTTCATGCGGTGGCCGGAGCCGAGGGCGCCAGTCAGCACGATGTTTTCGGCAAAACAGCGCAGCACCGGCATCACGGCCTCGGTGTCGGCGGTGTCGCCGCCCACCAGCAGGTTGAGCTTGCCTTCGTGGGCGTGCTGCACCGAGCGGGTCATGGGCGCGTCCACAAAACGCGCGCCGCGTGCGCGCACCAGGGCGGCCATGCGTTCGGTGGCGGTGGGGATGGCGGTGGAGCAGTCCACCACGATGGCGCCTGGGCGCAGGCCTTCGAGCACGCCGCCTTCGCCGGTGAGCACGGCCTCCACTTCGGGCGAGCCGGTCACGCACAGGATGACGACGTCGCTGGCCTGGGCCACGGCGCGGGCGCTGGTCTGGGTGGTGGCGCCGCCGGCCAGCAGTTCGGTCAGGGGCTGGTTGCCGGGGTGTTCGAGGGCGGTCAGCGCGAAGCCGTGTTTGAGCACGTTGCGGGCAATGCCATGCCCCATCATGCCCACGCCAATGATGCCTACTGCTGCTTTCATGTGTCTCCGTTCAACGGTTCAGGTGTCAGCCTGACACTGTACGGAGCCCGGCGCGGTCTGGCCAGTGCGAGTTCGCGAACCGGGACTTGCAAAAAACGCAAGTCCCTGGTGTGGCGGCGCTCAGACCAGGCCGGTGACCGGGATGGACGCGCCGTGGATGGCGCGAGCGGCGTCCGAACCGAGGAAGGCAATCACGTCGGCCAATGCGGCGGGGGCCACCCACTGGCTGGGGTCGGCGTCGGGCATGGCGGCGCGGTTGTCGGCGGTGTCGATGATGGAGGGCAGCACGCAGTTGACGTGGATGCCCTGGCCCTTGAGTTCGGCCGACATCGATTCGGTCAGCCGCTGCAGCGCGGCCTTGCTGGCCGCGTAGGCGCCCATGTGCGCGCCGCCGCGTTGTGCACCGAAGGCGCCCACGGTGACGATGCGCCCACGCCCTGCGGCCAGCATGGCGGGCACCACCGCTTCGCTGATGTGCAGGAAGGCGCGCACGTTGAGGTCCAGCATGCGCTCCAGCGTGGCGCTGGGCGTGGCGTGCACCGGCTCGCCCATGCCAAAACCGCCGGCCAGGTGGCACAACACGTCGATCTGGCCCACCTGGCCGAGGGCGCCTTGCACGGCTTGCTGGGTGCTGTGGCCGTCCAGCAGGTCGGCGCTGAGGCAAAGCTGTTGGGCGGTGTCGGCGCCAAAGGCATGGCGCAGCGCATCGGCGTTGCGGTCCAGCAGCACGCGGCGCGCGCCTTGCGCGGCAAAGGTGGCGGCCACGGCGCGGCCCAGGTGGCCGGCGGCGCCGGTGATGAGAACGGTGGGTGCGGTCATATCAAGAAGGCTTTCGTTTGGCGGCGTGGTAGGCGCCGGTGCCCCGGCTGAACACCTGGTCGGTCGGCAGCACGTCGCCGGGTTGGTGTGCTGCGGCGGCCTGGGTGCGTTCGTACAGCGGCGCGAAGTCGATGCGGGTGAACTCCAGCAGCTCGTCCAGGTCGCGGATGACGAAGTAGCTCTCCTGGAAATCGTCGATGCGGTAGTGGGTGCGCATCACCCGTTCCAGGTCGAAGCGGATGCGGTTGGGGCTGGGGCTGTCGAGGCAGAACTGCGACT
>CAYUAH010000008.1:0-1413 GCA_964442375.1 uncultured Hydrogenophaga sp. | reverse complement strand
TCCAGGTCGAAGCGGATGCGGTTGGGGCTGGGGCTGTCGAGGCAGAACTGCGACTCGGTGAACGAGGACGCGATGCCGGCGCCGTACAGGCGCAGGCCGTCGCCTTGTTGCAGCAGGCCGAATTCGATGGTGTACCAGTAGACCCGCGCCAGCTGTGTGAGGTGGCCCAGCTGCTGCGCGCGCAGGCCACCCTGGCCGTAGGCCTGGATGAAGTCGGCAATCGCCGGGTTCATGAGCATGGGCACGTGGCCGAACACGTCGTGGAACACGTCGGGCTCTTCCAGGTAGTCCAGTTCGTGGGGCTTGCGGATGAAGTTGCCCGAGGGGAAGCGCCGGTTCGCCAGGTGGTCAAAAAACACCTCGTCGGGCACCAGGCCGGGCACGGCCACCACCTGCCAGCCGGTGCGCTGCTGCAGCACCTCGTTGAGCTGTTCGAAGTTGGGGATTTCGTCGGCGCGCATGGGCAGGTCGCGCATGCCGGCCACGAACTCGTCGCAGGCGCGGCCGGGCAGCAGTTGGCTCTGGCGTTCGAACAGCGTTTTCCAGGTGGCGTGGTCGGCGGCGGTGTAGTGCTCCCAGCCCTGGGGGATGGTCCAGTCGGCGTTGTCGGGGCGGCCGGCGTCGCCGGCGGCCAGGCCGTGTTTCTCGGTGTGTGTTTCGGTGCTTGCCTCGGCGTGCATGGCGGGCTCCTCGCTCAGGCGGCGCGGCGGGCAAAGGCCTGGTCGGCCACACGCGCCCAGTCGATGTCGCGCTGCGACAGACCCCCGGCGTCGTGGGTGGTCAGCGTCACGTCCACGCGGTTGTAGACGTTGAACCACTCGGGGTGGTGGTTCATGCGTTCGGAGACGGTGGCCATTTCGGCCATGAAACCAAAGGCCTGGGCGAAGTCGTCAAAGCGGAAGCTGCGTGTGATCTTGCCGGCCGCGAGATCGGCCTGCCAGTGGGGCAGGGTGGCCAGCAGGGTGGTGGCTTCGGTGGGGGCGAGTGGGCTCATGGTGTGTCTCCTGAGATGGTGCAATGGTGTCCAGTTTGCGCCGATTGAGGGACAATTTGTTTGCGTTCTTGGCTGCATCACCCCAATCACACAGAGGTTTCTCTCATGAAAGAAGAAAAAATAGAAGATTCCTTGCAAGACCACGCCCTGGACCGGGTGGACCGCCGCATCCTGGCCACCTTGCAGGCCAACGGACGCATCAGCAACCAGGAGCTGGCGTCCACTGTGCACCTGTCGCCGGCGCAGTGCAACCGGCGCCACAGGCGGCTGGAGCGCCTGGGCTTCGTCAAACGCTACGAGGCGCGGCTGGACGCCGACCGCCTGGGCCTGGGCGTGACGGCCTTTGTCCACATCACCATGGAGCGCGGGCAGTTCAAGGAGGTGCTCAAGTTCCAGCGCACCATCGAGCGCATGCCCGA
>CAYUAH010000007.1:0-31813 GCA_964442375.1 uncultured Hydrogenophaga sp. | reverse complement strand
CCCGCTTCTACGCCGACCACATCCTGAGCCGCGCCCCGGGCGTGCGCGACAGCATTGTCGAAGGTGCGGTGGGCGTGACCGAGATGGCGCTCGACGCCTTCTGAACACAGGTTGAGCGTTTCACCGTCAAGGCCATCCACGAACTGCACCGCATCCAGGGCCGCTACGCGCTGGTGACCATGTGCATCGGCGGTGGTCAGGGCATTGCGGCGATTTTTGAGCGAATGTAAAAATCACCCTCCATGTTGCAACACCTGCCTGAAGCCATCCGTCACCGCATCGGCAACACCGCCCTGGCCCTGCTGGGCCTGGGCGTGTTCTTGGCCATGTGGGGCACGTTGGTCCGGGTGCAGCAAAGCATGGACAGCGGCCGCGAGGACGTGCGCCGCGCCGGGCTGGCCATCGTCGAGGCGGTGGACCACGACCTGGACGTGCATGTGTCCCATCTGCGCGCCATGGCCTACCTGGCCCAGCGTTTTCTGGCTGGCCGGACACTGGGCGCAGAAAACCCCATCACGCGCCTGGTGCTGGCCCCTGGCCGTGAGGGTTATGAGTCGGTGCTGCCGCCTTCGTTCGGTGATTTGACGCAGTTGGGGCGGATCACCGGGGGTGGGCCGGTGCCGGCCCTGGACGACCCGGTCGCGCAGGAAATGGCCATGGCCGTGGGGCTGACGCCCATCATGCGCGCCGTCAAGGAGCGCAGCGCCGATGTGCCCTGGGTGCACTACGCGTCGGCCCGGCGTTTCATGTTCATTTTTCCGCACAAGGGATCGGAGGCGTTTCACTTCACGCCCGCGCTGATGCAGCGCAGCTATTTTGCCCAGGCCACCCCCAGCGCCAATCCTCAACGCGGCCTGGTGTGGAGCGAGCCCTATGAGGACGCGGCCGGCCAGGGGCAGATCGTCACGGCCAGCCAGCCCATAGACCACGAAGGCGTGTTTCTGGGCAGTGTCAGCATTGACGTGAAGGTGCAAAGCCTGCGCCGCCACTTGGAGGCCGTGCCCATCGCCAAAACCCACGTGCACGTGGTGCGCACCGCCGATGGCCAGCGCGTGGCCCAGGCCTGGCCCCACACCGACGACGCCGACGTGCGCCCGCACGATCGCATCCTGTTGCCTCTGAAGACGGCGCCGTGGTCGCTGGAACTGCGCATCGACGAGGGCGAACTGCTCAAGGCCGCACTGCGCGGCCGCATGTGGCACATCAGCGCCGTGGCGGTGATGGTGGTGTCCTTTGTTTTTCTGCTGCTGCTCACCCGCAGCCACCGCCATGTGCGGGCCCTGGCCATCAGCGACGGCTTGACTGGCCTGTACAACCGGCGCTTCTTCGACCGCGTGGCGCGCCACCAGTTTGCCGTGGCCCAGCGCAACCACGGCCTGCTGGGCCTGGCCCTGCTCGACATCGACTTCTTCAAGAAATACAACGACCACTATGGCCACCAGCAAGGTGACGTGGCGCTCAAGGCGGTGGCCCAGGCCATCCAGCACACCCTGCGCCGCAGCACCGACCAGGTGTTCCGCGTGGGGGGCGAAGAATTTGCCGTGTTGCTCAACCTGAAACAGGCCGACGAATTTGCGCCCCTCCTGCAGCAGATCAACCAGGCCGTGCGCGACCTGCAACTGCCCCACGCCGGCAACCCGCCGGGCCACGCCACCATTTCGATTGGCGGTGTGGTGGTGGACCAGGCCGGTGAAAACGTGGCGGTGGAGGCCGCCTACAAACGCGCCGACGAAGCGCTGTATGAGGCCAAGTCGTCGGGCCGGGACCGCACGGTGTGCCGGTGAGGCGCAGCGGCGTCTTGAATGCGTTCTGTCACGTCAGCCCCGGGGCGAAGATGCCCGACATGCCGATGAACCCGGGCTGGTGGCGGAATGCCCACACCCACTGGCGCAGGGCAGGAAACTCGTCCAGCGGGATGCCGCCTTCGGGGGCCAGGGCCACATAGGGGAAGCAGGCGATGTCGGCAATGGTGGGTTGTGCGCCCACCAGCCATGGCTGACCCATCGCCTGGCGCTCGGCCAGGTGGTCGTCGAGCAGGCGGAACACGTTGCGCGCGCCTTGCCGGCACGCTTGGATGTCGAAGTCATACCCCAGGGCGTCGTGCAGCCGCGCGGCGGATGCCGTCTGGGTGATGGTGTCGGCTGTGGCCAGCCACTGCTGGATCTGGCCCCGTGTCTTGGCGTCATCGGGGTACCACTGGCCCGACCTGTCGTAGCGGCTGGCCAGGTAGACCAGAATGGCCTGGGCGTCGCGCAGCACAAAGCCATCATCCTCAATGACCGGCAGCTGCCCGGCCGGGTTGACCTGCTCCAGAAACCAGGGCGACTTGTGCTCGCGGCCAGGATAGAAGTTGATGGCCTGCTTGTCGCAGGGGACGCCCAGCAGGTGCAGCATCAGGCGGACTTTGTAGCAGTTGCCGGAGAGTTCGTAATCGTAGAGTTTCACGGGATTCCTTTGGGCTAGCAATCGAGCACGAGGCGTGGTGAGCGGGCGCGGGACACACAGGGCAGAAACTGCCTGCCTGCGGAACGTTCTTCGTCGGTGAGGTAGCTGTCGCGGTGGTCGGGCTCGCCGTCCAGTACCGTGGTCAGGCAGGTACCGCACACACCTTGTTCACACGAGACATCGATGGGGCAGTTCGCCGCCTGCATGGCCTGCACGACGGTCTGCCCCGTCGGAACCGCGATCACGCGCCCCTGCCGTTTGAGCTCCACCTCGAAGCCGGTGTCGCTCACCGCAGCCGCTAGCGTGTTGCCCTGAAAGTGCTCGAAATGCAGGCGCCGAGGGCCCCAGGCGCGCTGACCGATGGCGGCGACGGCGTCCATGAAAACGCCAGGACCGCAGGCGTAGGCATGCATGTCGTCGGGTGGCGCCAGCAGCAGGCGTTCGAGTCGCAAGCGGGTATCGGCGCCGTCCAGGCCGGCGTGGATGCGAATGCGCCCCGTCGTCCGACCGGCAAGCATGCGCTCGGCAAAGGCCACGTGTTCCATGGAGCGGACAAAATAGTGCAACTCGTGAGGGACTTGCCGAGCTTCCAGCGCCTGCATCATGGCCAGCAGCGGCGTCACACCGATGCCTGCGGCCAGCAGCAGATGCGAGCCTGCGGTCTCGGACAGTGGGAAATGGTTGCGTGGTGTTCCCAGTTCCACCGAGTCGCCGACCTGGGCCTGCTCGTGCAGCCACTGAGAGCCACCGCGTGACTGGGGCTCTCGCTTCACACCCACCACATACGCGTCTTGCTCATGGGGCGCGTTGCACAGGGAGTAGTGGCGCAGCAACGGTGGCCCGCCCGCGCGCCTGAGCCGGAATTCCACATGCGCGCCCGGTGTGAAGCTGTCCAGTGGGCGCCCATCTGTCGGTACGAGTTCAAGGCCGACCACGTCGGCCGCCGTCATCCACTTGCGGCGAATGGCGAAAGTTCTGCTGTTGTTCATCTGGCGTCCTGCCCGGTGCAATGTGCTGTCTCAGGCTGGTAGGGCGCCGTAGCTCATGCCCCGGGCCTTGAGCCAGCGGCGGTAGGCCACGGAGGTCGCGTCACAGCGCGCGGGCGTCTCTCGGCCAAGTTGGAGCGGCATGCGCTTGGGGCGCTGGTTTTCCAGAATGGGCTTGTCCTGACCGAAGATGGTGTGCTGGAAGGCAATCATCTCGGTGTCGCTGATCTCGTCCTCGAAATAGACCAGCAGCACGTGGGCAATGATCTGCTCTTCATCGACCGGCTGCACGAACAGGCCGATGGCGTCCAGGGCCTCCGGGCGGTTAAAGCAGGTCTTGTACAACATGGCCGTCATGGGCTGCATCACGCGGTAGCGGTAGCGGGCCTGCAGGCCTTCCGTGGCGCTGCCGGATGTGCGGGGTTGGTAGAAGCTGCAGTCGGTGGCCCAGATCTCGTCGACCTCCTGATCGATCTGGACGTTGTATGGCGCCACTTCGGTGCGGGGCACTTCGCCGAGGTAGCCGGTGTGCACGTAGGGGAAATGCCCCATGTCGAGAAAGTTCTCCACCATGCGCAGGCCCGACACCGCCACACCGATGCCGTCACAGTCCACGATGCGCCGGCCCGGCTCGTCGAACTCCGGAAACGCGAACAGCGCCCGCGCCGGCTGACCGCTCGGGCAGACCCACACGTAGCCGTAGCGCACCTGGGCCATCAGCGGTTTGCCATCGGCCTGTGCCGACACCGCGCCGGCGGGGTCCAGCCACAGCAACACCTCATCGCCCAACAGGCGCGTCTTGCGCGGCGCGCCCAGGTGTGTGCCTTGCAGGCGCGTGGCGGGGCCCACGGTCAGCCAGTCGTTGAGGACATTCGGGTCGGATGTGTTGAAAGCCATGGGGTGTCCTTGGGTCACGAAAGTTCGATGGCGGCACGCAACTGGCGCAGCGCGGTCATGACGGCCGGCATGGCCGTGTCTGCCAGATCGCCTGGCACCCAGGCATGCACCAGCGTCATGTCCGTCTGGGCAGGGTTCAGGCAAAGCGTGAGCGGCTGTTCGACCAGGCGGCCGACCCAGACATGGGGCGCCGATTCGATGAAGCCTTGCGAGGACAGGCGCTCGACGACAAGCTGGGTGCCGACCCGCAGCGACAGGGTGCGGCAGAAGCGCCCTGCCGCCATCTTGGGTGGACCGTCAGTTGCGGCCTCGGCCGCCGTGCGCGGCAGCACCCACACCATGCCCTGCGCCTCAGCCGCGCGAAAGGTGGCGACACACACGTTTTTGGGCGCAGGCGCTTCGGGGTGGGCGGGAATGAAGGCGCATTTGCCGCTGCCGGACTCGAATTCCCAGCCGTGGTAGGCGCAGGACAGGCGCCCGCCGACGATGCGGCCGATGGTGAACCGCGTGCCACGGTGAGGGCAGCGGTTCTCCCAGGCCTGCACCACGCCGTCGGGGGCTCGCCACAGGGCCAGTTCTTCGCTGCCGGCAAAGCCGGCCACGATGTTGTCGTCGGCCCGGATCAGGTGAGACGGTGCCACGGGAATCCATGCATCGGCATGTTGGGTCATGAAGCTCGCTCCTTGGATGAGACCCAAAGGTAACGACTTCCCAGCCGCTGCGAAAGTGCGACGGCGATACGTTGCGTTGCAGTTCTGAAACGATCAGAGCGCCCGCGCCGGCAGGGTGCTGACGTAGCTGTTGAAGGTGTCAATGTCCGCCACACACCGGGCCATCAGGTCCACAAACGACCGCAGCTTGCGCCCCATGTAGCGCTGCTTCTGGAACGTGCAGTAAATGCGCCTGGGTTCGGTTTTCCAATCCGGCAGCACAGGCACCAGCACGCCTTGCTGGACTTCGGGGCGGCAAAAAAAATCAGGCAGGAGCGCCACGCCAAACCCATTGATGCAAAAGGTTTTCATGACCCAGTGGTCGTTGGTGAGAAAGGCCTGTTGCTGCTTGAACACATGAGAGCCCACCCCGTTGGACAGCAGCAGTTCCGTGGGCATGGCAGCGTCCTGCAGGACGATGGCGTCGTGCCCATCCAGTTGCTCGGGACTCAGCGGCATCTTGCGCCGCGCCAGGTACTGTGGGCTGGCGTACAAACCATAGCTCAGGCGCCCCAGCAGCTTGCCCACCAGATTGGGCAGGTCCGGCGGGTTCTCGCAGACGTAGCAGTCCACATCGTCCAGGCGCGGCACATCGGCGCGATGGGCCACGCTGAGCTGGCAGCGCAGCGTGGGGTGGGTGTCCAGAAACAGCTTGACCACACTGCACACGAAGGTGGTGCCGAACTGCGACTCCGAAAGCACCGACAAGGTGCCGGAGACACCTGCCGCCAGTTCCTGCACATCGGTGTGCGCCGAGGCCAAGCGCCCGGCCACTTCGGTGAGCAGGTTCTCGCAATGGGCGAAGTAGGTGTGTCCTGCCTGTGTGGCCGTGACACGACGTGAATTCCGCAACAGCAGCTGTGTGCCCAGCTCTTCTTCCAGCCGGGCAATGTGACGGCTCAGGGTGGCCTTGGAGATGCCCGTCAGGTGCTCCGCTCGCGTCATGCTGCCGCTGCGCATGATGTGGACAAACGCCTCGATCGACTTGAGATCAATGTTCATGGATGGGCTCCGTTTGTGTGGCCCATTGTCCTTGAGTCACATGCGCGCGCGCGCGGCACAAGCGTTTCGCAAATGAAAGGCTGTGTCTCATTTCCATGCCTGACAAGAGGGGGATGGACTCGCTACTGTCGGCCCCGTCGGCAACGACACGCTTCCCGAACCCCATCCCTGCCCGCACCCTAACGGAGACAACCGATGCGCCTGCCTTTCCTCAAACCTTTGTTGTGCCTCATTGGATCAAGCGCCCTGGCCGCCTCGGCCCTGGCCGCCGATCCGCTCAAGATTGGCTTCGTGTTCCCGGGACCTGTGGGCGACACGGGGTGGACCTACCAGCACGATCAGGGCCGCAAGGAACTGGAAAAAAACCTCGGTGCGCAAGTGGCGGTGCGCACGGTGGCCAGCGTGGATGAGGGGCCGGATGCGGCTCGCGTGGCGCAGGAGCTGACCAGGGACGGCCACAAGCTGATCCTTGGCGCTTCGTTCGGCTACATGAAGCCCATGCTCACCGTGGCGTCGGACACGCCGTCTTCCAAGTACATGATTGCCAGTGGCTACCAGACGGCGGCCAACTTTGGGGGCTACAACGCCCGCTGGCAGGAGGGTGGCTACCTGGCCGGCATCGTGGCAGGCAAGACGGCCAAGAGCGGCGTGATCGGGTTTGTGGGGTCGCACCCCGTGCCCGATGTGATGTGGTACCTCAATGCCTTCACGCTGGGCGCGCGCAGCGTCAATCCGAACGCCGTGGTGCGGACCGTGTTCGTGAACTCCTGGTACGACCCGCCCAAGGAGCGCGATGCCGCTTTGGCCTTGATCAATTTGGGCGTTGAAGTGCTGACCCATTTCACCGACACCACGGCCATCAGCACCGCTGCGGAGTCCAAGGGGGTTGGCGTGATCTCGTTCCATTCCGACATGCGCCGTTTCGCGCCCAAGCACTACCTCACCGGCCTCACGCACAACTGGGGTGGCTACTACACCCAGGTGGCGCGCGACGTCATCGCGGGGACCTGGAAGCCTGGGCTTTACATGGGTGGCATTGCCGACGGCGTGATCAAGATGGCCCCCATGGGGCCGCGCGTGGACAAGGCCACCGCCGACCTGGTTCAGGCCAAGGAGCGCGACATTGCCAGCGGCAAATTTCACGTGTTCAACGGCCCCATCAAAGACCAGAAGGGTGTGCTCAGGGTGGCCGCAGGTGCCACGTTGGCCGACGCCGACCTCGGCAAGATGGACTGGTTTGTCGAGGGCGTGATGGCCGGACAACGTTGAACCTCAACTTTCCCACGCCCCCCCGCAACCCACATCCAACCCATCACATGAAAAGCACACACATGTTCCGCCTGGCGCCGTTGGTGGCCAGCCTGGCCGCTGCAAGCGGCGCTCCCGCCATGGCCCAGGTCTGGTCGTCCACCAACGTCCAGTTGCTGCGAGGCACGGGCTACACCGAACCGTTCAATCCCAACGATGTCAGCAAGACCATTCTGACCGTGGAGAACGTCTCCGGTTGGTCCTGGGGCAAGACCTTTGCCTTTGTCGACGTGGCCCAGTCCGGTCGGCAGGAGGTGGGTGCATTCTCCGGCGGCGCTGAAGCGCCGACCGATGTGTACGGCGAGGTCTTTGCCTACGCCAGCCTGTCCAAACTGACCGGCAAGCCGTGGGCCGCAGGACCGGTGGCCGACGTCAGCCTGGCGGCCGGCATCAACGCGGGCCGCAAAAGCAGCGAACTGAAGCCGCGCCCCAGGGCCTACTTGGCAGGCCTCAGCTTCGACGCGGCGCTGCCCATGCCGGGTTTCGCGTCGGTGGACGTGTTCGCCTACAGCGACCACGGCGGCACCGCCTTTGGCAAGCCCAATTACAAAACCACCTACCAGATCACGCCCGCATGGGGGATTCCGTTCGAGGTGGGCGGCATGGGCTTCGAGTTCAATGGTTTTGTCGACATCATCGGCTCGCGCGGGCAAGGCACGGTGCGGCAGGTGCTTGCCCAACCCCAGCTGCTGGTCGATGTGGGCCGCCATTTCGGCATGCCCAAACAGGCATTCCTGGTCGGCGTCGAATACCAGTACTGGAAAAACAAGTTCGGCATCCAGGGCGCCAACGAAGCCACCCCCCAAATCTTGCTCAAATGGAAGCTGTGACGGCCCGCATGGCCACACCCCACTGAGCTTCCATTCCACTTCCACACAAGGACTGTCCACATGAAATCCCGCGCCGCCGTTGCTTTCAAGGCCGGAGAACCGCTGCAAATCGTTGAGATCGATGTTGCCCCGCCGAAAAAGGGTGAGGTGCTGGTCAGGATCACCCACACCGGCGTCTGCCACACCGACGCCTTCACCCTGAGCGGCGACGACCCCGAAGGCCTGTTTCCGGCCGTGCTGGGCCACGAGGGCGCGGGCATTGTGGTGGAGGTGGGCGAGGGCGTGACCAGCGTCAAGCCCGGCGACCACGTCATCCCGCTCTACACCGCCGAATGTGGCGAGTGCCTGTTCTGCAAGAGTGGCAAAACCAACCTTTGTGTGGCGGTGCGTGCCACCCAGGGCAAGGGCGTGATGCCCGACGGCACCACCCGCTTTTCATACAACGGCCAGCCCGTGTACCACTACATGGGCTGCTCCACCTTCAGCGAGTACACCGTGGTCGCCGAGGTGTCCCTGGCCAAGATCAGTCCCGACGCCAACCCCGAGCAGGTGTGCCTGCTGGGCTGCGGCGTCACCACCGGCCTGGGTGCGGTCAAGAACACCGCCAAGGTGCAGCCGGGTGACACCGTGGCGGTGTTCGGTCTCGGCGGCATCGGTCTGGCGGTGATCCAGGGCGCCAAACTGGCGCAGGCCGGGCGCATCATCGCCGTTGACACCAACCCGTCGAAGTTCGACCTCGCGCGCACCTTTGGTGCCACCGACTGCGTCAATCCCAAGGATTCCGACAAGCCCATCCAGCAGGTCATCGTGGACATGACCGGCTGGGGCGTGGACCACAGCTTTGAATGTATTGGCAACGTGCAGGTCATGCGCGCTGCGCTGGAGTGTGCCCACCGTGGCTGGGGGCAGTCCGTGGTCATTGGCGTGGCCGGTGCCGGCCAGGAAATTTCCACCCGGCCTTTCCAGCTGGTCACGGGGCGGCGCTGGCTGGGCACGGCCTTTGGCGGGGTCAAGGGCCGCAGCCAGTTGCCTGGCATGGTGGAGGACGCGATGGCCGGCCGCATCCAGCTGGCCCCCTTCGTCACGCACACCATGCCGCTGACCGGCATCAACGAGGCCTTCGACCTGATGCACGAAGGCAAGTCCATCCGCAGCGTGGTGCATTACTGATGGAGTGCATCGAGCAACACGCCAGTTTCGGTGGCCGGCAGGAAGTGTGGAAACACAGCGCTGCCTCCGTCGGTTGCGAGATGAGGTTCGCGGTCTACCTGCCGCCGGCCGCGCTGCTCGGTGAAAAATGCCCGGTGCTCTACTGGCTCTCGGGCCTGACCTGCAGCGAGCAGAACTTCATCACCAAGGCGGGCGTCCAGCAGCACGCGGCCCAACACGGCCTGGTCGTCGTCGCGCCCGACACCAGCCCACGCGGCGAGCAGGTGGCGGACGATCCCGCATACGACCTCGGTCAAGGGGCCGGCTTCTATGTCAATGCGACGCAGGCGCCGTGGGCCACCCACTACCGCATGTACGACTACGTGGTGCACGAGCTGCCGGCCTTGGTCGAGTCGCACTTTCCGGTGACACAGGTGCGTGCGATCAGCGGGCACTCCATGGGTGGCCATGGCGCGTTGACCATCGCGCTGAAGAACCCGGGCCGGTACCGCAGCGTCTCGGCGTTTTCGCCCATCGTCGCGCCTATGCAGGTGCCTTGGGGGCGGAAGGCTTTCAGCGCCTACCTGGGTGAGGACCGTGAAGCCTGGAAGGCGCATGACACGGTGGAGCTGGTCAAGACCGCCACCGAGCGCCTGCCCCTGCTGGTGGACCAGGGCCTGGCCGATGCGTTTTTGGCGGATCAGCTCCGGCCTGAGCTGCTGGAATCTGTCTGCCGGGCCAACGCTCACCCGTTGCAGCTGAACCGTCGAGCGGGCCACGATCACAGCTATTACTTCATCGCCAGCTGTATCGAAGAGCACGTGTCATTTCACGCGCATGCGATGGCTGCCGGTCAATGAGCCCGCCACCCGCGCCGCCCGCCCATACGTGACCCGGTGCCAACGCGAAAACGCGCTGGCGCTGGAGAAGCCCAGCAACTCGGCGACGGTGGACAGTGGGTGCTGGCGCGTGGCCATGTGTTCCTTCAGCAGGTCTTCGCGCAGCGCCTGCAGTACCTCGCTGAAGGTCAAGCCTTCGGCGTCCAGCCGGCGTTGCAGTGTGCGGCGCTGCAGGCCCATGCGCGTCGCCACCTGGTCGATGGCGGTGTGCCCTTGAGGCAGCATCAGCGCCAGCGTGTTCCGGCAGCTGTCGCTGACGCGCTCGGTGTCGGTGGGCGTGCCCAGGTGGCGCTGGGCGAGTTCGGCCAGCAGGCCGTCTTGCAGCGGCGGCGGCGTGTCAAGCTCGGCGCTGGTCAGCACCAGGGCGTTGAAGTCGTGCTCGAACTCCACCGCCCAGCCCAGCAGGCGGCGGTGGTTGCGCAGGTCGCCCGGCGGGGGATGGCGGAAGCAGACGCGGCGCGGCGTCCAGTCCTGGCCCAGAAACAGCCTGGCCAGTTGCACCAGCACGCCAGCGGTTTGTTCCACCGCTTGCCGGCCGGGCGTGCCACCCGGCACCATGAGGTCGAAGGACAACACCGCGATGCCCTCGCGTTCCTCCAGGCTCATGGCCATGCCGGAACAGACCTCGCGCCGCCGTGCCACCACCACTTTCAGTGCCCTGCGCAAGTCGGTTTGCAGCGCCGTGACCAGGCCCAGCAAACCGAGGTTGGACACCCGGCGCTGGTCGGCCATCAGCAGGCCGATGTCGTCACGGCCTGTGGCGCGGGCCAGCTCATCCAGCACCTGGCAGGCGGCTTTGAGGCTGATGCGCGCTTCCGGATCGACCAGCTGCCGGGGCGACAGGTCGGCGTGCCGCATCAGTGTGGCGTCGTCCACGTTCAGGCGGCGGGCCAGCGCGCCCACACCGTTGAGGCTGGCGGCGCGCACCGTGGGCATGGGCAGCTGGGGCATGGGGTGAACTTGTCAGAGGATTGTCATGAAACGTAAAGTCAATGACATCAAATGTCAAGGCGTGCCAGGCCTCTGCGCCTAAAGTGGCTGGCTTACCCAAGCACCCTCTGAAATCCCGCATGCCCCACGCGTCCACAATCCTCCAGTGTGTGGCCGTCAGGGGCACATCTGCCCTCCGCCATGGTTGCTGCCCCCATGAACCGCCGCCTGCGCGCTGACGCCTTGCCCTACCTGGGCGGCGCCTTGCTGGTGTGCCTGCTGATCCTGGCCCTGACCGGTGTCACGCTCTGGCAGGAAGCGCAGCGTTACCGCGAGCGTTCAGAGGTGTTCACGCAGAACACCACCCGGTTGCTGGCACAGCACATCGAGGATGTGTTCAGCCAGGCCGACGGGGTGTTGATGTCGGTGGTCTACCGCTACCAGGAGGAGCAGGCCCGTGGGACCTTGGCCGCCGAGCGTTTCAACGCCTATTTGAAACACGAACTCACCGTCTCGCAGCCCTTCATGGCGATATGGCTGGTGGACGCCAGCGGCGTGCTGCGCTTGGGCACGGGCGATGCCGTGGCGCCCATCGACGTGAGTGACCGCGGCTACTTCCAGCAGCTCAAGGCCCTGCCGCCGGGGTCTGCCAACCATCCCTTGCTCGTGTCGGGCCCGCTGTTGTTGCGCCTGAGCCAGCAGTGGGGCATGGTGCTGGCGCGCCGCATCGAAGCGCCGGACGGCAGCTTTGCGGGCGTGGTGTTCCTGACGCTGCACAACGAGGTCTTTGGCCAGTTGTTTGCCTCGGTCAAGCTCGGCCCCAACGGCACCATCGTGCTGCGCACCGCCGACCTGGCCCAGATCGACCGCTACCGGCGCGGCCCGCAGGCCCAAAACGAGGTGGGCAACCGCCGGGTCTCGCAGACGCTGCGGGACTTGATCGCACAGCACCCGGCGTCCGGCACCTATGTGGCCACCACCCAGTTCGATCAGGTGGAACGCGTCTACTCCTATCTCAAGGTGGGCCGCCACCCGCTCTACATTCTGGTGGGCGAAGCCACCCAGGACTTTGTGTACAGCCTGGGCGCTGTCACACACGCGCTGCTGGGTTTTGCCGGCCTGATGACGGTCCTCAGCGTGGCGGGTTTCTGGCACATGTACCGGCTGTCTCTGCACCGGATGAAGGCCCGGGTCAACCAGCAGGCCGCGCACATTCTGGCGGCGTCCCCGCTGGCCATGCTGCTGCTGGATGAGCAGGACGTGATCCGCCATGCCAACGACGCTGCGGCCAGGCTGGTGGGATGCTCTGTCGCAGAACTGGTGGGCTTGCCGGGCGCCCAACTGGTGGCGCCTGGGCAGGGCCAGGTGCCACCGCACCTGATGGAGCGCATGCCACGCGAACTGCTGGGCCTGCGGCGCGATGGCAGCCGGGTGCCGGTGCGGGTCACGCGCTCGTCCATCGATCTGGAGGGCCAGGCCCACGCAATTCTGGTGGTGGAGGACCTGACCCGGCGCCGCCAGACCGAAGCGCGCCTGCACGAACTGCTGCGCTTCAAGACCGCCATCCTGCACCACAGCCCCTACGCCATCGTGGTCACCGATCCGCAGGACCGCATCACCCTGTTCAACCCGGCGGCAGAGCGCCTGTTTGGCCACCACGCGCACGACGTGGTGCAGTGCGATGTGCGCAGCCTGTTGCGGGTACCCGGTGCCACCGCCGAGCCCGTACCTGCGGACGACCAGGCCCATGAGGTGCGCTATGTGCGCAAGGACGGCACCCGCTTCACCGCCTCCATCATCAAATCGGCCCTGCGCGACGATGCCGGGCAGATCACCGGCTACCTGGGCATGGTGGCCGACATCACGGAACTCAAGCGTGCCGAGGACCAGCTCAACCACCTGGCCCACCACGACGCACTGACCGATCTGCCCAACCGCGTGCTGTTTTCCGAACGGGTGGCCCAGGCCCTGGCACTGGCCCAGCGCCACCAGAGCCAGCTCGCGATTCTGTTTCTCGATCTGGACCACTTCAAGCCAGTCAACGACACCTGGGGCCACGCCGTGGGCGACCAGACGCTCAAGGTGGTGGCGCAGCGCATCAGCGCCTGCCTGCGTGCGGCCGATGCCGTGGCTCGGGTGGGCGGCGACGAGTTTGTGGTGCTGCTGATGGACTTGCACTCGGTGGCCGATGCGCGGCAGGTGGCCGACAAGGTACGCGCCGCCCTGACCGAACCGCTGGAGGTTGACGGGCACACCTTGCGCCTGGGCACCTCGGTGGGCATGGCGCTGTACCCCGACCATGGCGACAGCGAAATCGAGCTGATGAAACACGCCGATGCAGCGATGTACCAGGCCAAGGCGCTGGGGCGCAACCAGGTGGTGGTGTATGCGGCGGGCGGCGGGGAGACGCCGCCATGAGCCATGAACGCAAACGCCCCTTGTGTGACCACCTCGCCCTGCTGCGGGACAGGTTTCCCGGTGTCGCCTGGCTCAATTGCCCCAGGTTGAGGGAGTGTCGCCAAACGCAAACTCGATGACACCAAAAGTCAATCGCTTTGGGCCCACCGTGCCTACAGTGGCTGGACCGGCGCAAGGCCGATGCAAAAGAGGTGCAACGATGGCGACGCTGAAAAACAAGGCCGACCGGGACCGCGATGCCGTGCAGGGCTGGGACGACGGCCTGTGGCTGGACCCGCAATGGAGCGCACAGATGCGCACATTGGTGGAGGGCGCGTCCGAGCCGGCGGGCATCGACCCCAAGTGGATGGCGCTGGTGGCCTTGGCGGTGGACGCCGCGCCCCAAAGCCTGTACCCGCAGGGCATGCGGCGCCACATGCGGCGCGCGCTCGCGTTGGGCGCCACGCGGCAGGAAATTGCGGCTGTGCTGCGTTACGTCAGCGTGCTGGGCCAACACAGCATCAAACTGGGCGCCAGCATCCTCAAGGAAGAGCTGGCGATGGGGCCGGTGCGCTGACCTCGCAGACCTCACACATCGATTCGTTTGAACCCACAGGAGAGCACACATGAACCAGCTCAAAATTGCCACCCGCCTGATCGTTTTGCTTACCCTGATGAGCCTGCTCATGGCCGGCATCGGCGTGATTGGCCAGTGGGGCATGCGCAGCATCAACGCCGCTTTCGATTCGGTCTACACCAACCGAATGGAGCCGGTGGGCGAACTGGCCGAGGTGCAACGTCTGGTGTTGCGCAACCGGCTCGAAGCCACCACGGCCTTGGCCGACCCCCGCCCCGAAGTGATCGCCAGGGAACTGGCCTCGATGGCCAAGAACACCGATGAGATCAATGATTCGTGGAAAAAATACATCTCGACCGAACTGACCAGCGAGGAGGCCAAGCTGGTGCAGCAGTTCGAGGCCGCTCGCAACCGCTTCACCAGCGAGGGCCTGCGCCCCATGCAGGAGGCCTTGCGCACCGGGAATCTCGACGAGGCCCGCCGGCTGAACAACGAGAAGGTGACGCCGTTGTACGAAGACGTGCGCAAAAACATCGTTGATCTGGTGCAACTGCAGTTCGACGAGGCCAAGAAGGAATACAACGCCTCTGTCAGCCTGTTCGAGACCATTCGCATTGTGGCCATCGCAGCCCTCGTGATTGCCATTGGTTTTGCGGTGGTGTTTGGCACGATGCTGATCCGGGGCATCTCCCGCTCGCTGCAACAGGCGGTGATGCTGTCGCAGGCGGTGGCCCAGGGCGATCTGACCCAGCGTGTGAGCATCGACGGCCACGACGAGGTGGCCGAGGTGCTCAAGGCCTTGACGGCCATGCAGGACAACCTGAGCCAGATCGTCAACCGTGTGCGCCAGGGCTCGGACGGCGTGTCCACCGCCAGTGCCGAAATTGCGCAGGGCAACCACGATCTGTCGGGCCGCACCGAGTCGCAGGCCAGTTCGCTGGAAGAAACGGCGGCCAGCATGGAGGAACTGTCGTCCACCGTGCGCCAGAACGCCGACAACGCGCAGGCCGGCAACCAGCTGGCGCTGACCGCTTCCACCGTGGCCCAGCAGGGCGGGGCGGTGGTGGCCCAGGTGGTCGAAACCATGAAGGGCATCAACGACAGTTCGCGCAAGATCGCCGACATCATCAGCGTGATCGACGGCATCGCCTTCCAGACCAACATCCTGGCGCTCAACGCGGCGGTGGAAGCGGCGCGCGCGGGCGAGCAGGGCCGGGGCTTTGCCGTGGTGGCCGGCGAGGTGCGCAACCTGGCCCAGCGCAGCGCGCAGGCGGCCAAGGAAATCAAGGACCTGATCACCGACAGCGTCGGCCGCGTCGAGCAGGGCAGCGCCCTGGTGGACAAGGCCGGGCAGACCATGCAGGAGGTGGTGGGCAGCATCCAGCGCGTGACCGACCTGATGGCCGAAATTTCTGCGGCCAGCAAGGAGCAGAGCGAAGGCGTGGGCCAGATCGGCGAAGCGGTGCAGAACATGGACCAGGCCACACAACAGAATGCCGCGCTGGTGGAGGAAATGGCCGCCGCGGCCAACAGCCTCAACCAGCAGGCGAATGAGCTGGTGCAGACGGTTTCGGTCTTCAAGACCGACGGCCACGCCGCGGCAGTGCACCGCGCGCCGCCTGTGCCGCGCAGCGCGCCTGTGTCCCTGAACAAGCCCATGCCCACCAGCAAGCCCAAGCAGGTGGCCGCACCCCGGCCTGCAGCGCCCGCGCCCCGCATCGGTGGTGCCGCCAAGGGGGGTGAAGACAACTGGGAGTCGTTCTGATGGACAGGCCCGGCCGCCACAAGCTGCTCGGTGGGCTGTGTGCCTGTGCCCTGCTGCTGGTGCCGGCCTGGGCGGCCGCGCAGGACCCGGCCGCAGCGCCTGGCCCCCGCTGGGTGGCCTGCAGCCTACCCTTGGCGCCACACACCATGCCCGATGCGAACGGCGCGCCCAGTGGCTACGCCAGCGAGGTGCTGCTGGCCGTCAGCCACCGGTTGGGCTGGCAGCTGGAGGTGCGCTACATGCCGTGGTTGCGGGTGGTGAGCGAAGCCCAGGCGGGCCGCTGCGACCTGGTCTACACGGTGTTGCGCCGGCCCGACTACGAGCGCTTCCTGCTGTTCCCCGCCACGCCGGTGCAGCAGCGGGCCAATGTGCTCCTGGTGCCGGCCGACAGCGGCATACGCTACCACGGTGATCTGGAGGCCTTCATGCGCCAGCACAGCATTGGCCTCTACCAGGACAAGGCGGTGGATGCACGGTTTGAGGGCCTGCGGCGCCAGCCCTGGGCACGCATCGACGTGAGCGTGGACGCGCGACAGAACATGAACAAACTGGTCAATGGCCGCTTTGATGCGGCGATTGAAAACGACCTCACGGCCCTGCATGAACTGCGTTTGCTCGGGCGCGACAAAGACGTGCGCATCCTGCGCCCGCCCTTGAACGAGGTGCCTGCCTACATCGCGTTTGCGCGCGAGGGCCGCCTGGTCCCACAGGTGGAGGTGTTTGACCACGCCTTGGCCGCGTTCCGCAAGACGCCAGCGTTTGATGCCATCCACCGCCGCTACCTGGGGGATGCCAAGTGAACCTCTTGGGCTGGTCGCAGCGTATGCATCCGAGCCGGGCCATTGGCGCGCGATTCGCGCTGGTCATCGTTGTGTTCAGCCTGTTGGCCACGCTGGTCAGTGCCGCGCTGCATGTGTGGGCGGAGCACCGCGACGATGTGCGCAGAATCGAGTCGCGGCTGGCCGAAATCGAAGGCGCCTACCGCGACAGCGTGGCCATGAGCCTGTGGAACCTGGACCAGGCGGGGGTACAGAGCCTGGTGGACGGCATCGCGCAGCTGCCCGACATCGCGTCGGTCAAGGTGGTCAATGTCGCCGGCGAGGTGTTTGCCTTGTATGGCATCGCACAGGAATCCGATCATCTGAGTGTTGTCATCCCGCTCCGGCACGACGCGTGGGGCCAGGTGCGCGACGTGGGCACCCTGCGGGTGCAGGCCTCCCTGGCCGGTGTGGAGCAGCGCTGGCGCGAGCGGTCGTTGGGCATTTTGTACAACGAGCTCGCCAAGGGCCTGGTGCTGTCGGTGTTTGTGATGCTGGTGTTCCGGCACATGGTGGGCCGTCACCTCAACCACATGGCGTGGCGCATGGGGCAGGTGGGGGCGCAAGGCCGGCCGGCCTCGTTCCGCCTGAAGCGCTCGCCACGCCTCGCGGATGACGAGCTGGGCCGGGTGGAGCACGCCTTCAGCGACATGGAGGTGGGATTGCAGGCCTACCAGGCGCAACTGATGGCGTCCGAGCGCCGCGCCAACGCGGTCATCGACAACCTGGTGGACGGGCTGATCCAGATCGACAGCCGGGGGCTGATCGAGCGGGTCAACGGGGCCACGCTGCGCATGTTCGGCTACACCGAGGCCGAGTTGATGGGCCAGAACCTCAAGATGCTGATGGGGGACACCGACCGCCAGGCCCACGATGGCTACCTGGCCCAGTACGCGCGCACCGGAAAGGCCGGCGTCATTGGGGTGGGCCGCGAGGTGGAGGGGCGGCGCAAGAACGGTGTGATGTTTCCGCTGGACCTGGCCGTTGCCCACATCGAAATCGACGGCCGGCAGGTCTACATCGGCTTGCTGCGCGACCTCAGCGAACGCAAGGTGGCCGAAGAAGCCTTGTGGCGCAACACCCACATCGACACCCTCACCGAATTGCCCAACCGCGTGGCCTTGCTGGAACGGCTGGCGCTGGCGCTGGAACTGGCCGGGCGCAGCGGGCAAACGCTGGCGGTGCTGGTGATCAACCTGGACCGCTTCAAGGAGGCCAACGACGCCCTGGGCATGGCGGTGGGCGATGCCTTGCTGCGGCAGGCCGCCTCGCGCCTGCAGCAGGAACTGGGAACGGGTGACACCCTGGCCCGCCTGGGCGGCGACGAGTTCGCGCTTATCCTGCAGCAGCGGCACGACCTGGCTGCGGTCGAGCACCTGGCGCAGGCCATCCGTGCGCACTTGTCGCGCCCGTTTGTGGTGGGCGAGCGTGCGTTTCACATCAGCGCCAGCGTCGGCATCACCATTTTTCCCATCGACCGCGCCGATTCGGCCGACACCGCCGTGCGCAACGCCGAGCAGGCCATGCACATTGCCAAGGCCGAGGGGGGCAACCGCTACCGTTTCTTCAAAGAAGAGATGCAGCGTGCAGCACAAGAGCGCTTGAACCTGATCCACGAGCTCAACCTGGCGCTCGATGCGCAGCAGTTTGCGCTGGTGTTTCAGCCGGTGGTCAACCTGGCCGACGGCAGCGTGCACAAGGCCGAAGCGCTGGTGCGCTGGCAGCATCCGCAGCGTGGTGTGGTGAGCCCGGCACGCTTCATTCCGCTGGCCGAAGAGACCGGGCTGATCCACCCGCTGGGCAACTGGATTTTTCAGGAGGCGGCCAACGCCGTGGCCGCGCTGCGCAGCCTGGACCCGGTGTTCCAGGTGGCGGTGAACACCTCGCCCGCGCAGTACGACGGCCACCAACACGTCATGGCGCGCTGGATGGACTACCTCCGGATGCTGGATCTCAGCGGCGACAGCATCGTGATCGAAATCACCGAAGGCCTGCTGATGGGTGAGGCCGAAGGCGCGCACGCGCAGCTGCTGCGCTTTCGCGATGCCGGCGTGCAGGTCGCCATCGACGACTTTGGCACCGGCTACTCCA
The DNA here is from genome assembly GCA_964442375.1 of uncultured Hydrogenophaga sp. Lineage (GTDB taxonomy): Bacteria > Pseudomonadota > Gammaproteobacteria > Burkholderiales > Burkholderiaceae_C > Hydrogenophaga. Next base: position 13,009 of record CAYUAH010000007.1, on the reverse strand, counting down.
GCCTGTCCTACCTCAAACGTTTCGACATCGATTACCTCAAGATCGACCAGTCCTTTGTGCGGCAGCTGGCGCCCGGCAGCAGCGACCTGGCCCTGTGCCAGGCCATCATCGTGATGGCGCACAGCCTGGGGCTCAAGGTGATTGCCGAGGGCATTGAAACCAGCGAACAACACCAGCTGCTGAGTGCGGCCGGCTGCGACATGGGCCAGGGTTACCTGTTTGCACGGCCCATGCCGCTGGCGCAATTGCAGGCCTGGCTGGTGTCATCGGGCGTGGCGCCCGAGCTGTGTTGACGTGCCCTGGCCGATCGTTACCGGGCCGGCTGCTTCGATGCCGTCCACCGTTGCAGCTTCTCGCGTGCGCCGTTGAGCGCCGGGTCCATGGCCTCGTCGTGGCCAGGGCGTGGTGTGGTCAGCTCGATCACGTAGCCATTGGGGTCGCGGAAGTAGATGGAGTGGATGAACCCGTGGTCCGACACCCCGCGGGTCTCCACCCCTTCGGCCCGGCCCTTGGCCAGCATGCGCTGCAACGTGTCGGCGTCCACGCCCAGGGCGATGTGCAGGTCGAAATCGTGCTGGGGCTTGAAGTCGAAAGGCATGTCGGGCGCCTCGAAAAAGGCCAGAAAGGAGCCGTCGCCCAGGCGGTAGAAGGTGTGCAGGGTGTCGGTCTTGCGCCCGCTTTTGGTTTCACCGATTTCCAGCGTGCCGGCCAGCGGCAGGCCCAGGAAGTCTTCGTAGAAGCGCCTTGTTTCTTCCGAGTCGCGGCAGCGGTAGGCGTTGTGGTGCAGGCCCTGGATCATGGCCGGCCTCACGCCGTCACAAAAGTCTGGCCCTTGAGCGAGCCGGCAAAGCCATTGATGACCTCGTGCACCGGGCCCCAGGCCGGCAGCGCCTGCATGTTCGCCATCCAGCGCCGGATGTTCGGGCGGGTTGCCAGGTCGTCACCGATCATGCCCAGCAGGGCGATCATCTCGGCGCCCAGGTAGTCGGCCAGGGTGATGCTGTTGCCGCAGAGGAAGGCCTTGTCGGGGCCGATGAGGTGGGCGTCCAGCGTGTTCAGCCAGCGCGCGCTTTTGTCCTTGGCCCAGGCCAAGGTGCCGGCCTGCACGGCATCGTGGGGGCGCTTGTGGTTGGGGAAAATCTGCGGGTAGATCAGGCCGTAGCCCAGATCTTTGTAGATGTTGGCGTTGAACCAGTCCATCATTTCGTTGACGCGGGCGCGCGCCTGCAAGTCCTTGGGGTAGGCGGGCGAGCCGGCCTTGTCGGCCAGGTACTTGACGATGGCCGAGCACTCGGTGAGGCGGAAGTCGCCGTCCTCCAGCACAGGCACCAGGCAGTTGGGGTTGATGCCGGCAAAGGGTGGCTGGAGGTGTTCGCCGGTGAACAGGTCCACCACCTGAAGGTCCAGGGCCACGCCCTGATCAACAGCGAACATCTGGACCACCCGGCTGGTGGTGGATGCGGGATGGAAATACAGCTTCATGGTCGGTGTCTCCTGCAAGGGGTGGGCAGGCAGTGTAGGCCGCTGAGCAGCCCGGCGCAACGTGCCCGGCCAATCCAAAGCCCGCTATGCTTTTGTCCATGAACACCGCCACGCACGCATCCGTCACCACCGCCGAACTGATTGGCGCCCCCACCGACATTGGCGCCGGCGCGCGCGGCGCCTCCATGGGGCCCGAAGCCTTGCGCGTGGCGGGCTTGCAGGCGGCACTGCAAGGACATGGCATGCACGTGCTGGACAGCGGCAACTTGAGCGGCCCCGGCAACCCCTGGCTGCCGCCGCTGAACGGCTACCGCCATCTGCCCGAGGTGGTGGCCTGGAACGAGGCCGTGTTCCATGCCGTTTACGCGGCGCTGCAGCAGGGTCACCTGCCCATTCTGTTGGGGGGCGACCACTGCCTGGGGGTGGGCAGCATTGCCGCCGTGGCGCGCCACTGCCGCGAGCAGGGGCGCGCGCTGCGCGTGTTGTGGCTGGACGCCCATGCCGACTTCAACACCAGCACCCTCACGCCCAGCGGCAACGTGCATGGCATGCCGGTGGCCTGCCTGTGCGGATTGGGGCCGGCCGAGCTGACCGGCATCGGTGGTCACACACCGGCCCTGCGCCCGGACCAGATCCGCCAGATCGGCATACGCAGCGTGGACGAAGGCGAAAAGCGCCTGGTGCACGCCCAAGGCCTGGAGGTGTTCGACATGCGCTTCATCGACGAGGAAGGCATGCGCCGCACCATGGAACTGGCACTGGACGGTCTGGACGACAACACCCACTTGCACGTGAGCTTCGACGTCGATTTCCTCGACCCCGAAATCGCCCCCGGCGTGGGCACCACCGTGCCTGGCGGACCCACCTACCGCGAGGCCCAGCTGTGCATGGAAATGATCGCCGACAGCGGCCGGCTGGGCTCGCTGGACATCGTCGAACTCAACCCGGCCCTGGATGTGCGCAACAAGACCGCCGAGCTGGCGGTGGACCTGGTGGAGTCGCTGTTTGGCAAGAGCACGCTGATGCGGGCGGGGCGCTGAAGCCGGGCTTGCGCCTTCAAGTCTTCGCCGCCTCGCCATGCAGCCACGACAGAAAGGCCTCGACCGCCGGGCGTTTGGCGTGGCGTTCGGGGTAGACGGCGAAGTGGGCTTTCACGCGTATCGCCTGGTCCATGCCAAAGGGCGCCTTGAGCTTGCCTTCGGCCAGGTGACCGCCCGCGTTCATCGCGCTCTCCAGCGCCACGCCCAGGCCTTGGGTGGCCGCGTCCAGTGACATCTGGGCACGGTCGAAGCGCACCGGAAAACGGTCGGGCGCGCGCAGCTTCGTGAAACGGCCAAACCAGTCGGACCACTGCACGATGCTCACATTGCTCTGGATCAGTGGCAGCTCCAGCAACTGCTCCACCCGCTTGAGCTTGTGTTGCCGAATGAAGGCCGGGCTGGCCAGGGGCACGATGGCTTCCTCGAACAGGGGCTCCACCACCAGATCGCCCCACTGCGGGATGCCGTAGCGGATGTCGATGTCGGCCTGACCGAGCGCGAAGTCGCTGGGCGTGTGTGCGGCCGAGAGGTTGAGCGCGATGTCGGGGTAGGCCTGCGCAAAACGGTGCAGGCGCGGCATCAGCCACAGGCTGGCGATGCTGGGTGCGGAGTGCACGTAAAGGCTGTTGCGAATGCCTTGGCGCAAATCGTCGGTGGCGGAGGCAATGGCGCCCAGCGCGGCGCCCACGTGCAGCAGGTAGTGCTCGCCTGCGGGGCTCAGGCGCACGCCGTGGGCGCTGCGCTCGAACAGGCGGATGCCCAGGTGCGATTCGAGCCTGGACACCTGGTGGCTGATGGCCGAGGCGGTGAGATGCAGCTCTGCGGCGGCCAGGGCAAAACTGCGGCGGCGCGCCACCGCTTCAAAGGCCTGCAGGTTGGCGATGGGGGGCAAGGCAGGCATGGGGACAACCCTGACGTCAAATGACAAAGCGTCATCTTACGCTGACATTTAATCGCTTGTCATCATCTTGGGTGAAACTCAAAATCCGCTCCCAGAACAGGAGACGGACGCTTGTCTCCTGGCCCCACGCAATCCCTGGAGACAACACACATGCTGCTCAAAGACAAGGTCGTCGTCATCACCGGCGGTGCCGGCATCAATGGCCTGGGCTTCGCCACCGCCCGCCAGATGGCCGCACAAGGTGCGCGCGTCGCCATCCTCGATCTGGAACGTGCCGACCCGGCCGCCGCCGCCGCCCAACTGGGCGACGGGCACCTGGGCCTGGTGGCCGACGTCACCGACAAGGCGTCCTGCGAAGCCGCCGCCGCCGCCGTGCTCAAGGCCTTCGGCCGCATCGATGCCCTGATCAACAACGCCGGCATCACCCAGCCGGTGAAGACGCTGGACATCACCGGCGCCGACTACGACCGCATCCTCGATGTCAGCCTGCGCGGCACGCTCTACATGTCACAGGCCGCGCTGCCCGCCATGCGGGCGCAGAAGAGCGGCTCCATCGTCTGCATCTCGTCGGTGTCGGCGCAGCGCGGCGGGGGCATCTTCGGCGGCCCGCACTACTCGGCCGCCAAGGCCGGCGTGCTGGGCCTGGCCCGCGCCATGGCGCGCGAGTTCGGCGTCGAGGGCATACGCGTCAACAGCATCACGCCCGGCCTGGTGGAAACCGACATCACCCAGGGCAAGCTGAGCGATGCCCAAAAGGCCCAGATCGCCGAGACCATCCCGCTGGCCCGCCTGGGCCGCCCGGCCGACATTGCTGGCGCCTGCGTGTTCCTGGCCAGTGAGCTGTCGGGCTACTGCACCGGGATCACGCTCGATGTGAACGGCGGCATGCTGATTCACTGATTTTTCTCGCACCACACACAGACCCACAGGAGACAAGACCATGCAACGCAAGACCTTCACCCGCACCCTGCTCGCCGCCTGCGCCCTGGCCGCCGCACTGCCCCTGGCCGCGCAGGCCCAGGCCACCAAGCTCACGCTGGGCCACGGAGCCGCGCCGGGCAACCCGCGCCATGAGGCGGCGGTGAAATTCGCCGAAGTGCTCAAGGCCAAAACCGCCGGCCGCATCGAGGTGCAGGTCGCACCCTCGGCCCAACTGGGCGACGACGCCGCCATGGTGACTGCCGTGCGCACCGGCGCTCTGGACATGACGGCCAACTCGCAGGGTGCGGTGTCCGCCGCCGTGCCCGAGTACGCGGCCTACGGCATGCCCTTCCTGTTCGCCACGCCCGCGCAGGCCTTCAAGCTGCTCGACGGCCCGCTGGGTCAGGAGCTGGCGCAGAAATCGGCCGACAAAGGCATGGTGGTGCTGGGCTACTGGGACAACGGCATTCGCCACATGAGCAACAGCAAACGCCCCATCAACAAGGTGGAGGACATGAAGGGCCTGAAGATGCGCACCCCGCCCGACGCCGTGCTGGTGGACATCATGCAGGCCCTGGGCGCCGAGGCGCAGCAGATCAAGTTTGCCGAGTTGTACGTGGCCTTGCAGCAGGGCGTGGTGGACGGGCAGGAAAACCCGCTGGTCAACATCCACGCCAGCAAGCTCTACGAGGTGCAGAAACACCTGGCCCTGACCAGCCACATGTTCCAGATGACGCCCTTTCTGATGAGCAAGCGCACCTGGGACCGCCTCAGCGAGGCCGACCGCAAGGCCGTGACCGAGGCCGCGCTGGAAGCGACGGCGCTGCAACGCCGCCTGTCGCAGGAGGCCGATGACAAGCTGCTGACCGACCTCAAGGCCAAGGGCGTGCTGGTGACCACGGTGGACAAGGCGGCCTTCGCCAAGGCCACGGCGGCGGTGGACGACAAGTGGCTGGCCTCGCCCATCGGCGCCTACCTCAAGAAGGTGCTCGCCGCCGCGCGCTGACCGCCCAAGGAGCTTTGTGATGAACCTCATCGAACAGGCCGTGGTCGCCTTGTGCCGACTCATGTTGTGGATCAGCACCTCGGTCATCTTCGTGATCCTGGTCGCCAACACCGTGTTGCGCTACGCCACCGGCAGCAGCCTGCAGTGGGCCAACGAGGTGCCCGAGCTGCTGTTTCCGTGGCTGGTCATGTCGGGCGTGGTGCTGGCGGCGGCGCACGGTGCCCACATCACCACCAGCTTTCTGATGGACGCAGTGCCCGCCGCGTTGCGGCGCTGGAGCGCCGTGGGCACCTGGCTGGTGGTGGCCGGCCTGTACGGCACGCTGGCCTGGGCCACCTTCCAGATGCTGGCCATCGTGCACGACGAGAAGTCGGCCATCCTCCAGGTGCCGGGCTCGCTCACCTACGGCTGCGTCATGGCGGGGCTGCTGATGTTGGGCCTGCTGGCGCTCAAGTCGGCCTGGAACGCCTGGCTGGCGCCTGCGGTGGCACCGGTGACCAGCGACGAGCACGTGGTGCCCGAAGCGCACTGGTAAGCCGCACGTCCCACATGCAAAGGAACACGCCATGAGCGCCCTCATTCTTCTGGTTTTTCTGGGTGCGGCCGTGCTGGCCATGCCCATCGCCCACGCGCTGCTGGTGGCCGCCATGGCCGCCGCCGCATCGTCCGACCGCATCCCGCTGGACCTGCTGGTGCAGCAGATGGTGGCGCAGGTGCAAAGTTTTCCGCTGATCGCCATTCCCTTCTTCATGCTCACCGGCTCGCTGATGATGGGCGGGCGCCTGGGTGCGGCGCTGGTGGGGGTGCTGAGCACGCTGATCGGCCGCTTCCACGGCGGCCCGGCGCAGGTGGGCGTGTTGTCGTCCACGCTGTTTGGCGGTGTGTCGGGCTCGGCGGTGGCCGACGCTTCGGCCATCGGCTCGCTGCTGATCCCCTGGCACAAGCGCCTGGGTTACCCGCCGGCCTTCTCAGCCGCCACGCTGGCCGCCGCCGCCACCATCGACATCCTGATCCCGCCCTCCATTCCCATGATCCTGTTCGCGCTGACGGCCAATGCCTCCATCGCGGCCTTGTTTGTGGCGGGCATCCTGCCGGGCCTGCTGATGTGTGGCGGCTTCATGTTCATGTGCTGGTGGGTGGGCAAGCGCCGCAACTTCCCGCGCGACCTCACACCCATCGACTGGCGCGTGTTCCGCACCCACCTGCTGTACGCCTCGCCCGCGCTGCTGCTGCCGGTGCTGATCGTGTTGTTCCTGCGGTTCGGCTTTGCCACGCCCACCGAAGTGGCCGTGTTGTCCACGCTGTACGCCGCCGCCGTGTCGGTCGCCGTGTACCGCGACCTGTCGTTCAAGCGCCTGAACGATGCCGTGGTGTCTGCCGGCCTGGCCACCGGGGTGGTGCTGCTGGTGATCATGGCCTCGGCCGCCATCGGCTGGCTGCTGACATTCGACCAGATGCCGGTGGGCGTGGCCAACTGGGTGACGCAGAACGTGGAGCAGGACTGGATCATCATCCTCATCATGAACCTGCTGATGCTGTTTCTCGGCATGTTCATCGACCTGCCCGCCGCCATCCTGCTGCTCACACCCGTGTTCCTTCCGCTGGCCCAGAGCATCGGCATGGACACCACCCAGCTGGGAATCATGATGGTGGTGAACCTGGCCATCGGCCTCTACACACCGCCGGTGGGCACCACGCTGTTCATCACCAGCGCACTGGCCAAGGTCAAGGTCGGCCAGACGGTGCGTGAGCTCGGCCCCTTCTACTTCGTCGCCTTCCTTGTGCTGGCACTGGTCTCTTACGTGCCGGCCTCCATCCTGCGCTGAGCACGCCCCTTTCCCATCCGGAGCATTCCATGACTTCTTCTGCAGACACACTTGCTGCGTTGGCGCAGTGCGCCCACCGCATCCGCCGCTACGCCCTGCGCATGGGCGAGGTGCAAGGCCAGGGCTACATCGGCCAGGCCCTGGGCTGGGCCGACGTGCTGGCCGCCGCCTATGGCCACGCGCTCAACTTCAAGCCCGAAGACCCCGCCTGGGAAGGGCGAGACCGCTTTCTGCTCTCGCACGGCCACTACGCCATCGCGCACTACGCGGCGCTGATCGAGGCCGGGACCATTGCCGAAGAAGAGCTGGAAACCTACGGCAGCGACGACAGCCGCCTGCCCATGAGCGGCATGGCCACCTACACGCCGGGCATGGAAATCTCCGGCGGCTCGCTCGGCCAGGGCCTGGTCATCGGCGTGGGCATGGCGCTCGGCCTGAAGCAGAAAAAGAACCCGGCCTTCGTCTACAACAGCATGAGCGATGGCGAGCTCGACGAGGGCTCGACCTGGGAAGCCGCCATGTCGGCCGCCCACCACCAGCTCGACAACCTGATCTGCCTGGTGGACATCAACAACCAGCAGGCCGACGGCCCCTCCAGCAAGGTGCTGGGCTTCGAGCCGCTGGCCGACAAGTGGCTGGCCTTCGGCTGGCACGTGCAGCGCATCGACGGCAACAACATGGGTGCCGTTCTGGCCGCCTTTGACACGGCCCGCAACCTGAAGGAAACCAAGCCCCGCGTGATCCTGTTCAACACCCTGATGGGCAAGGGCGTGCCCTTCCTGGAGACGCGCGACAAGAACCACTTCATCCGCGTGGACCCGCCCGAGTGGCAACAGGCCCTCGCCATCCTTGACCAATCCGCGCCCGCAGGAGCCGCCGCATGAACACCGCCGTTGAAAAGAAACCCCGCCTCACCACCTCGGCCATGATTGCGTCCATCGCGGGCGAAGGGCAGCGCGTGAAGGCCGCGCCATTTGGCAAGGCCCTGGTGGAGCTGGCCGCCAACCGCCCCGAGATCGTGGGCATGACCGCCGATCTCGGCAAGTACACCGACCTGCACCTGTTCGCACAAGCCTACCCCGAGCGCTACTTCCAGATGGGCATGGCCGAGCAACTGCTCATGGGCGCGGCCGGCGGCATGGCCAAGGAAGGCCTGATCCCGTTCGCCACCACCTACGCGGTGTTCGGCACACGCCGCGCCTACGACTTCATCCACCAGGTGATTGCCGAGGAAAACCTGAACGTGAAGATGTGCCTGGCCCTGCCGGGCCTGACCACCGGCTACGGCCCCAGCCACCAGGCGACCGAAGACATCGCCATGATGCGCGGCGTGCCGGGCCTCACCATCGTTGACCCCTGTGACGCGCTCGACATCGAGCAGGCCGTGCCGCAGATCGCCGCGCACAACGGGCCGGTCTACATGCGCCTGCTGCGCGGCAACGTGCCCCTGGTGCTGGACGAATACGACTACCGGTTTGAGCTGGGCAAGGCCAAGCGCCTGGTGGACGGTGAGGAGGTGCTCATCATCTCCAGCGGCTTCATGACCATGCGTGCGCTGGAAGTGGCGCAGAAGCTGAAGGCCGACAACATCGGCGTGGCGGTGCTGCATTGCCCGACCATCAAGCCCTTGGACGAAGTGACGATCCTCGCGGAAGTGCTGCGCAAGCCGCGCCTGGTGGTGGTGGCCGAAAACCACTCGGTGGTGGGTGGCCTGGGCGAAGCCGTGGCCAGTGCGCTGCTGCAGAACGGCGTGGCGCCCGCGCGCTTCCGCCTGGCCGGCCTGCCCGACGCCTATCTCGATGCCGGCGCGCTGCCCACTTTGCACGACCGCTACGGCATCAGCACCGAAGCCCTGAGCGGTCGCATCAAAAACTGGCTGGGCTGAGCCGCCTTGTGATGGTCCCAAAAACAAAGGCCCCAGCGGGGCCTTTGTCAGTTCTGGTGCCGAATCACTTCTTCTTGCACTCGGGCTTGTCGGCGTTTTCTTTCTTCGAGCAGTCTTCCATCTTGCCACCGCCATGGCTGCCAGCCATCGAAGGCATGGACGCAAACATGAAGGCGGAAGCGATCGCAGCGAGCAGGAATTTCATGATTCACCTCTGTTGAGCAAATGTGCGTGAAACGACGCAGAATGCACCGACCCATATCAGCGCCCGCGCAGGATAACGCGACCCATGAAAGCCTTGAAGCTTGCGGACGATCTCCTATTTCCCACTCAACTATTGCGTGGCGCCCTGGCGGCAGGTGCGTTGGCCCTTTTGGCGCATGGCCCGGCAGCGGCACAATCCCGCTTCACGCCCGTGCCCGGCCAGGTGGTGTTGCCCGCGTCGGTGTACGCCATCGCCGCCGGCAACAGCACGCTGCGCGAGGCCGAACGCGACTGGCGGCGCGATCCGCAGGACATACAAGTTGCGCTTCGTTACGCCCGCACCGCGTTTCAGGTGGGACTGAACGAAGGCGACCTGCGCTGGTTTGGCGCCGCCAAGGCGGCCATGCTGCCCTGGTGGAACGCCCCCACCTTGCCGGCCGATGGCCATTTTGTGCGTGGCCTGGTGCGCCAGGGTTTTCACGACTTTGCCGGTGGCCTGGCCGATTTCAACGCCGCCATCGCGCTCGACGGCCAGCGCTCGGCCTTCTGGTCGTGGCGATTTGTCGTCCACCTGCTGGTGTCCGACATGGACGCGGCCCGCCAGGACTGCAACACCATGGCCCAGCGTTTTGGTGCCGGCGAGGGCCAGGCGTGTGCTGCCGTGCTGATGTACCGCACGGGGCGAGCGGCCGAAAGCGCGGCCTTGCTGGAGCAGGCGGTGAAGCGGCCCGAATTTGCCGACAGCGGCTCGCAGGACTGGCTGCGTTTTCACCTGGGCGAGGCCTGGCGTGCCGCTGGGCAGCCCGCGCGCGCCATTGCCGTGTGGGAGCGCCACCTGGCGCAGCAGCCACGTGCCCACGCGGTGCGCCTGGCGCTGGTGGAGCTGCTCAACGAACAGCGCCGGTATGCCGATGCCAAGCGCCTGGCCGCTGGCCCCAACCCCCAGGCCACGCCAAGCGATGCCCTGCTGGTGCAGCAACTGCTGGCCAGCCAGGGTCTGGGCGACGGTGACACTGCGCGCCTGGCCGCGCTGGTGAAGCAGCGCACGGGCAGCCAGGCCGAGCGGGGCGACGAACTGATCGAGCGGCCGCGCATGATCTACCTGATCCGCTTTGGGCAGGACGTGGCCGCCGGCCTGGCGCTGGCGGTGGCCAACTGGAAGACCCAGAACGAACCGCCTGACGCGGTGTTGCTGGTCGAGGCGGCGCTCAAGCTCCAACAGCCGAAGGCCGCCGAACCCGTGCTCGACTGGATGGCCCGCACCGGCTACACCGAACCGGCGCTGGCGGCGCTGGCCCAGCAACTCAAGGCCGCGCTGGGCCGTTCATGACCATGACACCCACCCATGTGTGGACGGCTTGTTGCCGTGTCTGGCTGTGCCTGCTGATGTGCTTGAGCGTCAACAGCGCCGGGGCGCATTCCAGCAGCAACAGCTATCTGGTGCTGAGCGAGCGCGACGGTGCGACCGTGTTGCGTGCCGATCTGCACCTGCGCGACATCGACGTGGTGTTCGATCTCGACACCGACCGCGACGGGCAGGTGGTGTGGTCCGAGGTTGGCGCGCGCAGTGCGGAAGTGCTGGCCTGGCTGGCGCAGGGCCTGCGCGTGGGCAGCCGGGCCGCAGCGTGTGTGCTGGACCCCATTGACGCCCAGGCCAGCGAACGCGCCGACGGCATCTACCTCAGCAGCGAATGGCGCGTGAACTGCCCGCCGGGTGTGCTCGAAAGTGACCAGAGTCTGAACCTCTCGTACACCCTGCTGTTCGAGCGCGACAACCTGCACCGCGCCTTGCTGCGCGTGGACCTGCCCCGGGTGCAGAGCAGCGCCATCCTCAGCCCCGAGCGGCCCCAGGTGGCGCTGTCCACCGCCAAGCTGTCCGCCGCCGAGGTGCTGGGCCGCTACGTCGTCGAAGGCGTCTGGCACATCTGGATAGGCGTGGACCACATCCTGTTCCTGCTGAGCCTGCTGGTGCTGGCACCGTTGGTGCCAGCGCGACGCTGGGTCACGCACTGGCATGCCGAGCCGAGGCTGCGCCCGGCCCTCATGGAGGTGCTGGCGGTCGTGACCGCCTTCACTGTGGCGCATTCGATCACCCTGAGCCTGTCGGTGCTGCGTTGGGTGGAGCCGCCGGCCAGCTTCATCGAGCCGGTGATCGCCGTCTCGGTGGTGCTGGCCGCGCTCAACAACCTGCTGGGCTGGTTTTCTGTGCGGCGCTGGCGGCTGGCCTTCGTGTTCGGCCTCATCCACGGCTTTGGCTTCGCCAACGTGCTGCTGGACCTGGGCCTGCCCGCCGCGCAACTCGCCATCGCGCTGGGTGGCTTCAACCTTGGGGTCGAACTCGGCCAGTTGGCCATCGTGGGGGTGTTTTTTGCGCTCGCCTGGTGGTTGCGCCACACCGCCTTCTACCGCTGGGTGGTGGTGGTCGGCGGCTCGCTGGCCATCGTGGTGGTGGGCAGCCTGTGGACGGTGCAGCGCGTGCTGGGCTGATGCGGTTCGCAGGCTTGCGTCGGGCGGCTGCAGGTATGTCAATATGTGTGCCGGTGTGGCGCACGCGAAGGTTTTTTAAACCTGCGGCCCACCGTGAACCACAAGGAAACACGCGATGAGTGAAGCCCAGGAAATGCGAACGGAGCTGGCCAACCGCCTCTTTTTCCGTTTGTACCAGTGCGCCAACATGCTGCACAAAACCGGGTCGCGGGCCATTGAAGAAGAAGGCCTGACCACGCAGCAGTGGGCGGTGCTGGGCGCCCTGTCGCGGCCGCAGGTGGAGGGCGGCATGAAGCTGGGCGACCTGGCCCGCTACCTCATGGTGAGCCGGCAAAACCTCGCCGGCGTGATCGGGCGGCTGGAACGCGCTGGCCACCTGGTGAGTGCCGCCGACCCCAGCGACCGGCGCTCGCGTCTGATCCAGATGACCGACAACGGCCGCGAGGTCTGGCTCAATTTCGCGCTGCCCAAGATACGCGACTACTACGACCTGGCGTTGAAAGACTTTTCCACCAACGACATCGTGCACACCGTGCACTACCTGCTCAAGATTCTGGATAACATGCAGGCGCTGGACGATGGTGGCGACGCCGAAGGCGACGTTGATCCCCTGGCCGACTGACCCTGGAGCCGCGCCAGACCGGCACGGCCCCAAGGTGGCACTTCACTTGTTTGTTTTGGCGAACTCGGCGGATTCCTTTTTCACGACCTCCATCACCACGTCGTTGTAGGCCGAGATCCAGTCCGACTGCGGCACCCACTTGGCGCCGTCCCACATCTCGATGCGGGTCTTGCCGCCGCCGCCGTGGTCTTGCGCGGTCACGGTCACCGGGGCCAGCAAGCCGTTGGCGTCGAAGTTGCGCAGGCTCTCCAGGCCGGTCTTGATCTTGGCGGGGGTCAGCGGCCGGCCACCGGCCTTGATGGCCGCACGCACGCCTTCAAAGGCCACCGAGTACATGGCCAGGCCGGTGTTGTAGTACACGTCCTGCAGGTTTTTGCGCTCGCCGTTGCCTTTGCCCTTGTCGTACAGGTCGGCAATGATCTGCTTGACCAGCGCATGGTCCTGGCCGCCGGCCACGTTGGTGCCGCGCTTCATGCCCTTGGCGTCGGCGGCGCCGATGTTGGCGATGTCCACCTCGTTGAACCAGTTCACGCTGATCAGCTTGTCCATGGGGATGCCGTTGCGCTTCATTTCGCGCGCTGCCACCACGTGCATGGCGGACAGGTTCCAGGTGATCACCCAGTCGGGGTTGAAGC